>JAUZSP010000010.1 GCA_030949385.1 Gammaproteobacteria bacterium | reverse complement strand
TTAAACGCCCTATCAAAAACCCTGCTGCTGCTTGCCAGCCTCAGCCTCTTCGGCACCGCCTCGGCTGCCGATCACGGCGAGAAAAAAGAGCATGACCACGAACACAAACAAAAAAATGAAGCCATCCAAGTCAAAATCGAGACCAGCCAAGGCAACATGACCCTAGAGCTGTACCCCGAAAAAGCCCCCAAAACGGTGAAAAACTTTCTCCGCTACGTCGATGAAGGGTTCTACACCGATACCGTTTTTCATCGTGTCATCGCCAACTTTATGATTCAGGGCGGTGGTTTTGATAAAAGCTACAACCGCAAAGCCACCCACGATCCGGTGGCCAACGAAGCGGACAACGGGCTGGAAAACAACTACGGCAGCATCGCCATGGCGCGCACCTCTGACCCCGACTCCGCCACCGCACAATTTTTCATCAACTCCAGCAACAACCGCTTTTTAAACCACACGCGCAAATCTCGCCGTGGCTGGGGTTACTGTGTCTTTGGCAAAGTGATTGACGGCAAAGCGGTGATCGAGAAAATTTCCGCGCTGAAAACCGGCTCAGGTGGCTCCTTCCCCAAAGACGTGCCCAGCCCTCAGGTGATCATCAACAAAATCAGCCGCCTCTAGCGGCTTGATTTATCAATATTCACCCCTATATTTTGCATTCAAACTTACTTAGACAAAGGTCTTTCCATGATTAAACTGCACACCTCAATGGGTCTGATCACCCTCGAACTCGACCACGAAAAAGCCCCCAAAACCGCTGCCAATTTTGAGCAATACGCCAAAGACGGTTTTTATGATGGCACCATCTTTCACCGCGTCATCCCTGGTTTTATGGTGCAAGGCGGTGGCATGGAGCCAGGCATGAGCGAAAAAACAACCCGCGCCAACATCGAAAACGAAGCCAACAACGGCCTCACCAACGACGTGGGCACCATCGCCATGGCGCGTACCCCTGATCCTCATTCTGCCAGCTCGCAGTTTTTCCTCAACGTCAGCAACAACGATTTTCTGAACTTCACCGCCCCCACCCAACAAGGCTGGGGTTACTGTGTCTTTGGTAAAATAGTTGATGGGCTGGACATCATGATGGAGATCAGCAAAGTCTCCACCGGCAACGCAGGCGGTCACGCTGACGTGCCTACCGTTGACGTGATGATTGAAAAGGCTGAAGTGGTCGATTAAGCCCTTCTCAAAGCCAAACTCTTGCGGTTTGGCTTTGGCTTTGGCTTTGGCTTCCCACTTTTATTCTCTCTATTTTATGCACACACTTTTTATTTCTGATTTACACTTGGATGCCCGTCAACCAGCGGTGTTACAGCTGTTTCACGATTTTATTAATCAACAAGCAGCTCATGCTGAAAAACTCTATATTTTAGGTGATTTTGTTGAATATTGGCTCGGCGATGATGATCCAAATCCCGAGTTTCTCGACTGTTTTAAGGCACTGAAAAAACTCAGCCAAAACGGTACCCGTGTTTTTTTAATGCACGGCAATCGTGATTTTCTGCTCGGTAAACAGATGCTGGCCAATTACGGCATCGAATTAATCGACGATCCCACGCTCATTGATCTTTACGGCACTCCCACCGTGCTGATGCACGGTGACACTCTTTGCAGCGACGATGTGAAATACCAAGCCTTTCGCCAACAGGTACGCGATGCACATTGGCAAACGGCCTTTTTGGCCAAGCCTATGGCAGAGCGCATCGCAATGGTCAAAGGTTTACGTGAAGCAAGCCAAGCAGCGACAGGGGGAAAAAGCAGTGAAATTATGGATGTCAATCAAATAGAAGTTGAAAAAGTCATGCGGAAATACAAGGTGCAACAACTGATTCATGGCCATACCCATCGACCAAAAACCCATCACTTTTTTTTAGACAAACAGCCCTGCACTCGAATCGTCCTCGCCGACTGGCAAGATCACTGCTGTTATTTAAAAATTAACAACGACGCATTAAGCTGAATGGCTCTCTTTTTCAAACGCCAACCACTCTTGCAGTGCTCCACGCAACTCCGCTGGACGAATCGGTTTAGGCAGATAATCATCCATACCCGCATCCAGACATTTTTCACGATCACCCACCAAGGCATTTGCAGTGATACCAATAATCGGTACATAACGGCGCTGCGCACGCTCTCGTTTGCGTAGTTTTTGCGTCGCTTCGTAACCGTCCATTACCGGCATTTGGCAATCCATCAAGATCAAATCGTAACGGTGCTGCTGCACCAGCAACAGCGCCTCCAAACCGTTGACCGCCACATCCACCGCCACGTCCATCTTTTCCAACATGCGCTGTAAAATCTTCTGATTGACCAGATTATCTTCCACCACCAACACCGATTTACCCTGATAACTGAGATCCGATAATTGCGTGTGTGGATTTCTATTGCCCTTATTCAAGCTTAGCAACCGTTTTTCAGCCACCGCCATCAAATGCTGATACAGCAGGGATGCTTTTAAGGGTTTGCGCAGATAAAAGGTTCGTGCCAGACGCTGATAACGACTGTGATCCAGATGTTGACGAAAATTGATAAACACCAACATTGGCATTTCCATCAAATGCGGCATCGCTTGCAATACTTCCGCCCAGATCAAACCATCGGCTTGATGACGGTTGATCACCACCAAATCAAACTGCTGTTTTTGTCCACTCGCCTCTAACTTCAACAGCGCTTGCGGTAAAGAAGCGACCTGTGTGACCTCAATCTGCCAGCTCTGCAGCTGTTCCACCAAGGTGTTATGGCGATAATGACCGCTGTCCAATAACAGCAGCGACAATCCCGATAAACTGGGAGCATCTTGCCGACGATCTTTAACATGGGTCGGTAAATTAAACCAGAACGTGCTGCCCTGCCCCACCTCGCTCTGCACCCCAATGTCACCGCCCATCTTTTCTACCAAACGTTTACTGATACTCAAACCCAAACCGGTACCACCGTAACGCCGCGTGGTGGATGCATCCGCTTGAATAAAACGTTCAAACAGTTTTTGTGAATGTTCCGTCGAAAGGCCAATGCCCGTATCTCGCACTTCACAGCGAATCAGATCCTCAGCCTCAGGTAACAAGCGAATCAACACGTCACCTTGATCGGTAAATTTAATCGCATTGGAGATCAAGTTACTCAACACCTGCCGCACTCGGCCAATGTCACCAAACACCGTTTCGGGCACATTAGGATCAATGTAGGCCATCAAAGAGAGCCTCTTCTCTGCGGCTGTTTCGGCAAAAAAATCCAGTAACTCCTCAACCAACAGTTGTGGATCAAACTCCAAGTGCTCCAACTGCAACTGATCCGCTTCAATCTTAGAAAAATCCAGCACATCATTAATAATGGATAACAACGCTTCCGAAGAGCGATAGGCGTTATCCGCACAATCACGCTGATCCTCATCCAAGCTGGAATCCAGTAACAAGCCCAACATCCCCATCACGCCGTTAATCGGGGTGCGAATCTCATGGCTCATGGTGGCCAAAAATTCGCTTTTAGAACGACTCGCCTGTTCCGCATCTTGCTGCGCTTGATGCAGGCTGATTTCAAAACGCCGCCGCTCACTGATGTCCCTGAACAGAAAGACTTGACCTAAAAATTCATCGTCCACAAACAACGGATTAAAGACGCAAGAGACGGCCAAATCATCATCATCTTGCAATAACAAACCTCGATCATCCCGAAAACTCTCACCTGCGGCCAAACGACGCAACAGCTCCTCGGTCAACAAAGGCTCTTCTGGCTGCCCCACCTCGTGCAGAGTAAAACGACTTAAAACAGAACACCCCACCAGATTATCTGCCGCATCTTGAAAATAATATTCACCCGCAGGATTAATAAACTGCAACACGCCCCTGTCATCCAAAACACACAGACCGTCACTCAATGAGTCCATCACCGAACGTAATTTTTGATGCTCAACTTCAACGCGGTTCTCCGACTGTTGGCGCACACTGTCGTACAGAGCCATCATCTCCTTAGAAGAGATCTCCATTGAGCGTTCAAGTAAATAGCGGTCTTGATCCGCATCATCGTAAGTTGCGCTGACTTTTTGCAACAACGCCAACCACTGCTCCTTAGAGGGCGCTTGAGCCTCATCCAAACCCAAACGCTGCAACTGCCGTGTTAAGAGGTGATGCATTATCTATTTTGCCTCACTAAAAACCGTTAGGGTCATGGTTTGATTGTGCAGATCACAACTGCCACTGACAAAGGGAGAAATTTCACCATAAGAGTAAAAACCAATCTGCTCCACATCCCCCTTTAGCGCCGCCAACGTCACTTCAAGCTCCTCCTCAGAACGCTCTCGCAACACCAACCGCCGCCCGACACAACTGATGGCAATCGATAACTTCTGCCCCGAGTCAACACCTGCAATACGCTGCTGCGCATCCATCGCCGCACGTTCGGCACCGTCAATCAGCCGCTCAAAATTGGCGCGCATCAGCTGCACCAACCAGCCCTGCGGCACGTCACCAGCAAAGGTCAATGACTGCGCCGCTTCATCCACCGCTAAAATAGTTCTAACTCGATGGCGCTCATCCTCGCGGTTTTGGCGCAGCGCCAAAGGAAACAGAAGACCCGTTGAAGGTAAACCCTCTGCCAACTCACCTAAATACGCCTTGTACAATTCCAGTGCCGGACGGCCATCCAATTCATATAAAACATTATTAACCGAACGGGTCACACGCCGCTCCGGACCAAAAATATCCCAACCACCTTTGCTGCCAAAAGAGACCCTAATAGCATCGCCATAAAAACCCAAGGCCACCACTTTTGACTCTTCCGGCAGCCCCTTCGACATCACCCAACTCTGCTGAAACCGTTCACCATCTCCGGCCAAACCACCGGTAATAACCACCTCATCAGCCACATTGGCACACAACCCTTTAACCAGTTCACTGCCGTTCACATGCAAGCCATCAGAGAGTACAAACAAAGAACGCAGGTCATTTGCGACCAACTGCTGCGCCAAGTGCTCACCGATCTTAAAAGAGTCTTTCATCGCAGAGACCGATGCGGTCACGATCCTCAGCGGCGTATGGGCAAAACGGATCAAGGCCACACTGAGGCTGTGATCAGAGACACGATCAGCAAAAATTTCACCGGCAGTCGAACAACCAATAAACAGAGAGGTGGGAAAAGCATCGCGTAAGGTTTGCAAAGGGGCGGGATTGTGCAAAAACTCACTGGCACCAAACACCATCAGCAGTGTTTCAGGCGAGTCCCAGTCAGGAAAAGAGTCCAAACTCCAGCCCTGATGTTGAGAGTAGTAAAAAGTGATGCGTTGCATAACCGACCCCAGAAAAGTCACGTATGACGAGAAACTCCAGTGTCGTTGTCTGCCCTGCCATCGGTCAAGAGAACAGCCACTTTTTAGAAAATATTATTCTTTTATAACCTAATTTATCGAGAAAACAGAGCTAACAGAAGCTGATTTACCGATTTATGCGCCCTCTGCAAGGTTTTTTCAATTTCGGGCATGGTAATCAAAACATCACGTTTACCCGCTGCCCAATTGGCCACCACCGCCAAACAGGCGTATTCCAACTCCAGTTCACGCGCCAAAGCCGCTTCTGGCATCCCCGTCATGCCGACAATGGTACAGCCGTCATGCTCCAATTTTCTGACCTCCGCTGCCGTTTCCAAACGCGGTCCTTGCGTGGCAGCATAAACCCCCTCTGTCACCAACTCAATCTGCGCTTTTACCGCAGCCTGCTTTAACTCCGTTCGCAAAACCTCGGTATAAGGGTAGGTGAAATCAATGTGAGTAACCTGCTCCAAATTCTCTTCAAAGTAGGTCTGCTGACGACCATACGTATAGTCAATAATCTGATCAGGGATCACCAAAGCACCGGGAGTACACCCATCACCCATGCCACCCACCGCCGCCAAAGCAAACACCTGTTTTACTCCAGCTTCTTTCAAAGCCAGCATATTGGCGCGGTAATTCACTTGATGAGGTGGAATGGTATGAGGGTCACCGTGGCGGGCAAGAAAGACCAATGACCGCCCCGCCAATTCGGCATAAACCAGAGGAGCCGATGGCGCACCAAATTCGGTCATGACCTGCTCGGTTTTAATCACCCTCAACTCAGCCAAAGAGCTAAAACCGCTGCCACCAATAATGGCGATGGATGCTGAACTAGACATTAGAACTCCTTACAACGCCGTTTCATCGAGAGCATAAATACCCTTCGCATTACGCAAGTAACCGTGATAATCCATCCCATAACCCACCACATAACGATCATCCACACGCAAGGCGACATAATCCGCCTCAACACCTGCGCAGCGGCGCTGATGTTTTTTCTCCAGTAAAACCGCACTCTGCACCTGCTTAACGCCTTGTTGTTGGCAGTACGCAAGAATGGCTTTTAGAGTATGCCCCTCATCCAAAATATCATCCACAATCAACACCGTGCGCCCGCGTAAATTCTGCTGCGGATACAGCAACCACTGCAACTCGCCACCCGACGTTTCACCACGGTAGCGCGTGGCGTGCAACACATCGCACTGCAAAGGAAAATCCAGCAGCGGCAATAACTGACCCGCCGGAATCAGACCGCCGTTCAAGACCGAAATCAGCAACGGATCAGAGTCCGCCAACTGCGCGCTGATTTCAGTGGCTATTTTTTCTAACGCCGTACGAATTTGATCTTCATCAAACAACAACTCAGCTTCCGCCAAAGCCGCCTCTGCTTGTGCAGCGGTAATAGAAGAGCGATTCATGGCTCTAACTCAAAATCATCGCCGCTCTGCACCGCCTGCAACACCCCTTGAGCCTGCTGCCACTCGTCACTGGCGCGCAGCGCATCGCCACTCATCCCACCTCGACCGTGCAGACGCACCAAACGCGCTTGACTGGCGGGGTTTTCATAACCTTTGAGCGAAGCCACTACCGCCTCTGCCGCCTCAGGTTGGTTGCAAACCAGCACCATGTCACAGCCCGCCTGCAACGACGCTTGCGCCCGTTGCGGATAATCTCCGTAGGCAGCGGCGGCGGCCATGCTCAGATCGTCGCTGAAAATCACCCCCTGAAAACGCAGCTCACGGCGCAGCACCTGCTGCAACCAAAAAGGCGAAAAACCCGCTGGGTGTTGATCCACATGCGAGTAAATCACATGGGCGGGCATCATCGCCGCCAAACCCTGCTCAATCAGACGCTCAAAGGGCAGCAGGTCTTCCAACATCAACTCCGCCAACGATCGCGGATCAACAGGGCACGCCAGATGAGAATCTTCTTTCACCGTACCGTGACCGGGAAAATGTTTGCCCACCGCCACCATCCCCGCCCGTTTCATCCCCGCCATCAACGCCGCCGCCAAACGCGCAATCACCTCAGGATCAGAGTGAAACGCACGATCGCCAATCACCCCACTGATGCCCCGCCCCAGATCCAGCACAGGGGTAAAACTGACATCAACGCCTTCGGCACGCAGTTCAGCGGCCAACAACCAGCCCAACTGCTCGGCGCTGTGCAAGGCCATTTTTTTATTGCGCTCGTACAACTCACCGAGGCGTGCCATCGCCGGAATGGGGCTGAAACCGGCTCGAAAGCGCTGCACCCGACCGCCTTCGTGATCCACCGCCACCAGCAGCGGCGGTTGGCGCACGGCGCGAATCTCCGCCACCAACCGCTGCAACTGCAAACGTGACTCAAAATTGCGGCTGAAAAGAATCACCCCACCCACCTGCGGCTGTTGCAGCACACGGCGTTCACGCTCATTGAGGGCTGCTCCCTCCAGATCCAGCATCACCGGCCCTAAAGACATGACTCTTCTCCCTACGTCACTTTAATAACTGATGTTACGTAATTGGTTAAAAAATAAGTGCATCGTAACCCCCGTCATTCCCGCGAAGGCGGGAATCCACGTGAGAATTTGATCGTCTTGTATAGATTCCCGCCTTCGCGGGAATGACGAGCAAGACCACTGTATATCATGATTGGGTGCTTGGTTTTATCGGCGCACTGCCCTTCGGTTAGTGCGCCCTACGCAGTCCTAAACTGCTTGCCTTCTCTACTGAGTAACATCAGTTAATAATTGCGCTTGGCGTTGCGCCTCTTTGGCACCCGTTTTATCCCCCCGTGCTTGACGAGCTTGTTCGGTCAACAACCAGTTTCGATACAACAATGTGCGTTCTCGGCCCGCCAAGGCACTCGACTTAGCGGCTAAATTTTCCGCCTGCGCGTACTGGTTTTGATAGAGACGAATCTCCGCCAAACGGCTCCACAACACCGCGTCTTTTGGCACGATGCGCAGCGCCCGTTCTAAGGCATTGGCGGCTCGATCAAACTGCTGGTTGCTGCGTGCCAACTCTGATTCACGCCAGAGAGAGACCACCGCCGCATTGCTGGTCACCTGAGTGACCTTCTCCTCGACTCGACCGGGTGGCAGCTCCGCCGCTTTTGGCAGCGCTTGCTCCGCTTTGGGCTTCTCTGGCGACGTTTCACCCAGCGGTTTTGATTTTTGCCCTGACGTACTGCAACCCGCTAAAAACAACATCAACACAAGCAGAAAATAACCACTCTGTCTGTTCACTTTTATCATGATAAATCATCCAACCAGTTATCCGGCTCGTCATCCACTTGATAACAAAACGAGGTTTTTAATGCCGCAGAACGACGATCAAAAGGCAATTTTTTTGCCTCTGGACAATCCTCACGACTCTGTTGACCTTTGGCGTTGACCCAGCGCCACTCAACACCGGCAGGCGCGGTGCTCACCAGTGATTTCACATCGGCCAGAGACATAAACTTCGCCCACAGCGGCAAGGCTCCCGATGAGCCACTCAGCCCCATTGGGCTGTTATCATCGTTGCCCACCCAGACCACGGTCAAAAGACGGTCGCCATAACCGGCAAACCAACTGTCCCGCAAGTCGTTACTGGTGCCGGTTTTACCCGCCAGAATGATCTTCGGCAAACGCCACTGCAACGAACGCGCACTGCCCTCTTGGGTTACTTTCTGCAAAGCAAATTGAGTCAAATAAACCGCCGTTGGATCAGCTCCAGCTGAGACCTTTAAAGGATAACGACGCAGAGGTTCACCCTTGGCAGTCAGCACCGCATGAATGCTGCGCAGCGGAGCATGAAAACCGTTATTGGCCAACGTCTGATAAAAATCGGCAACCTCAAAAGGAGACAACTCCAAGGCTCCGAGCAACAGGGACGGATAGGCCTTAATATCTTTTTTTATTCCCAACTCATGCAGCTGCTTGACCACCTTTGGCAAACCCAACTCCATCCCCAAACGCACACTGGCCAAGTTATAAGAGTGCGCCAAGGCGCGATACAACGGCACCTTACCGTGGCTTTTATGGTCGTAATTCTGCGGCTGCCAAAGCCCCTCTTGGGTCTTCAAACTCAGAGCCTGATCCGAGAGTAAACTCGACAATTGATAACGCCAAGGTTGGCTCAACGCGGCCAAATAGATCGCCGGTTTCACCAAGGAACCAATGGGACGCTGGGCATCCAAAACACGGTTAAAACCGCCTTTTTTTGGATCACGCCCACCGATTACGGCCAGCACTTCACCGCTGCTGCGATCCACACTGATCAACGCCGTTTGACGATCTGGATAGCGTTTTTGATAGGCTAAGGCTTTTATCCCCGACGTCACGGCACTCTCCGCTTGCTGCTGCAGATGACTGTCCATGTAAGTGAAAATGCTCAAACCGGCACTGCGCAAATCTCGTTCATCATAATCACGATAAAGCTGGCGTTTCACCAACTCCAAGTACGCTGGGTATTGGCTGGCTCGGGGCAGACGCGCCGGAGCCAGACCCAAAGGTGCTGCTTTGGCCTGAAAATAGACTTTTTTCGAGATCAATTTTGCTGTGTGCATCAGACGTAAAACTAAATTACGCCGTTTTTTAGCCCGTTCAGGGTGACGATACGGGTTGTAGTACGAAGCGCCTTTCACCAACCCCACCAGCAGCGCCATCTGATCCAGATCCAGCTCGATCAAAGGGCGACGAAAATAAAATTCACTGGCCAAAGCGAAACCGTGAATCGCGCGCGCGCCCGACTGACCAAAATAGACCTCGTTAAAATAGGCTTCCAGAATCTGCTCTTTGCTAAAGCGCCACTCCAACAGCAACGCCATAATCACCTCATTGGCTTTGCGGCTCAGGGTGCGTTCATTGCTCAAAAAGAGGTTTTTCACCAACTGCTGAGTCAAGGTGCTGCCACCCTGCACCCGCCCACCCGCTTGAATGTTGGCCAACAGAGCACGGGCAATCGCTTGTGGACGCACGCCGTGATGTTGGAAAAAATTACCGTCCTCCACCACCAACAACGCTTCAATCAAATGGGCGGGTAGATCGGCGTATTTCACCAGCAAACGATCTTCATGGTGAGCGGGATAGATGCTGGCAATGCGTTCTGGCTGCAGGCGAAACCAACTCAATTCACCAAGACGATCCAATGCCCGCAAACTGCTGACGTGACGCTGAGCAAAGCTGACACGAACGTTACGTGACACCTGCAAACCGTCCCAAAACTGAAACGGACGACTGACAATATCCAAGCTTTGAGGCAAACGACGGTACTCACCAGGACGGCTGGGTTGGCGTTTGGCTCGATAGCCCAATTGCCGCAGTTTCTCTTCCAGTTCCGAGGGTGAAAGCGCCGCACTGGCGTACAGTTCCAGCGGACGAGCGTAAACATGAGCGGGCAGGGCCCACTGCGCACCAGAAAAATGCAGACGTACTTTGTAGTCTAAAAAAGCCACATAAGCTGCCAACAGCACTGCTGATAGAATAAACCAGAGTGGCCAGAGGGCGAAAAAACGTCTTAATACAGAACGTTGAACGGGGCTGGCTTTTGGTTTTTTGGGTTTTTTTACTTGGGCTTTTTGGGCGGCCACATTTTACTCAATGATTTTTGATGCGGAAACTACCCGCTTTTAACAAAATATTCGACACCATCGAGCCCCTTAAAATGAGCATCGGAGGTCACCAAAATATTTTTAGAGTGGTGTGCTGTGGCGTAAATAATGGCATCGGCAAAGGAAAGTCCCTTCTGTCTAGCAAAATCAGCGGCCAACACAGCAATACTGGTTGATAACGGCACCACACAACCTTGTTCTGTCAACCCGATTACCTCCAAAGCGTTACTTTCGGAGACCTCTCGACAGACCCACTTATACAATTCAAATTGCACGGAAGCGGGCACAATAATTTCCTCGATACAGAGAAAATAAGGTGCGTAATCTTCAACCAAAAGACCGTTTGTCAACCACACGTATCAACAACAACCGCCATCCTAAGAGCGATCACGGTAACCGTTGGGATTGACCTGTTTGAAGATGCCGCGTGCCGACTGAATGGATTTCACCGGCACCAATTCAATAACATCCCCCTTAGCAATCACCGAAAACTTCTGCCCCGCTCGCAATTCAAGTTGCTCACGAATGACCTTAGGTAATGACAATTGATATTTACTCGATAACGTTGCAGAGACCATTTTTACATCACCTCATTCGATCAACAATTGGTAAAATTATAACCGATATTCAATCCCTTAACCATGCGCCCACGTTTATTCCCACTCAATGGTCCCCGGCGGTTTACCGGTAATGTCATACACCACCCGCGAAATGCCGTCGATCTCATTAACAATGCGCCGACAGACCAGATCCAAAAAGTCATACGGCAGATGCGCCCAGCGGGCGGTCATAAAATCAATCGTCTCCACCGCACGCAGAGCAATCACATATTGATAACGCCGACCGTCGCCGGTCACACCGACGGATTTGACCGGCAAAAAGACGGTAAAGGCTTGCGACACCTTATGATAGAGGTCGTGGCTGTACAGCTCCTCGATGAAAATATGATCCGCCAGACGCAGCAGATCGGCGTACTCTTTTTTCACCTCACCCAAAATCCGCACCCCCAGGCCCGGCCCTGGGAAGGGGTGACGATAGACCATATCGTAAGGCAGCCCCAGCTCCAGACCGATGCGCCGCACTTCATCCTTAAACAGCTCACGCAGCGGCTCCACCAGCTTCAAGGTCATGTTCTCGGGCAGACCACCGACGTTGTGATGAGATTTGATCAAATGCGCTTTGCCGGTTTTAGCACCCGCCGATTCAATCACATCGGGGTAAATAGTGCCTTGCGCCAGCCACTTGGCCGAAGGCAGCTTGGCCGCTTCCTCTTCAAAGATCTCGACAAACAGATTGCCGATGATTTTGCGTTTTTTCTCAGGATCAGACTCACCGGCCAACGCCGCCAAAAAACGCGCCTCAGCATCAACCCGAATCACTTTCACTCCCATGTTTTTCGCAAACATGGCCATCACCGCATCGCCCTCTTGGTAGCGCAACAAACCGTTGTCCACAAACACACAGGTGAGCTGCTTGCCGATGGCACGGTGCAACATGGCCGCCACCACCGAGGAATCCACCCCACCCGACAGCCCCAAAATCACCTCATCGCTGCCCACCTGCTGCACCACCCGTTCGATGCCGTCGTGGATGATGTTCTCCGCCGTCCAGAGCGACTCACAACCACAAATGTCATGGGCAAAACGCTCAATAATGCGCTCACCCTGTTTGGTGTGGGTCACTTCGGGATGAAATTGCAGGCCATAAAAAGAGCGACTTTCATCAGCGATACCCGCAATGGGGGCGCTCTCGGTGGAGGCGATCACCTTAAACCCTTCCGGCAATTCAGTGACTTTATCGCCGTGGCTCATCCAAACATCCAGCAGACCGTAACCTTCAGCGGTAACGTGATCTTCGATTTCACGCAGCAGATCGGAGTGGCCTCGGGCGCGCACCTGCGCGTAACCAAACTCCCGTTTATCGGAGCTGGAGACCGTACCGCCCAACTGCTCCGCCATCGTCTGCATACCGTAGCAAATACCCAACACCGGCACCCCCAACTCAAACACAATCGGCTCGGCACGCGGCGAGTCCTCCAGCGAGACCGATTCCGGCCCACCGGAGAGAATAATGCCGCTGGGTTTGAAGTCACGAATGGCTTCACTGCCACAATCGTAAGCATAAAGTTCGCAATAGACCCCCGCCTCGCGTACCCGCCGCGCAATCAACTGAGTGTATTGGGAGCCAAAATCGAGAATAAGGAGGCGTTGAGTATGAATGTCGGTCATGGTTTTTTATCTGCCAATGAAAGTCTGAAAATAAAAACAGCACAGCCCCAGACAATCTGAGGCTGCAAGGTAAATCAGAGCATGAAACTCTAATCGACGTGGTAGTTGGGCGCTTCTTTGGTAATGGTCACATCGTGAACGTGACTCTCACGCATCCCAGCTGAAGTAACGCGCACAAAACAGGCTTTGGTGCGCATCTCTTCCAGATTGGCACAGCCCACATAACCCATGCTGGAACGCAAACCGCCCAACATCTGATGCACGATGGCCGACAGCGGCCCTTTGTAAGGCACACGACCCTCGATGCCTTCGGGGACAAATTTTTCCACTCCGACACTCTTGTCTTGGAAGTAACGATCACTGGAACCCTGCTGCATCGCGCCCAGCGAACCCATGCCACGATAGGATTTATACGAACGCCCTTGGAACAGCTCCACCTCACCAGGGGCTTCCTCGGTACCCGCCAACATGCTGCCAATCATGGCCACATGACCACCGGCAGCCATCGCTTTGGCCAGATCACCGGAGTAACGAATGCCACCATCGGCAATCAACGGCACACCCGTGCCTTCCAGCGCTTCGGCTACATTAGCCACCGCACTGATCTGCGGCACACCGACACCGGCCACGATGCGGGTGGTGCAGATGGAACCCGGACCAATACCCACTTTCACCCCATCAGCACCGGCAGCCACCAAATCACGCGCCGCCTCAGCAGTGGCGATGTTGCCACCGATCACTTGCAGATCGGGGTAATTTTGTTTCACCCAACTGACCCGATCCAACACCCCTTGGGAGTGACCGTGAGCGGTGTCCACCACCACCACATCCACACCGGCAGCGGCCAGCGCGTGAATACGCTCATCGGTATCCGCACCGGTACCCACCGCTGCACCGACGCGCAAACGGGCTTGATCGTCTTTACAGGCATTGGGGAAATCCGTGGATTTTTGAATGTCCTTAACGGTAATCATGCCCTTGAGATGAAACGCATCATCAATGACCAGCAACTTTTCAATCCGGTGTTTGTGCAGCAACTCGACAATCTCGGCTTTTTTAGCCCCGGCCATCACCGTCACCAATTTCTCTTTAGAGGTCATCACCGCCGAAACCGGCTCATCCAGACGAGTCTCAAAACGCACATCCCGATGAGTCACAATGCCGACCAAATTTTCACCTTCCACCACCGGCACACCGGAAATGTTGTGATACGCAGTCAATTCCAGCAACTCACGAATGGTGGTCTCTTTGCTGGTGGTGACGGGATCGGTAATCACACCGCTCTCAAATTTCTTTACCTTACGCACTTCATTGGCTTGCTGCTCTGGTGACATGTTCTTATGAATGATGCCAATGCCGCCCTCCTGAGCCAGCGCAATGGCCAAACGCGCTTCGGTGACCGTATCCATCGCCGCTGAGACCAATGGAATATTGAGGCGAATGCCTCGCGTCAGCGGTGCGCCCAGCTGAGCATCGGCGGGCAAAATGGTAGAGTGAGCGGGTTGTAACAGAACGTCGTCAAACGTCAGTGCTTCCTGAAGGATTCGCATGAAAAAGTGACCCAAATTGAGAAGTGAAAAAACAGTCGTGGCGCATTATAGAGGATTGCTGATTTGAGCGGAACCTGTGACCGAATTCGTTTCGAACCACAAACAACAGAGCCTGAATCAAAAAAAGTCAAAAAAGCACTTGCTTATATTAACATCTACTAATATACTTCACTCCATCGTTTAGGCAGAGACCTTCAAGTCACCTAAACCACACTTATTCATCTTAGAATTTAACTTAAACTTTTTGGAGATTAACCATGAAAACTTTGAAACTGATTGCTGCTGCTGCCCTGATCACTGCTTCTGCTGCTTCTCAAGCTTGGTGGGGTCCTTTTGACAACAACAACGGTTACAACAACACCAGCAACAGTAATGGCGCGGGTAACGGTTCCGCTAACGGTTCTGGTGATTTCAGCTTCAGCATGAACGCATCTGCTAACGGTAATGGCAACGGTAACAGCACTGGCACCAACGGCTATAACAACAGCAACAACAACGGTAACGGCAACTTCTTCGGTAACGGCGCTGGTAACGGTTCTTTCGGTTTCAGCATGAAAACCTCTGCTAAAGGCAACAGCAACGTTGCAGGCAACGGTTACGGCTACAATGCCCCTTACTACGGCGCTCCTGTTGCTGCTCCAGTCGCTCCTGCTGCTGCTCCTAAAGCCGCTGCTCCTGCTGCTGCAAAATAAGTCACATCCGAAACTTCGGTTTCACCTAAGCCTCAACTGGATCTCCCTCCCCAGTTGGGGCTTTTTTGTGTCTTCTGCTAAGCTGCACGCCCTATGCAAAAAAATCCCAACACCATCAGCCTCGCCGTCAGCGCCTGCCTGTTAGGTCACGCCGTTCGTTACGATGGCAGCCACAAACGCCAAGCGTTTTTACTCGATGAACTGAGCCAAATCGCCACTTTGATCCCCTTTTGCCCCGAAACCGCCATTGGTCTACCCACCCCAAGACCGCCCATTCGTTTGGTCTCGGAGCACAATCTCATCCGTGTACTTGGCGTTGAGAACCCCAGCTTGGATTTCACTCAAGCCCTACAAGAGTACGGCACGCAGATGGCGGCACAATTTGCCCACATCAACGGCTTGATCATCAAACGCGGTTCACCCAGCTGCGGTTCACAGCGAGTCAAAGTCTACAATACCAGCAGCAAAGAGACCGAGCGCAACGGCATGGGGTTGTTCACTCAAACCCTACTAGCGCAGCTCCCTCACCTACCAGTAATTGACGAAGAGCAATTCAATGACCCTGAACAACGCCAACACTTTCTCAAACAACTGCATACTAATAAAAATTAGTCTTTCCTAATTGACCCCTCTGCCAATAACACTTACTGTTCACCTGAAAAACAGCAGCCAAGCACAGCGAACCCATGAAAATTCTCCACACATCAGATTGGCATCTCGGCCAACGCTTTTACGACCAAGAACGTCACCAAGAACACGCCCTGTTTCTCGACTTTCTCTTGCACACCCTACAACAGCACAAAATTGAACTGCTGCTGGTCTGCGGTGACATCTTCGACAACGCCAATCCCTCACGACAAGCAGAACGGCTTTACTACGACTTTCTGCGTCGTCTCTCAAGTTTAGGTCACTGCCAAGCGGTCATTGTGGCGGGAAATCACGACTCGGCCTCACACCTGGAAGCACCACAACGGCTGCTCAAAGCCTTTAATATTCATGTGGTTGGTGCTCTAAGCGACGATCATGACGATGCCTTATTGCAAATCAAAAGCCAAAACCCGCATGACCCTGGCATCTGGCTCGCTGCCGTGCCCTATCTGCGTGATCGTGACTTGCGCCGCGCTGTGGCAGGTGAACGTTTTGACGAAATGGAGCAACGCACCAAACAGGGTGTCATCCAAAGTTACGCTACCTTGGCCAGCGAGCTGCAACAACGCAACCACGACAACGCGCCCATGCTCGCCACCGGCCACCTGACCGCCATCGGCAGCAGCCTCTCCGACAGCGAACGCCACATTCACATCGGCACGCTGGGCAGCATCTCCGCCGCTCAATTTCCCACAGCCTTTGACTACATCGCCCTTGGCCACCTGCATCGCCCACAAAAGGTTGGTGGCTGTGAGACCATCCGTTACTCTGGCAGCCCACTGCCCCTCAGTTTTGCTGAAATCAAACACGACAAGAGCCTGCGAATTATTAGCACCGAGCAAGGCAAAATCGAACAACAGGGCATCACCATTCCGCGTTTTCGTTGTCTGCTCACTCTGCAAGGCAGCGCCACAGAATTGCAGCAACAGATCGAAGCACTGACACCCGATAAACAGCTCACGCCGTGGTTGGAACTGGTGCTCACCGACAGCGAACTGGCGACCAATGATCTGAAAATGCTGCACGAATGCGCCAAAAAACGCCAAGTGGAGATTTTAAAAATTGGCTTAGCTCGGCAAGCCGTACCCATCACCCATCTCAAGGAATCGGATCGCAGCATTGAAGAGCTGCAACCAGAAGAGGTCTTTCAACATCGTTTAGAACATTACCAAGGCAGAATCAGTCACGAAACCCTCAGAGAATGTTTTCAGCAACTGTTAAATCACCTCCATGAAGAGGAAACGTTATGAAAATTTTGCGCCTGCAATTCAAAAACCTCAACTCTTTGGTAGGCATTTTTGAGATCGACTTCGACCGTGGGCCACTGGCAGAGGCAGGCATCTTTGCCATCACCGGCTCCACTGGCGCGGGCAAAACCACCCTGCTGGACGCCATCACACTGGCCCTGTTTGGCAAAGCCGCCCGCTACAACAACCTCAATAACCCCAGTGAAATGATGTCACGCGGCAGCAACGAGTGTTTTGCCGAAGTGCTGTTTGAATGTGCCGAAGGGCAATTTTATGCTCGCTGGGATCTGCGCCGCGCTCGGGGCAAAAGCGACGGCAAAATACAGCCTGCCAAACGCCAGCTAAGCGATGAACAAGGGCATATTTTAGAGAGCAAATTGCGCCCCGTAGACGAACGCATCGAAGCGCTCACAGGGCTGGATTACCCGCGTTTTTTACGTTCGGTGCTGCTGGCGCAAGGACGTTTTAAAGAGTTTTTAGATGCCGATGCCAATGAACGTGGAGCTTTGCTCGAACGCATCACCGGCACCGAAATCTACTCCAAAATCAGCACCACCGCCTTTGACCTTGCTCGCCAAAAAGAGGCTGAAATCAGCGCAGCTCATCAGGCTTTGGAAGGAGTAAAGCTGCTTTCTGAACTTGAGCAGCACGAGATTGAAACAGAAAAACAAACCCTATTAACAGCCAAACAACAGAATCAAAAACAGCTGGAAACCGTACATCAACAACTGCAACAGTATCACCAGCAGCAAGAGCTGCAACAAAAACAGCAACAACTGCAACAAAAACAACTGCTGTTGCAACAAGAACAAAAAGAATTAAACCCACAGCTGCAACAACTGGCACAACATGAAAAAGCCGCTCCCCTCAGCAACGAGGTAGAACAACTCAAAAATGCGGAAAAAAACCTGCACGAGTTGCTACAACAGCAAAAAACATTGCAACAACAACAGCAACAGATTCGCCAACAGAACTTAACCACCCTCACCGCAGCTCACCAAACCTGTGAACAGCAGCGCCAACAATCCGCTCAGCAGAGCCAACAACTCTCGCAAGAACAAAGCAGCCTAAACCAAACTCTAGACACTCTCCAACTCTGGCTGCAAGAACACCAACAAGAGGTAAAAATCGAAACAGAACTGCCCCAAATTCGCCAACAAGCGGAGCAGTGCCGCTCCTTACAACGCCAGCAAGATGAAAGCTTACAAGGCATTCAAGAGCTGCAAAAAAACATTCAGCATCGCCAAAGCCATCTCCATCAATTGCAACATCAGCTCAGCAGTGCCGAGCAACAACGCGACCAGTGGCTTGCCACACTGGAACAACACCAACAAAAATTACAGCACGCACGAGGTGATCACAGCAGCACCAGCTGGCAACTACAGATTGAAATCCTACAAAAAAAGCAGCACGTTCTGGATGAACTCTCCGATCACGATGCCGATGCGCGTCTGCTAAGAAAAGCAGAAACCCAACTGCTCAAAAGCGTGAAACAGCTCCAAATAGGCTATCAACAAGACAAAACCGACATTAAAACCTGCCAGACAAAACGCCAACACGAGCAACAGAGACTGGAAGACAAAGCCCTACAACACCAGCAAGCCTTGGCCATTCAAAGCCTGAGCAGTCATCGTCAACAGTTGCAAGAAAACCAACCTTGCCCCCTCTGTGGCGCACAAGAACACCCCTACAGCGAACAAAGTTTGCCCTCTGAATCAGAGACAGAAACGGCTCTAAAGCAACAACAAGAACAGCTCAAACAGGCCACAGAAGAGCAAGCCGCCGCAGAGCAACAACTTCAACAACGCAAGAATAAAATCAATAATCAGACCGAACAACTGCATAAAAACCGCGCCGACATCAAAGGTCTGGCGGAACGCTTTAGCAGCAAAGCCAACAAGATAAACCTCACTCTGAGCCTCAACGAGCCTCAACTTCTACAGGAGGCGTGTCAGGAGACTCAAGCACTGCTCACAAAAGCAAAGCAGCAGGCAGAAACGCTGAAACAGGTCGAAAAAGATCAGGCGCAAGCTGAGAAAGAATATTTGCTGTTTCTAGCCCAACAACGCAGCCAAGAGGAACAGAGCCGCCAAAACCAACAAGAACTGGAGCTGCACACTCACGAGTTGAAACAGCGCCAACACAATCTGGCCGCTCTACTGGAAAAATCACAAACCGCACTCGATGATTTCAATGCCACCACCGCCAACTGGACAGTGGCCATTCATGGCAGCGAGCAAACACAACCGGTCATTGACGAATTAGAACAGCGTTTCAAACACCACACCGAACAGACACAGCAACAACTCAAACTACAGCAAGACCAGAAAAACCTCAAAACCCAGCTGGAACGGGTCGGCAATGAACTCTCCCAACTGCTGCAAGAAGATGAAGAGTGGCAACAGCAACTGAATCAATACCGTGATCTACAACTGACACAGCCCGTTACCCCAGACATCACCTTAACGGACGCAAACAAACGCAAACAGAGCGTACAACAGGCCAAAACGCGCTTGGCTGAAATACAAGCGCTCTGTTACGCCAATCTCGACAGCATCAACAGCCAGCAAACTCAGCTGCAACAGCAAAAAGCAGCGCTGCAAGAAAAACTCAGTCAACACCAATTTAAAGATCTGGAACAGTTACGCCAAAGCCTACTGACAGAAACCGAAGCCAAAACACGGCGCCAGCAACAGACCCAACTGCGGGAACAACAATCCAAGCTGGATGCCTTATGGGAAAACCAAGACAACGAACTGAATAAACTGCTCGATTACAACCTGCCCCAAGGTGAAGCGGCTCAACAACTGAAACTCGATTACCAACAGCAACAACAGCAGCAGACCCAATTGTCAGAACGCGCCGGTGAAATCAACGCCCTCCTCAAAGCCGATCAGGAACAACGCCACAACCAACAGACACAACTGAAAAAAATCAGTCAGCTCACTCAAGCAGCCCAACCTTGGTTTGTGCTCAACGATCTAATCGGTTCCGCCAATGGCAGCAAGTTCCCCAAATTCGCCCAGAGTTTGACCTTGGCACAACTGATTAAACTGGCCAATTTTCATCTGCACAAACTCAATCCACGCTATCAAATTCAACTGAAAAACGTCGAAGAGCTGGCACTGGAAATCGTTGACCTCTACCAAGCCAGCAGCGTGCGTCCCACCAGCAGCCTCTCTGGGGGGGAATCCTTTCTGGTCAGTCTCGCCTTGGCCTTGGGGCTGTCGGAATTAGCCGGACGTAAAACCCGCATCGAAAGCCTCTTTATTGATGAAGGTTTTGGCAGCTTAGACGCTCACACTTTGGACATCGCCCTCAGCGCACTGGAAAATCTGCGCCTCGACAACCGCACCATCGCCATCATCTCTCACGTTGAGGCGCTCAAAACCCGCCTCACCACTCAGATTCAGGTGCAGCGCAACGGCGATGGGTTTTCTCATCTGCGCATTGTGGATACGGTGGAGTAAAACAGATGCAACCGACAACGCTCTATTATATTCACGACCCCATGTGCAGTTGGTGCTGGGCCTTTACAACGGTCTGGAAACAGATTCAAACTCAGCTGCCACCGCAAATCAACGTCAAGCGCCTGCTCGGCGGGTTAGCCCCCGACAGCGACCAAGCCATGCCCATTGAAACCCAGCAGCAGATCAAACAGGCGTGGCAACAGATCGAACAGCGTCTGCCACAGAAAAAATTTAACTTTGATTTCTGGACAAACAACCAACCTCGCCGCTCCACCTATCCCGCTTGCCGAGCGGTGATTGCCGCGCGCGACCAAAACCCTCGCTGCGATCTGTTAATGACTCAAGCGATTCAAAAGGCCTACTACCAACAGGCGCGCAACCCCTCCGATGACAGCACTCTGCTTGAACTGGCAACTGCGTTAACATTGGACCCAGATCGTTTTGCCCAGCAGCTCAATGCCAGCGCAACCCAAAATCAACTCGAAAAAGAAATTCGACTCTGCCGCCACATGCACGTCAGCAGCTTTCCCAGCCTGATTTTGGAACAGAATGGGGCTTATTGGCCGATTGAGATCGACTACAATAACGCACACATCAGCCTAGAGGTGATCGACCGTCTGCTCACTGCCTGAGGCATCATTCCCAAGGATCTCAATGTTTACTTTCATCAAGCTCTTTAGCCTACTGTTCGCTCTCTGTGCAACCGCCACCGCTGCTGAACCCTCTTCGCCGCAACCCAGCTCCACGGTACGCCTGCCACTGGCACTGCCGCAACTCGCTTATGAGTTAATCGACACCCCCAAGGACAGCAAAAAAGCAGAGGCCACAGAGAATCTGTGGCAACGACTGCGTGCCGGATTTGCCTTGCCTAGCAGCCAACATGAGAACATTCAAGCCGAATTAAACTGGTATAAACAACACCCCAACTACCTGAAACGGGTCAGCAAACGCGCTCACCCTTATCTCTACGCCATTCTCAATGAGGTCGAAGCCCGTGGCCTACCGAGCGAATTGGCGCTGCTGCCCATTGTGGAGAGCGCCTACGACCCCTTTGCCTACTCCCACGGACGCGCCGCCGGGCTGTGGCAAATGATCCCAGGCACCGCCAAACGTTTTGGTTTAGAACAAAATTGGTGGTTGGATCAGCGCCGTGATGTGATCGCCTCTACCCGTGCGGCACTCGACTACCTTGAATACCTGCACCGTTACTTTAATGGCGATTGGTTGCTGGCACTGGCGGCTTACAACAGCGGCGAAGGCACCGTTGGACGAGCGGTGCGCAAAAACCGCAAACAGGGCAAAGACACGGATTTTTGGTCACTCAAACTGCCCAAAGAGACCCGCTCCTACCTACCTAAAATGCTCGCCCTAAAACAGATCATTCTCCAGCCAGAAAAATTCAACACCCAACTCGAAGCAATTAAAAACCAGCCGTTTTTAGACACCGTGCAGATCGGCTCACAAATGGACCTTGATCTCGCCGCGCAACTGGCCGACATCAGCATCGAACAGATTTACCGCTACAACCCCGCTTTTAATCGCTGGGCCACGCCGCCAAAAGGCCCTTTTGAACTGCTGATTCCGAGCCAAAACGTAGAAAAATTCAAGCTCGCGCTAACCCATTACTCCAGCCGAAAAACGCATCAACTGGCAGCGGCATAAAATCAAACCAGGAGAGAGTCTGGGTAAAATCGCGCAGCGTTACCGCACCACTACCCGTTTATTAAAAATGGTCAATAATTTAAAAAATCATCGCATCCATGCCGGAAAAATGTTGATTATTCCCCTAGCGCGACGTGACCTCAGCGACTACGCCCTCAGCAGCGAACAACGCCTGCAACAGCAACAAAATCGACAGCGCCAAGGGCGCAAAAAAATCAGCCATCGGGTAGCAAAGAACGAAACCTTCTCCGACATTGCGCTTAAATATAAGGTCGGCATCCGTCAACTGGCCAAGTGGAATAACATGGCACCAGGAGACTCCTTACGCCAAGGCCGAAAACTGGTCGTCTGGATCACAAGAAAAAACAGCAGCCATTTTGGCAACCCCGCCACCTTCCAGCATCCTCTGCAAAAAACCGCCAAACGCCGTCTCACCTACACGGTACGCAGCGGCGATTCCCTGGCCAGCATCAGCCAACGGTTTAAAGTTCGCCTGCAAGACCTCCAGCGTTGGAACAAAAAGAAACTGCGCGGCAAATACCTCAAACTCGGCCAACGACTTAAAATTTATGTCAACACCACGGATCGTGAAACGTAGATTCAACACCAGCCACCACCGGCACCGCATGGCTCAAACTGATTCCTTCAGGTGTCGGATCGGCCTGATAGGCCAACACCTCAACACCAACGGCCATCGCGTGGCGCAGCAGACGACCGTATTCAGGATCGACCTGATCAGCAGGACGTACCTCCGTGGCATCGTTGCGTTGCAGACAAAACACCAGCACAGCCCGAAAGCCCAGCTCCACCTGCGCCATCAACTCACGCAGATGTTTCTGCCCACGCACACTGACCGCATCGGGAAAATAAGCGATGCCCTCCTCCACCCAAGTGACGTTTTTCACTTCAACATAACAATCGGGCTGCTCGCCCTGTTGCAACAACAGATCAATGCGGCTCTTTTCAGCGCCGTAAGGCACCTCGGTACGGATCGTTTCATACGCTTGTAGCTCGTTGATCACTCCGTTCTCTATCGCCTCCCTAACCAATTTGTTGCTCAAGTGGGTATTGATCCCCACCAACACATCGGCTTTGACCTCGATCAATTCCCAACCCAGTGGGTATTTGCGTTTCGGATTTTCAGAATTCAGCAACCACACTCGACAACCCGGCTCTGAGCAGCCTTTCATCGAGCCGGTATTGGGCGTGTGAGCCGTAACCACCTCTCCGTTTTCCAACGTGACATCGGCCAAAAAACGTTTGTAGCGTTTGATCAAAACGGCCTCGATTAACGCTCTATCAAATTGCATCACAACTCCAAAAGTTAGTTTGCTGAAACAGAATATGCTAATATGCGCAAATATTTGGATTTGCAATTAAAGTTATTTGTCAATTACCTTCCTTAACTTGCTGATAAAAAAGGACTATATCAGTAGAAGAAAACAGAAAACAACCGTTTTTATGATTTTTGAAAAGAGAGCTGCCCGTGTCATTTTCTGCCGTTAGCGATGCAATCACAACGTCACCCCAACCCATTCCTCCGCATCAGGTGCAATCATGGCGTTCTCAGCAAGCGAACATCATCCAACACCCAAACAACATCAGTCTACATTGCCAACAGCTTGATTCTACGGCACACACCTCTCAAACGATTCAACTTTGCGACTCACCCCAGCTCTGTTTCAACCACCCAACCGCACTGCACAACAACACTCACCTTAAGTTAATCATTCGTATTCAAAATAAAACTCACTATTTTCAATCGGTTGTCACCCACTCCCAAGCTCACCACAGTGGCTTTCACATTCAAGTAGGATTCGAAAGTTATAATGAGGCTTTTCGACTGCGTATGATTGAACAGATCTGCCACATTGAGACCTATCGAGAATATGTTTACCAGCAGCAGGGACGCCAGCTCTGTTATGAAGGCGCGGCTCAAGAGTGGATCGAACGCTACGCCAGTACCTTCCCCACATTAACGGCATAAATGGAGAGATCAATAATGGAAATCTGCCCTGTAACACAACACGTCGAACAGTTCTGCCAACAAGGCTGTCAGCAGGTCTACCGCATCATCGCCGGTCTTGAACAAGGCGAAGAACTGCGAGAAGTTCGCACCTTAACCCCCAAAGAACGCCGCCTGCTTTTAACTGAATTAAAATCCATCATGCAGGTTTATCAGCTTTAACGTCAACACTCAACGCCTCCTGCAAAATCTCCAATTCAGATAAAAACTGCTCGCTGCACAGCGAACGCTGTTCATGCTCATCCTCCAAGGGCATCAAACGCGCCACCGGATGATTGTTCATCGTAATCACCACCTCCTCACCCTCTTTAGCCCGTAGAACATAATCCTGTAGATGATCTCGTAGACCGCGCAGTGATGTTTTCATAACCAGCTATCTTCTCTTCGATTTGAGTACAGACTCACAGCCTAACCTAAGGGTGCTGAACAACAACATCAATAAAAAGTCATCAAAGTGACAAATGCCTACTTCCATTGACACGTCTTTCCAAACCTAGGCACATTTATTGAATCTCCTCTAAAAAATAATTGGAGATTGGATATGGATGCAAACGCCCCCAACAGAATTCGTCGCAGCGTCAGCCATTTTAGCCAAGCTGAAGACGCCATATCCGATTTGGCCAACAGCTTACAAAGCCATAACAGCGCCATCATCGTGCTGTTTGCCTCACCCCATTACGATTCAAAACAGCTGTCCAGAGCCATTGTGAAACACTTTCCACGGCAGCTGGTCATCGGGTGCAGCACCGCTGGCGAAATCGGCCCCAGTGGTTACCTTGAAGGCAGTATCAGCGCTTTTTCTCTGCCCAGCAAAGACTTTCAAGTCAAAGTAGCCCTGTTTGACAACCTATCCGAACTTGATTTAAAACAGGCTGATCAGATCAGCCACAGCGCCAGAGCAGAGTTTGAAAGCCAACTCGGAAAAACCTGTGCTGCCGATAATACCTTCGCCATGCTGCTCAGCGACGGCCTCTCACTGCAAGAAGAGGTTTTGGTCGCAGGCATTTACCAAGGTTTGAGCAACATTCCTCTGATCGGTGGTTCTGCCGGAGACGGCATCAATTTTCAAAAAACCTGGCTCTATTATCAAGGCGAAGCGCTCAGCAATCGAGCGTTGTTGCTGCTCATTCACAGCAAACGCCGTTTTAAAACCTTTAAAACAGAACACTTTACCCAAGTCGGCAGCTCCCATGTGGTTACCGAAGCCGATCCAAAAAATCGCATTGTCTGGGAAATTGATGCCGAACCCGCCGCTGAATTTTACGCTCACAGCGTCGGCCTAGAGGTGGATCAACTGGGCCCCAACACCTTTGCCGATCACCCCATGGTGGTCAAAGTCGGCAGCCAAATTTACGTCCGCTCCGTACAACAAGTGATCGAAGGCCGTGGACTGCTGTTCTACTGCGCCATTGAATCGGGCATCGTACTGCATCAAGCCCTCAAGGGAGATCTGCTGGAAAATCTAAACAACGCCCTTAATGCAGTGCAAAACAGTCTGCAACAGCCCGAGCTGATCATCGGTTTTGA
Source organism: Gammaproteobacteria bacterium (assembly GCA_030949385.1). Taxonomy (NCBI): domain Bacteria; kingdom Pseudomonadati; phylum Pseudomonadota; class Gammaproteobacteria; species Gammaproteobacteria bacterium. The sequence continues at coordinate 128,380 of JAUZSP010000010.1, read as the reverse complement.
CTGCATCTTGCGTCAACTCGAAGCCAAGAGCAGCGGCATCTTGGGCAACATTAGTCAAAGCTTGTTGCAACACAATGTGGTCGGTTTCTCCACCTACGGCGAACAGATGGGCGGTCAACACATCAACCAGACCTTTACCGCCATCGCCATCGCCGCTGGAGAGGTACCGTGAGTCAAACGGCCCAGCAGCTGGAGCAAGAAAATCAACGCCTAAAAAAAATCAATCAAGTGTTGATCAAACGGGTCGAAGCCTCACTCTCCTATGATAAAGACGCTTTCTCTCTGTTCCAACGCGCCACGGTGCTCGAAGACAAAGTCAAAGAACGCACCCAAGAGCTTAACCAAACGCTGCAACAACTGAAAAATGAAAAACAGGCGCTGCGTGATTCCAAAGAGGCCGCCGAGAGCGCAAACCACGCCAAAAGCGAATTTCTCGCCTCCATGAGCCATGAAATTCGCACCCCCATGAACGGTGTTCTAGGCATGACCGAACTGCTGCTCAGCAGCCAATTAAATCAGCGGCAACTGAGGCTGGCCAATACCGCCCACCGTTCTGCCGAGGGTTTGCTGCACGTTATCAATGACATTCTCGATTTTTCCCGTATTGAAGCGGGTAAATTACAGCTGCAAGAAGAAGACTTTGACCTGCGCTGCTTGCTTGATGACACCTTGGAGATGCTTGCCGATCAAGCACAACGTAAAAACCTAGAGCTGCTTGCAGATCTGCCCCCGTATCTGCCCACCTTGTTACACGGTGATGCTACTCGACTGCGACAAATTTTGACCAATCTACTCGGTAACGCGATCAAATTCACTCAACAAGGTCAAATACATCTAATCGCCCGCCTTGAGACTCAAGCCAACGAACAACTCACACTGCATCTGCAGGTAATCGACAGCGGTCCTGGCATTGCCGAAAGTCAACAAGCCGCCATTTTTGAATCCTTCACCCAAGCTGACAACTCCAGCACTCGGCGACACGGCGGTACCGGCTTAGGACTGGCCATCAGCCGTCAACTGGTAGAGCTGATGGAAGGTGAAATCAGTCTCAGCAGTCAACTCGGTCAAGGCAGTTGTTTTGAGTTTCACGTCCAACTGCGCAACACCCAAAAAACCATCATGCAAGACAGTAACAACGAGACGCTGCACGGCGTTCAAACTCTGATTGTAGATGACAACCCTTGTAATCGAGAGATCCTGCAACGACAGATGAACCTGTGGGGAATGCAGAGCAAAACAGCGGCCAGTGGCTCAGAAGCACTGCTGAAATTACGCCACGCCGCTGAAACAAAACAGCCCTATGAAATTGCCTTGCTCGATTGGCAAATGCCCGAGATGAATGGCTTAAACCTAGCCCAACAGATTCGTAGTGATGATCAAATTCCCAATCTGCCCCTCATTATGCTCAGCTCCGCCGATTTTGACAGCGACGCAACAGAAGTTCGTAACGCCCATATCAGCCGCCATCTCAGCAAACCGGTACGCCAAAACCATCTGTTGCAGTGTTTATTGGAACTGATAAATCATAAAGAAGAATCAACCAATAACGACGTCAAACAGAGTCTGGAAAAACCCAAGGGCAAGGTGCTTCTTGCCGAAGATAATTTGGTTAATCAAGAAGTTGCACTGGGCATGTTGGAAATATTGGGTTATCAAACCACAGTGGCCAACAACGGTTTAGAAGCCCTAAAAAGTCTCAAACAACAGAGCTTTGAGCTGGTGTTTATGGATTGCCATATGCCAGAGATGGACGGTTTTTGCGCCACCCAACAGTGGCGACACATTGAACAACAACAGGGACTTGCTCGAACCCCCATTATCGCCCTGACCGCTGACATTCAAAAAGGCGTTCAACAACAGTGTCTGGCAGCGGGTATGGACGATTATCTGAGCAAACCTTTTAATCAACAGCAATTGCAAAATACCCTACAGCAGTGGCACATAGAGAGTAAACAGACGTCAAAACGCAGCAAAAAAAGCGGCGATACAACCCATAATCCAGATCAGCCACTGCTTGACCCTGCCCCACTAGAACAACTCGATCAACTGGGCAAAGGCCTGCGTGACAAAATCATAAAACTCTATTTAACCGAAACACCCAAGCTGCTGCAACAGCTGCGACACGCCACCCAGAAAAGAGTCTGGGAGCAGGTTCGAAACAGCGCCCACAGCCTCAAGTCCAGCAGTGCCAATGTGGGAGCCACCCGCCTCTCCGTTCTCTGTGCTGAGCTTGAAAATGCAGCGCATCAACAACATTTTGATGCCCTACCCACCTTGCAGCAACAGGTTGACAACATTGCACCGCAACTGCTGCACGCACTGGAAGCGTTATTAAACGATAACGTAACGAAAAAAATGACCCATTCCAGCAAAAAAACCCAGCCCACAAAGTCAGCAGTACGCATTTTGTTGGTGGACGACGACCCTCTCTATCGTCTCGCCACAGAAGCGATGCTGCACAACGAAGGATTTTTCGTCGAACAAGCACAATCCGGTCAAGAAGCGCTGGAAAAAGCTCAGAAAACCCCGCCAGACCTGATTTTGCTTGATGCCCTGATGGAAAAGATGGACGGCTATGAAACCTGTCGCCAACTTAAAACCATCAAGACGTTGGCCAGCGTCCCGGTGATGATGGTCACCGGTCTAGACGATGTTACCTCCATCAATCACGCCTTTGCCGTCGGTGCCAGCGGTTTCACCACCAAACCGGTCAACGCCCCCATCTTGCTGCAACAACTGCGCTTTATTTTACGCGCCAGTAAAACGGAAAAAGCGCTGCGTAAAAACGAAGAACAGGTGCGAAAATTAGCCTATTTCGACACCCTCACAAGCTTAGCCAGCCGCACCTATCTATTGCAACACCTGCAAGAGACCATCAAACGAGCCCATCGTCACCAAGAGCACTTTTCCCTGCTGTTTCTAGATCTGGACGGATTCAAAGACATCAACGACAGCATGGGGCACAACGCAGGAGACCAGCTGCTGACCCACATTGCACAACGCCTACAAAGTGCCGTGCGTGACAGCGACTTTGTTGCCCGTCTGGGCGGTGATGAGTTTTGTCTGCTGCTCAACGACCTCCAAGACGAAAGCAGCGTTGCCCGCGTAGCCAACAACTGCCTAGAAGCCATCAGTCAACCACTTGATCTGGCAGGGCGAACCCTGACCCCCAAAGCCAGCATCGGCATCTCTTTTTACCCCAACGATGCCGACACGGTAGAAAATCTGCTAAAAACCGCCGACAGCGCCATGTACGCCGCCAAAAAAGCCGGTAAACACTGTTTTGCCTTCTACGACGCACAGATGACCACCGTGGCTGAAGAACGACTCTCTCTCGAACAGGCGCTGCACCAAGCACTCGCCAAGTCTGAATTTGAGCTCTTTTACCAACCTCAGATCGACATTCAGAGCGGTGCTTTGGTGGCCGTGGAAGCACTGACCCGCTGGCGGCATCCCAGCCGTGGTCTGGTGCCACCCAATGAATTTATTCCGGTCTTGGAACGCATGGGCATGATTCAAGTTTTTAGCGAATGGGTACTCGAAACCGCTTGCCAACAAGCCAAACAGTGGTCACAAGAGGGTTTGGGCGACATTCGCATGGCGGTCAATATCTCCCCGTCTCATTTTGCCGACAACACACTGGTCAACACGGTCACCGAAACGCTGCAACAGAGCGGTTTAGCTGCTCACCTGCTGGAGCTGGAGATCACCGAAGGCGCACTGCAAACCAAAGAAAGTGTCATCGAAACCATTGATGCCCTGAAAAAACTCGGAGTAAAAATCGCCATTGACGATTTTGGCACCGGCTTCTCCTCTCTCAGCTCACTGAAAAATCTGCCCGTGGATTGCCTAAAAATCGACCGCGCCTTTGTCAAAGACCTGCCCGACGACAAAGAGGGCATTGTTTTGCTTGGCACCATCGTCGATCTGGCACACGCCATGGGCTGTCAAACCGTAGCCGAAGGGGTCGAAACCCTAGAGCAGTCTCAACTGCTGATCAATTTTGGCTGTGACCTGCTGCAAGGTTACTATTTTAGCCGTCCCGTTGAAGTCACAAAAATCCCAGACCTCATCCGCAGCCACTTTATTCCAGACATTCAGCCCAATCACACCCGCCCAACGAAAACAGACAGCCAAAAAATATCTGAAATTTAAGCCTAATATCATCTCAGCCTATGTGAGGCGGCATTGACCTCGACTAGGCCGCTCTCTAGTATCAATCCACAATTAAACCCACCACAAAAAAGTGATTCTTTATGACCGCCTATGAAACACTCAAACAACATCTGACCAAGACACCCTCCACGTGGTTGATTACCGGTGTAGCCGGTTTTATCGGCTCCAACTTGCTCGAAACACTGCTCAAATTAAATCAAAACGTCGTCGGTTTAGACAATTTTGCCACCGGCCATCAGCACAACATGGATAAAGTGAAGGCCAGTGTCAGCGCCGCTCAGTGGCAACGGTTCACCTTCAAAAAAGGCGACATCTGCACCTTAGAGCAGTGCCGTGATGCCTGTGACGGCGTTGATTATGTGTTGCATCAAGCGGCGCTCGGCTCTGTACCCCGCTCCTTGGAAGACCCCATTACCACCAACAACAACAACATCAGCGGCTTTCTCAATATGTTGGTCGCCGCACGGGACGCAAACGTAAAACGCTTTGTCTACGCCGCCTCCAGCTCCACCTACGGCGACCATCCGGGCTTGCCCAAAGTGGAAGACAAAATCGGCAACCCTCTCTCACCTTACGCCGTCACCAAAGTAGTCAACGAACAGTACGCCAACGTCTTTGGCCGCTGCTACGGCATGGAATCCATCGGCCTGCGCTACTTTAATATTTTCGGTCGTCGCCAAGACCCCGACGGCGCTTACGCCGCCGTTATCCCAAAATGGGTCGATGCGATGATCAATAACGAAGAAATTTTCATCAACGGCGACGGCGAAACCAGCCGCGATTTCTGTTACATCGACAACACCGTACAGGCCAACTTACTCGCCGCCACCTCACAACACCCTGAAGCGGCCAATCAGGTCTACAACGTCGCCGTGGGAGATCGCACCACCCTCAACGAGCTGTACGAAAACATTCGTGTCTTATTGGTGGAACGCTTTCCTCATCTAAAGGATGCCAAACCCACCTACCGTGATTTTCGTGCCGGAGACGTGCGTCACTCGCTGGCAGACATCAGCAAATCTCAAGAGCGATTGGGTTACCAACCCAGTCACCGCATCGGTGAGGGCATGTTGGAAGCGATGGATTGGTATGTGGATGATCTGAGCAAATAACGCCACGGCAACAAAACGCACCGATTTAAACACCCCGTCGGTGCGTTCAACCCACCTGCACCAAAACCCACACTCTGGCACAGAACTTCCCTTGTAGTGATGGATGAGCTGCGTATACTTGCTCCGACTTAGAATACATCTCTGGAGCGGGTATGTTTGGCCGCCTACTGTTGATTTTACTGCTGCTGTTTGGCATCGTGCTGTTTTTCCGTCACCTAAACCGCCTCTCAGCACCTCAACGCCAACAACTCTATGGAAAATTTTTCCTCTGGGGTGGTGCGTCTCTGCTGCTGCTCATCACCCTTACGGGGCGGCTGCCGTGGCTGTTTGCCGTTGTTGCCGCCATAATTCCCTTTGCCCAAAAAGTGATGCGCCTGATGCAATTTGCCCCTCTGCTCCATCAGCTAAAAAACCTATTCCAGCCCGGACGATCTGCCGTTCCACCGCCCAGCGTTGCCTTTACCGCCAACAGCCTGTTTCTCACCTTGGATCTGGATCAACAAAAAACCCCACTGTCAGGTGACGTTTTACGCGGTCGTTACCAAGGGTTTTCCTTGGGAGAGCTTACCCAACCGCAACTGGAGATTTTTTGGCAAGAGTGCCAAGCAGACGGCACCTCACAATCGCTGCTGGAAAACTATCTGCAGCAGCGTTTTGGTGACAACTGGCCACAATGGGGGCGCAAAGTAAACACAGAAGAACCGAGCGCAGCACCGCCCCCAAAAACAGGCATGAGTCAAGCAGAGGCCTTGGAGATTTTAGGCTTAGATCCAGCGGAACCGCTTAATCGCAAACAGATTACCAGCGCACACCGTAAACTGATGCAAAAGGTCCACCCTGACCGAGGCGGCTCCGACTATTTGGCCGCCCAAATCAATCAAGCCAAACGCACTTTACTGGCAAAAAAACGATGAGCATCAATTGGTATCCCGGCCACATGTTCAAGGCCACCAAAGAGATCAAAGAAATTCTCAACAAAGTGCAAGTCATCATCGAAGTGGTGGACGCACGGCTGCCCTACAGCAGTGAAAACCCCGTTATTGGCCGTCTCAGCGCCGACAAACCCACCATTAAATTGCTGAACAAAAGCGATCTGGCCGATCCTGAGGTGACTCAACTCTGGATCGACCATTTTGAAACCCAACAGCAGGTCAAAGCCATAGCCGTCAGCCGCGAGCAACCGGAGCAGATCCGCAGCCTCAGCAATTTGATCAAGCAGATGGTACCGGTACGCTCCGTAGGCAACATCAATGCGATGATTATGGGCATCCCCAATGTGGGCAAATCCACCCTGATCAACACCCTCTCCGGTCGCCTGATTGCCAAAACAGGCAACGAACCGGCGGTTACCAAACGCCAACAACGCATCATTCTCGACAACGGCGTGACGCTGTTCGACACCCCTGGCATTCTCTGGCCAAAAGTAGAAAACCAACAAAGCGCCTACCGTTTGGCCACCAGTGGCGCGATTAAAGACACCGCAATGGAGTACGATGACGTGGGCTTTTTTGCCGCAGAATATCTGCTTAACTATTATCCTGACAATCTAAAACGGCGTTATCAACTGGACACCCTACCCGAGAGTGAACTGGAGTTTTTAGAGACCATCGGTCGCCAGCGCGGCGCTCTGGTCAGCGGCGGTCTGGTTAACCTGAATAAAATTTCAAAGATTTTACTGACCGAATTCCGTGATGCCACCTTAGGCCGCATCAGTTTGGAACGCCCCGAAATGGTCGAACAAGAGCTGATCGAACTGCACATCCGACTGGAAAAAGAGGCTGAAAAGAAAAAAGCCAAAAAAGAGGCGCGTAAAAAACGCCGCTAAAACACAATAAAACCCACATCAGGAGGAGAAATAATGACCGATCATGCACACTCTGCCACGGCCTTGTTCGAACAGCTAAAATCCATTGCTCAGCCCCCTTCAGAAGAGGTCTTCATCGCCGTAGAACAGCGACAAACCGAATTAACACCAATGTTGCTCGATGAAATAGCAACGCTGGCAGAGCATCCGCACCAAATCGAAATACTCGGCCAAGAGTACATTCGCCATGTTGTCTCGATTTTTATTCTTGCCTATCTGCGAAAACAAGCCGCCTACCCGCTGGTGATCAAACTGATCTCCCACCCTGGCGACAAAATCGTCAACCTGACCGGTGAAGTGTTCACCGAGGCATTAGGCCGCATTCTGGCCTCGGTCTACGACGGCAATCTACAACCGATAAAATCCGTGGTCGAAAATGCCAGCCTAAACCCGTGGATACGCAGCGGCGCACTCGATGCATTTATGGTGTTATGGAAAGAAGGTCAACTGGAGCGGGCTGAGGTCATCGCCTATCTGAAAGAGTTGATGGAAGGAAAACTGGAGCACATCGCCGGTTATGTCTGGGACAGCATCGCCTTAATCGCCTATGACCTTCACCCTCGTGAACTCGAAGAACTGCTGCGGCAAGCGATCAGTAAACAGCTCATTGCCCCCATGGTACTCAACGCCAAATCACTCAAAATCTGCCTAAAAAATGATCTAAATGAAACCATCAAAAACAAAGACAAAGTGGTCGATGGTTATATTAAAGAGCCCATCAAAGAGCTAACCTGGTGGTTATATCCAGACACTGACGTGCTCGACAAAGGCATGGAATACGCCGCAGTATCGGTTCCCATCGCCGACAAAAAAGTCACCCCAGGAGAACGCTCAACGCCAATGGGCTGGCGTAACAACAACGTGACACCCACCACAAAAAAAGTAGGGCGTAACGAACCCTGCCCTTGTGGCAGCGGCAAGAAATACAAAAAATGCTGTGGCCTGCACTAACGCCAGTCACACAGGCGTAACACGACCCCTCTTCAAGACCCCCAAAATCGCCCCCGCTGCCAGCACGCTGGCCAAGGCCATCCACTGAAACCCCAGCTGATAATCACCACTCCCATCACGCGCCCAACCCACCGTCAACGCACCCAACAGCGCCCCCACACCAAAAGCCATGCTCAACAAGCCGTAAGCCAAACCCAAAGACTCCGCTGGCAACAATTCCGGCGGCATACTGTAGATCGTCGGCACCATCAGCGCCAAAAACAGCCCCAATAACAATGGATAAAATAACCCACCCAGATCGTGCAACGGCAAAATCAACAACACCAACGCCGCCCCCACACTGCCCAACAAAACAAACAACCAACGAAAACCAAAACGATCCGTGAGCCAGCCAAACAGCGGTGCCAGCAGCAGTGAGGGCAACATGGGCGCACTGGCCAACAGCCCAGCCGAAGCCTCCCCCAGACCCTCAGACTGATAAAACGCGGGGGCAAAACTGAAAAACTGCATCGCGCCCATCGCGTACAGCGCCAAACAGAGACTCAACCACCAGAGACTGACAGGCACACCCCGCACCGCCTGCCACAGAGAAGCGCTTGCAACATGATCTGAAGATAAGTGAGTGGGATAAAAGCGCAGTACCAGCAGCAACAGCAACACAGACAACAGCAGGTCAAGCCAAAAGGCACCTTGCCAGCCCCATTCAGGCAACAGTAAAACAAGGCCGTTCAACGCCAACAAGGTGCCTAATGGCACCGAGACGTTAAACAACCCCATCGCCAAGCCCAAACCCTGTTGGCGAAACGCCGCCGCCACCACCTGCGGTGCCACCACGATCAATACCGCCGCCCCACTGCCCGCAATCAAACGCCCCAGCGCCAAGGGCAAATAACCCTCAACCAGCGCCGCCAACAGATTACCCAGCAGCAGCAAAACCGCTGCCAGCACCGCCACCCGCCGCGCACCGTAACGATCCAACAACAGACCACTGGGCAGCGCCACCAGCAACGCAGGCAGGGTAAACAAGCCCATTAATAGACCTGCTTGGGCAAAGCTGATCTGCAACTCGATCACCAAAACCGGCATCAACGGCGGGACGGTTTGCAAACAAAAAGAGAAGGTCAGACCTGCAAAGGTGGAAACCAGCAGTAAAACCCAACGATGCTCTGCCACTCAACCCCATCCCACCGTAAAAAGAGTTCAGCTTAGCAGAGAAGTTAAGCCGTTACGCTGCGGCTTCTTGCTGTTTGCCATTTTGACGCGCAACCAAACGCGCCATCATGCGCAGATCTTTTTTGTTCAAATTCAAGGCCGCTTGCACCCAAATTTTAGTGATGTTGCGCAGCTCTTCGTAACTGACGGGGTTGCAATAGTTTTTCACTTTGCGCATCGCCCGCACACTGTTCGCCATGCGTTTTTCACGTTTAATGTAGGCGTACACCGCTTTTTCACCTTCGCCTTTTTCCGCCAACACATCCACCACACCCATCTCATGCAGCTCTTCGGCACGGTAAAGTTTGCCACTCAAAATCATCTTTTCCGCCGCCAGATTGCCGATTTTACGCGATAGAAAACTGTAAGCACCCATGCCAGGGAAGAGGTTAAACATCACCTCGGGCAGCCCCATTTTCACCCCTTTTTCCGCCACCAAAACATTACTGGAGAGCGCGGCTTCAAAACCACCACCCAAGGCATCCCCTTGCACTAAAGAGATGGTGGTGATATTGCTGTCCAAGCTGTTGACGTTTTGATACAACACATCCACACACGCATCGGCGTATTTTTGCAATTGCTGTGCGTCTCGGTTTTCAATCAAGGTTTTAAACAGATTCAAATCACCGCCTAAATTAAACGTGCCATCAAACTCTGAAGCCAAGACTAAATATTCAACATCACGCCCGTGTTCACTCTCTATCTCCTGCTTAACGCTGCCAAAAAAACTGTTAATGTCCGCCAACAACGTCGGAGTGAAACAGGGTCTCGGAGTGGCGTTCATGTAATACCAAAACGTCTGATACTTTTCGTCAAAAAAGGTCTCCAACTGCGCGTATTCATACACGCTTAATTCAAAATTAATGGCTTGATTAAAACGAAGTTTAGGGGCTTTCACTGCTGCATTCATTGAAGAATCCTACTTGTATTTTTGACGGTTACGCCGCTCAAGCGGCATTAGCTTCTTACCGAGCAAAAGTCAGACCAAGTAGACTATGGTGACAATTCTGACAGACAACCCAAACATCACTGCCGATAATTCAGCAACTCCCGCAGCAAACTGGTGGCGTAACTGCCGGTGGGCAACTCAAACGCCAACCTCACCACACCGGCTTCCAGCGCCATCAACTCCACACCCTTAATAAAAACCCGCAACGGTCGGCGCTCCATTTTCATCCCTGCGGCCTCCAGCCCCACAGTCAAAGGCGGCTCAGAGACGATACACGCCTTCTCCCATGCGTACGCCTCTTCACCCAGCTTAGAACAGCCTTTACCCCACATCGGCCCTGTGAGGTGAATGTCGCCCTCAGCCAAACGTTGCTGTAATAACTCGTCCACTGTTTCAATGGCAAAAATGCTGTGCGAACCGTGCAACATCACCACATCGCCCTGCTGCAACTGATCCCAACGTCCCTGCTTGATCCGTTCTGACAACACACAATTGAACAACCATGAACGCGCCGCTGACAAATAGATTGATTTTTTCGCTCGTGAGACTTTTCGTAAACGCCGCTCAAACAGAGCCAATGCTCGATCAATATTACGTCCACCGTGACCAAACCGCTGCTCACCAAAATAATTAGCAAACCCGTTTTTTTGCAAAAAACCGAGTCGATTTTTTAATTCATTAAAATCGCCCTCAAATTCACGTAGGGTAATCTCAAAACGATTCGCTTTATGCACCCCACGACGCAATTTTTTCGAATGTTGCGTTACCTGTAGGACAGAAACATTTTCGCTGTTCAAACTCTGCCAATCTGGCGCACTTTTCCCAGGCAAATAGACACTGAACCACTGACGAGTAATGGCATTTCGATCTTTTAAACCCGAGTAACCCACGTCCATGAGTTTGACTTGAGCTAAATCAGCCACTCTTTTCGCCACCTCATCGCTGTTCAAGGCGGTTTTTTCCAGCTGTAAAAACCAATGTTCACCTTCACCACTGGGTTCAAAGCCCAATACCTCATCCACCTGAAAATCCGCTGGCTGGCAACGCAAAACCGCTTTCTGCATCGGTTTATCTAACAATCTTGCCCACTCTTTCATTTCAGTTTTACTCTCCAATACACTCATTTTCATCACTCACCCAAATAAAAAAAGAATTATAATCCTCTTAATTGAAGCAGTATCACTTCCCTATGACACCCCAAGAAACACCAATATGATATGACAATTGTGACATATTGAGTACTTTATGCTTTACCAACAATCGTGTGTTTACCTAAATACCTACACACAAAAATCCTATTACTCTCTATCTCATACCGTTGATCGTCAATTTAATGGCGAAACAACCCCTTTTTTGTACAAAAAACAACCAACAACAGCTCATTTCAAACAAAAAACACTTTTTATTAGCCATTCAGTAATTCAATGTGTCAAAATAACTACCGAAAGTCGCAGAACACGAAGAGGCAGTTCCAAAGGAAAATCTTTAGCTTGCTTCTATAAAGAATTATTTTCTCAAGAAGGGCTTTCGGAACTGTAGGTTCCAGTAGCAGTCTAAGCAGGCAACGTTAGGTTGTTGGAATTGGATGATGTGTTTGTTAAACGGTAATAGGGCTTTTAAAGTAACCTCTGGATCTGTTTTTTCCAGCTAGACAATGACTGATAAATTCAAACTGAAACTGTTTTGAATTGACCAAAAAATAAAAAAGGTCAGGGATATACGTCATGGAATACCAAGGCAGTGGTAATAAAATTGTCAAGAAGGTTACGCCTTAGCCGTTAATTACAACAGCACACTTGTGTCAACAAACAGTGGAAAACATAGGACAATTAAACATGGCAAATGCAACGTATCAAGGTGGACCAACCACATTAGGTGATCGTCTGAGACACAGCCGTAAGGCCAAACATTGGACTCAGGAACAGTTGGCAGCGAAAGCAGGCACAACTCAGGCCGTCATCCAAAAAATCGAAAACGGCAAGAGCTTACGCCCGCGTAAGATCCAAAGTTTATCCGATGCTTTGAGTGTCACCCCTTCCTGGCTGATGTTCGGTCAAGAAGACGCACCCACACTGGATAAAGAAGCAATCGACATTGCCAAGGCATGGTCGAGCATTGACGAACCCACCCGTTCGCTCTTAAAACGGGAAATCATGGAAAAAGCCTCGCATTTAGAAGTTTCCTAAATGTGTTGTTAGAAAACAAAGACGGCTTCCGACTGGATGCCGTCCTACCAAAACAGACAATGCAGCCGATACGTTAACCAAAACTCATCGTCTCATCGCGCTTTTTATTGTGCAGATCACGCAACTGTTTTTTGTGCGTATGCTTGATAATCGCCTCTCGATCTTCGTCGTGAATGTACTCATAATCCACCGACACCAAAAACTGATTGCCTTGCTCCAAACCGTCACTGCACACAATGCAAGAGACAACGCGCGCGTACAACATCATAAATATTCTTGATGGAAACAGTTTTACCCGCATCTCAATCAGCCCCCCCTTTTGGTAATCTTCCTGAGAAAAAAACCGCATTCCTTGGGCGCTCAAATTGACATTATGCGTCGGTACATCCGGCAACATCGCCTCTTTAGAAACAAACAATTTGGCTAAAGAGTTAATCTTTTCATCCATAAACTGTAAATACTCAGCCACATCAGAATACTTCTTTTCAATTACCTTAAAGAGCGGTAATTTTTTCTCATTTTTACCCAAAAAGGTACTATAGATACTAAACATATCCCGCTGATAAGCAAAACTATCAACGGCCTCATCCTCGATAGATCGACACTGCAACGACAGCTGATCATCTATCCGAAAATAACGCCGCCTCTCTGCTGGATTAGACACTCCTACCTCCTCACTACACGGTTTTTTGATGGCTTCTGTTGCATGATTTCTTCCACTAAAATAATCTCTATACGACGGTTTTTAGCCCGTCCTGCTCGAATCGAGTTGGTCGCCAGTGGCACCACATCCGCGTGCGCTCGAATTTCAAAACGTTTCGAATTCAATTTTGCATGCTGGGTTAAGAAATGCACCACACTGGCAGCACGGCTGGCCGACAAAACCCAATTTGATGAAAATTGCCGAGTTGAAATGGGCAGATTATCCGTATGCCCTGCCACAATAATTTGACCATCACTCTTTTTCAAAGAGTGACCAATGCGATTTAAAACAGGAATAAAGCTGGGCTTTAAGGCCGCCTTACCCGAAGAAAACGAACCACGCTCACGAATGCGTAAAATCACCTTTTCACGCTCTGTCAGCACCTCTAACAAACCTAACTTTATTTCTCTGGCCAAACTTTTTTTCAACTTTTCCGCTCGCTTTTTTGCCCGTTTGATCGCCTCTTGCATATCCTGTGCAGCGCCTTTGGCATCAGAGTCGGTAAAGTCCAAATTCTGTTTATACTCTTCCGTAGTCATCTGCCGAATTTGAATCAACGGAGTCGGTACCGGTTTACCAGGACTGAACTCCTGTGCCACCACACTGGTGCCTTTTGGGATCTCCTTGGCTTTAATCTCGCGCTGCACCCCAAAAGCAAATTTCATTGAACCCGCAACTTGCTTGTACTTTTGCACGTCCATTTCAGAAAACGACAGCAACAACACAAAAAAGCACATCAGCAGTGACATCAAGTCGGCAAAGGTCATGACCCAGCCGGGTATGCCCTCTTCACACTCACATACGGCTTCATCGTCCATGCTTCATCCCAAAAATTCAGTCATCACTTGATGAGACCCGTTTGCTCTCGGGTAAGAAGTTCATCAATAACTGCTCCAACACTCTTGGATTAACCCCCTCCTGTACGCCAGAGATGGATTCAATGATCAAGGCTTTATTGAGCTTCTCTTCGTTGCTTCTGAGTTTTAATTTCTCCGCAATCGGCAAGGCAAAGGCGGTGGCAATCACCGCGCCGTACAACGTCGTTAACAGTGCCACCGCCATCGCTGGACCGATGGACTTGGGATCAGACATATTCGACAACATCTGCACCAGACCAATCAAAGTACCAATCATGCCCATTGCCGGAGCCGCATCGCCCGTGGACTTAAACATGCTGACACCGATATCATGACGTTCGATGGTCAAATTAATGTCCTTAGCCAACATCCGGTTCACCATCTCAGGCGGATGACCGTCAATGCAGAGACCAATGCCTTTTTTCAAAAAAGGGTGGTTAATCTCTCGCTCCTCCAGCGCCAAAATACCCTCTTTACGAGCAATGTTGGCCAGTTCAACGGCTTCAGTGATTAGATCTTCAGGGGCGGTGCTTTTATACAAAAACGCTTTCAACGCAATGCCAAAAGAGCTTAAAAACTGCCCCAAGGTGACGCGGGTCAACACCACCGCAATCGTGCCACCAAACACAATGATCAACGACGGTACATTAATAAACACCATCGCATCGCCACCGAGCAGAATCGACCCTACGATCACCCCCGTCACCGCCAACACGCCCAATAACGTGGCTAAATCCATCTCTGCACTCCCTACAACCGTTATAAAAATAGAATCCCAGCAGCAATTGTTCTATCCTGCGCCAAACCACTGACTTGATAGGAATCGAAACCGTATGAGCACCGCTCTTTATTCACAACAGCAAACCTTGATCCAAAATCTCTGTTCCTCTGAAAATAATTTTCCGCACAGTGTCAAACAACTGGAACGCATCGAAACCCACATCTCCACCGTGATTCTCTGCGGTGAGTTTGCCTACAAGATCAAAAAACCGGTCAACTTTGGTTTCCTCGACTTCACCTCACTGGAACAACGCCGCCATTTTTGTGAAGAAGAGCTGCGTCTCAATCGCCGTTTGGCACCCGACCTCTACCTTGATGTGGTTGCCCTGCGCGGCAGCATTGACGCGCCACATTTTGGTTCTGAGGGAGAGATCATCGAATACGCGGTAAAAATGAGGCAGTTTTCCCAGCAGGACCTGCTCGATAAACAGCTGGCAAAAGGCAACCTCAACGGTTCACAGATGGATGCCCTCGCCACCGACGTGCAGCGCTTTCATCAGCAGGTGGCGATTGCAGACGAAAGCTCAACCTTAGGCACCGCCGAAGAGGTCTTTGCTCCGATGCAGCAAAACTTTGATCAACTCTATCCACTGATCAAAGAACCTGACGCGGTGGCTCAGCTAAAACGCCTTGAACAGTGGAGCCAACAGCACTACCAGCAACTCAAACCCCTGCTACAAGAACGCAAATTGAAGGGCTTTATCCGTGAGTGTCACGGTGACATGCATCTGGGCAACATGACCCTTCAAGATGACAAAATCAGCCTCTTTGACGGCATTGAATTTAATGAATCTTTTCGTTGGATTGACGTCATCAGCGAAATTGCTTTTTTGATTATGGATCTGGACGACCGCAAAGCGCCAAAATTAGCACGTCGGTTTTTGAACGCCTATCTGGAACAGAGTGGCGATTATCAAGGGTTACAACTGCTGCGTTTTTATCAGGTTTACCGGGCTTTGGTACGGGCTAAAATCGCCAGCTTTCGCCTTGCACAAGAGGGTCTAAGCGACACAGAACAACAGCAAGCCATGGCACAGTATCGCAGTTACACCGATCTGGCCGAAACCTACACCAGCGCTAAAAAACCCCATCTCTGCGCCACCCACGGCCTCTCTGGCAGCGGCAAAAGTCACCTCAGCCAACAGGCAGTAGAACAGTACGGTTTTATTCGTCTGCGCTCCGATCTGGAACGCAAACGCCTGTTCGGTCTGGAGACACACCAAAACTCAAACAGCAGCCTCAATGACGACCTTTACAGCTCTGAAGCAACAACAAAAACCTACCAACACCTGCAAGATCTGAGTGAGCTGGTTTTAACCAGCGGCTTCTCGCCGCTGATTGACGCCACGCTGCTGGATCCAGCCCAACGCGCTGGGTTTAAACAATTGGCACACGATAACAGCATCGCCTTTGTTCTTCTCGACATTCACGCCGATGAAACGCTGTTAAAACAACGCATCAAGGCGCGTCAAGAAAAGGGCAATGACGCTTCAGAAGCGGATCTTCAGGTATTACAACAGCAGATAAAAAAATACCAAGCGCTGCAACCCGACGAAGCAGATCAGATCATCAACATCGACAATCAAGAAGGCTACGTTCTGCAACTTGCGTTTATGGATTAAGGGGGATTAAAATGCAGCGCACGCCTCGGTAGCTCAGCTGGATAGAGCGCTCCCCTCCTAAGGGAGAAGTCGCAGGTTCGAATCCTGCTCGGGGCGCCAAATTTTAATGGTCCAGCTCTTCGGGTAACAGCACCTGTTCAAACCAGTACTGCTTTAACACATCCACCGCTCTGATAAAACACTCCATATCCACATGTTTTTGCAAAAAAGAGTTGGCGTGTTCTGCGTAACAGGCTTGCACGTCAATGGGGTTATTCGAAGTACTCAACACCACCACCGGTATTTGTGCTAAATCAGGGTTATTTTTTACCTCCTTCAACACTTCATGACCGTCCATCTTGGGCATATTCAGGTCCAATAAAATAAGATCCGGCCGCTTAACGTCAAAAAATGGTGCTTCTTTGTATAAAAAGGCCATCGCTTCTTCGCCGTTATTGGCAATGCTAATGCGACACGGCAAACCAACACTCATAAAGGCTTTTTTGGTCAACATTTGATGCGCCATATCATCCTCCACCAGCAACACATCCATCGAACTTTTTTCAAGTTGTTTATTCATCATGCGGCAGACCTTTTAAAGTAAAATAGAACGTTGCACCCACACCCACATCAGACTTCACCCATATTTTTCCGCCATGGCGTTCAACAATTTTTTTACACATCGCAAGTCCAATACCAACCCCAGAATATTCACCTTGCGCGTGCAAGCGCTGAAATATTTTAAAAATCCGATCAAAATGTTGCGGCTCCATGCCAATGCCGTTATCCGTCACAGAAAACCGCCAAAAACCCTCCAGCCACTCTGCATTAAGGCGAATTTTCAGATCTCCTTCGCAACGGTACTTAATCGAATTTGAAATCAAATTTTGCAACAGCAACTGCAATTGGTGACTGTCCGCCATCACCATCGGCAATTGCCCGTATTCAATCAAAGCCCCACTGTCACCAATCGACAATTCCAAATTCTCCAACACCGCCAACAACACCGCGCCACTGCCCACCTCATTCAGCTCTTTTTCTTGACTGCTCAGACGTGAAAACTCCAACAGACCATTAACCAACATCTTCATGCGATTGCTGCCCTGTACCGCAAAATCGATGTACTGCTTGCCCTCGCTACTCAGCTCATTACCGCAGTTGCTCTGTAACAGCTGTAAAAAACTGGTCACGGTACGGAGTGGCTCTTGCAGATCATGGGAAGCAATGTAAGCAAACTGCTCCAACTCTGCATTGGAGCGAAGCAAATCCCGATTTATCGCTTTCAGACTTTCAACTTCAATGTCCTGCACTGCTAACGTCTGCATAAACACCCTCGCATCAATTAATAGGGATAAAAACATATTGCCTATCCTACTTATCGGTTATCTCGGTACGAACTTAAAGCAGGCCACAAAAAAATCACCGAGCAAAATAAACCTTTAAGTATTTCTAGTTCAGACCGATAGAGCCAAGTAACAGGTGATTCACAATCCAACCACACAATAAAGGGCATTACCGATGACAGTACAAACCATGTTGGTGGTAGACGACAGCCGCTTAACTCGCATGATGGTGAAAAATTTTGTTCATGTTGCCCACCCCGAGTGGAAAATCATTGAAGCAGGTTCAGGGGAAGAGGCACTGCAAAAAGTCAACGGTGAGCAAATTGACTGGATGACCATCGATCTCAATATGCCGGGCATCGACGGCATGGAACTGGCTGAACAATTAAAAGACCAATTCCCACAGGCCAACATGTGTCTGTTAACCGCCAACGTGCAAAAAAGCGTACAACAACGCGCCAGTAAGCTGGGTATCTCATTTGTCAGTAAACCGATCACGGAAGAAAAAATCGTCGGCTACGTCTCCTAAATTAAGCCCATAAAAATGAACCATAATCTAAATGAGATGCAGCAAGATGCCATCGGCGAACTGCTTAATATTGGTCTTGGCCAAGCCGCCGCCACCTTTAGCGAACAGGTACAACAAGAAGTTCTGCTCTCCATCCCCAACATCAGCTTCTACACCTTGCAAGAAGCTGCCACGGTGCTTGAACAAATGACAGGATCGGAAGCCTGTCTGGTAACACAAACGTTTTCAGGCCCCATTTGGGGAGATGCGCTGTTGGCACTGACACCACAAGACAGCCTAGAGATCATTGAAATTTTGTTGCCTCCACACACAGAGCAAGAACGACGACAACAAGAAGCCGAAGTGTTAACCCACATCGGCACTTTGATACTCTCCACCACTCTAAAAAGTCTGCAAAGCCTCTTTCCAGACCCGATCAAAATGGGAAAAAAACAGTTTAAAAAAGGGGCTGTTTACACCTTGTTAAATGAGAGCACAACAACCTTTCACTACAAAACAGGAACCGCGCTGGTTTTGTGCATGTCACTTACGCTGGCCAAGAAAAAACAGAGCTTCTACATCAGCATTATTATGAATCACGAAGCACTCCAGGCTCTAAAAACCGACCTCGATCACCTTCTCAATCTCGTCTAAAGCGAACTGATTATGACCTCTACTGCTGACATCCAATTATTGCTGATTGAAGACAACCCCGCCGATGCTTTTTTACTGCAATACATGTTACAACACATTGAAGGTCAAAACTTTTCAGTACAGCATGTGACACGTCTCAAAGAAGCTCAGCAGCAATTTGAAGCAGGTTATCAAGCCGACATTGTTTTATTGGATCTCTCCCTGCCCGACAGCCAAGGCATGGAGACCGTAACGGCCATCATCGACATCGCACCACATACACCGATCATTGTCATGACGGGCAATCAAGACCCCAGCGCCGTGCAAGAAGCGGTCAAAATAGGCGCACAAGATTTTCTAATTAAAGGTGAAAACGACGCCCGTTTTCTGGATAAAACCATTCGTTACGCCATCGAGCGCAAAAGTGCCGAATCTCGCCTCACCTATCTGGCCCACTACGACTCCCTCACCGGTTTAGCCAATCGCGCCCTGTTTGATGATAATTTACGTCAAGCTCTGGCACGCAGTCGTCGTAAAGAGTCTCTGCTCGGTTTGCTCTTTATTGATTTAGATCGTTTTAAAATGATCAATGACACCCTGGGTCACGATGCTGGAGATGAACTGCTGCGCAACGTGGCGCAACGGATTAAAAACGTCATTCGAGAAGGGGATTTTGCCGCGCGCTTGGGCGGTGATGAATTTACCGTCATTGTCGAAGGCATTGCCGCCATCTCCAATGCCGGAATTGTGGCACAAAAAATTCTGCAAGCGATGTCTGCGCCCTTTACCCTCAACGGTCAACAAGTCGCCGTCAGTTCCAGCATCGGCGTTGCCACCTACCCAACGGCAGGCAACAGCGCCGAAGAGCTAATAAAAAACGCCGACATCGCCATGTACCGCGCCAAAAACCGAGGCCGCAACAACTACCAAATTTACAGCGATGACCTCACCCCCAATGAACGCCACCGTCTACAAACCGAACACGAACTGCACCGCGCACTGAAACAGAACGAACTGCAACTCCACTATCAACCGATCATAGAAACTCAGACAGGTGCCATTTTAGGAGCCGAAGCCCTGCTAAGATGGCGACGTAACGGCCATCAAGAACTGATCCCACCACTGGAATTTATCCCCATTTTAGAAAAGACAGGGTTGATCGTATCCGTCGGTAAATGGGTCTTGCGTAACGCCTGTTTGCAATGCAAAACATGGCACGATGCGGGTGCAGAAAACCTACGCATTACGGTCAATCTCTCCCCACAACAGCTGCGTGGTCCCGATACACTGCAATGGATTCAAGACGCACTCAATGAAAGTCAGTTGGCCGCCCAATTTCTGGAACTGGAGATCAGCAGCCGTATTTTCACCCACCCCAGCAGCACAGAAAAAGAGAGCCTCGACAGCATTCGTGCCATGGGAGTCGGCCTCTGCATTGATGATTTTGGTTATGGCGACACCTCTCTGAGCTGCCTAATGAGCAATCAACTCAACAGCGTTAAAATAGACCGACGTTTTTTACAGGGGGTTACCACCCACAAACCCACAAATGTCGTCATTGCCGCCATCATTCAGATGGCACAAAATTTGGGCTTACAGGTCATTGCCGAAGGGGTCGAAAACCGCGCCCAGCTCAGTTTTTTGCAAGCACACGGCTGTGCTCAAAGCCAAGGGTATCTCTTTAGCCCTCCCATTGAAGCGCAAAAATTTGCGCGGCTACTGCATGAAAAGCGAAAACAGACCACGCTGGCTTAGGCACAACGGGCAACTAAACCCATCACTCGCCTTCCCCCCTCTCAACAAACTCGTTATGATCCTGATCTATCGAAAACCACTCATGCCGTAATCCCAAAATCATGCTCAACACCAGAACCATTCCCTCTCGACCACTGAGCATCACCCAGCTCAATCGCCAAAGCCGTGAACTGCTGGAAAACCATTTTAGCCAAATTTGGGTCGAGGGAGAGATCTCAAATTTCCTCCGCGCTGCCTCTGGCCACTGTTATTTCACTCTTAAAGACAGCAAGGCTCAGATCCGCTGCGCGCTGTTTAAGGGTCGCAGTCGCTACCTAAGCTGTACGCCAAAAAACGGCCTACAGGTGCTGGCACGAGGCAAAATAAGCCTTTACGAACCTCGGGGTGATTACCAATTTATTGTTGATCAACTGGAAGAGGTTGGCAGCGGCCTGCTGCAACGCAAATTTGAAGCACTAAAAACCGCTCTGCAAGCCGAAGGATTGTTTGCGCCAGAACAGAAACAAAGCCTGCCCGCGTTTCCCAAACAATTGGGGGTCATCACCTCCAGCAAAGGGGCGGCGCTGCACGACGTGCTGCACGTTTTGCAGCGCCGCTACCCCAGCCTACCGGTGATCATCTACCCCTGTGCGGTGCAAGGCCAAAAGGCCGCCGCCGAAATCGTCAGCGCACTGCAACTGGCTCAGCAACGCGCCGAATGTGATCTGCTGTTGTTGGTGCGTGGAGGTGGCAGTTTGGAAGACCTGTGGCCGTTTAATGAAGAGATCGTTGCCCAAGCTATTTTTGACTGCTCCCTGCCAATCATCAGCGGTATTGGTCATGAAATTGACTTTACCATCAGCGATTTTGTTGCCGATCTGCGCGCACCCACCCCTTCCGCTGCTGCTGAACTGGCCACTCCAGATCAAAAGGAACTCCAACAACAGATTCAAAACCAGCAGCAACGCCTTATTCAGCTGCTAAAACAGCAACAACAACACGCCAAAAATCGGCTCAACACGCTGCAAAAACGCCTGCTACTTCAACACCCTCAGCAACAGATTCAACGCCAAACACAACAACTGGATCAGCTCGAAGCCCGCCTAAACCGACACATAAACCGACAATTGCAACAACACAAAACACACCTATTTCAACTCAGTGAACGCCTCAGCAATCACTCACCCCACAAAAAACTGCAACAACAGCACACCCTATTAAGTCAACTACAGCAACGCCTTGAAAACACGCAAGAAAAACAACTGCAACAGCAACGACTCAAATTGTCCGCTCTAAGTCGAACCCTACAGGCCGTCAGCCCACTGGCCACCTTAGGAAGGGGTTACAGCATCAGCCGTCGTTTGACCGATCAAAAGATCATCAGCCACAGCCAAAACCTGAACGTAGGTGATCAGATTGAGACCCAATTTGCAGCAGGAAACGTCATCAGCAAAATTGAAAGCGTGCGCTAGGGGCGCATTCCATATGCACCCTGCTCTCTTTCAAGAAATCAATTCAAAGTAAATTCATCCAAAATATCACCGCTGCGGTTGTAGCTGCCCACCCGCACCGTATTGCCCTCCACCACCACATGCACAAATCCCCAGCGATCCAACGGAAACTCCGGCTGATCCGTCTGGCCACTGACTTGATTGCGTCGTGGATCATCAAACAACACCGGTTCGCCGGTCTGTACATTGGTGGCGGTAAAATCATGCCCCACCCCAGACTCTCTCACCTGCTTATCCCACTCTGGCGTATTCGGAATCGTCGGGCTGGTCTCACGCTGATGGTGATCTTTACCGCCATGGCCGCTCAAAACGTAGGTCACCCCATTCGTTTGATCAATCGACCCGTCGGCGTTACGCACGATGCGCCCTGTTGCGCCATCCACTTTCAGTGGCACGCTGCGTTGCGAGGCATGTTCATGGCCAAACAGCACCAATTTCACTCCGTACTGCTGAAATAAGGTGGAGAGTTTTTTTCTCATATCGACGTTCTCGCGTTTATCAGCGGCGTAACCGTGTTTACCCGAAGAGAAAATAGAGTGATGAAAAAAGGCCATTTTCCACGGCTTCGTACTCGCCTGTAAATCCGCTTCCAACCAAGCCAACATCGCCGGTAAACGCAACACCGCTGGGTCTCTGGGAACAAATTTTTCCGTATCCAACATAATGAAATGGGCGTTCCCAACATCAAAGCTGTAATAATGCTCTGCGTCTTCTGGCGGAATGCCCATCATTACGGGGAACTCAAATGATTCGGTAAATCCCGTCGGAATATTGCTGGCATTATTACCGTACTCATGATTTCCCAAAGTACCAAAAAAAGGCCGTCGCGAGAGAATCGAGACCTCCGCCGGATTAAGCGATGCCACATTGGCTTTGCCGCTCATCAGATCAAAGAAATTAAAATCAAAGGTCTCTGGCGTGCCGTCATCCAATTTTTGTAACACTCCATCAATAAAACCCGTGCTGCTGTAAGCCAGATCACCTACCCCCACAATAAAGTCATGCGGGTAATAAAAATTACCGGTGCTGTCTTTACGTGACATCTGATCACGCACCCCACGCGGTTGGCTGTAACGAGTACCGCTGTCACCAATAACCAAAAAGCTCACTCCATTGGCATTGGTATCGGGCAGGGTTTTAAAGGTCATCTCTTTAACCAATAAAACATCATTATGATACAAGTTATAAACGTATTGGGTGTCTGCCTGCAAACCGATTAAATCCGCTTTTTGATAAAAATAGCTGCGACTATTAGAAGTGGATACTGCAATCACCGTCTGAAAATTGCTGTCACTTAATTTTCGATAAGTAATGGTCGCTTTACCCGGATTCTCGGTACCCCAGATCACCTTCAAATGATCCGAAGTAAAGCCTTGAATATAGGGGTAACGACGCAAAATAGGTTTACCCGCAGCGGTCGGCATCTCGGTAGCCAAACCACTGATGTCCGCCACCACGCTGCCGCCACCACCGGCAGCGCCGCCACCCGTACCGGTTGTGCCACCGCTGCTGACGGTCAAACCCACACTGCTTTCAAATGCACCGATGTCCCAACCACTGCCTTGCGGACGCGGCGTATTGGCAAAATCTTTCGGTACATCTGTGCTTAAATCAGCGCCCACATCCAAAGCAGGGCTGTTATCACTCAAACGATAATCACCGCCGCTGACATTAACAAACAGAGGATCTGTGGCCAGACTGTTTTGATCCACACCGCTGCGCGCCACCCATTCACTAAAAGAAACCGCTGTATCTCCCAGCTTGTCTTTCCAAATTAATGTAGGAGAAGAACCGTCCACATTCCAATAAAGATTATTGTCCATGTGCAGCTCTGCATCCGTGACCAAAGAACGGTAATCAATCTTAAGCACCGAACGAGCGCCGGTACCAATAATAATATTATTAAAAATATTGATATTAATACCAAACGTCTGACTCACTAATCTCCGATTGATTCGAAATATGAATGGCCGCATGGCGGTTGCTGGCGGCGTTATAACAGGTGTTGTTATAGATCTTTACATCCCGTGAGGAAGAGGTCGCCAAACAAGACTCTTGCGTATTCATAATGACATTGTTACGAATCACACCATCGTAGGTTTCATAAGAACCATCGGTCAGAAGAATGGCATCGGTCTGCTGACCGAGCATAATGCCTTCTGCATACACATTTTCTACCAAGTTATTTTCAATCAGAGCGTTACGCGCATTGCCTTTGCAATAAATGCCAATGGAGGGAATATTGTAAACGTGATTGTTCACCACCCAGAGATTTTTCACCCCGACACAATCAACCCCTTGAGCGTTGGCCGGACGCGGATTAACAGTCTGAGAATTGGGTGGGTTTTGTGCTGCCAAAGTCGCCCAACCTAAATTATCATGAATTTTATTATTCGCGATCACCACGTTATCGGCTTTGTTATTCACCTTAATGATGTCATTGGGCGCGCTGTGCAGATCGTTATTAATCAACACCACATTGGGGTTTTCAATCTGTACCGCGTAAGTACCACCACCAATAATCTCCAAGCCCTCAATTCGCCAGTACATAGGAGTGGCAGTCGTACCTGTTTTCAGCCAAAAATAAATGGTCTCTGAGCGACCGCCATCAAGTACAACGTGCTCATTTTGATAGGGACGCATGGTAATCCAAGCATTGGCCAGCCCAGCATGAATCGGATCTATTCTCACCCCCGCATAACTGCCTGCTCGAATCTCAATGACATCTCCTGGAGCAACCCGACTCACGGCTTCTTTGAGGGTTAACAGCGGATTGGCCAAACTGCCATCGGCTGCATTATTGCCGTTGGTCGCAACGTAATAACTGCGTCCCGTTCCTACGCCTGGCGTGGTTGGATCTGCCGGTCTGACCGGAGGTGCTGTGCCACCACCGGTGGAGCCGCCACCGTTTCCAGAACCCACAGTCCCGCCACCTCCAGAGCCACCGTTTCCACCCCCCGTAGAACCACCCCGCTGCCGCAGTCGTGAAACTCCAACTGATGTTGTTGATTTTATTACCGGCTGGATCAGCAGCGTCAACCAAGGCGACGGTATAACGTGTGTTCGCCTGCAACGAACTCGGTGGCTGGTAGACTGCGCTATTGCCCGTACACACCACTTGACCGCCGTGCAAACCAAAAATCGTAAACGTATTTTCAAGCGTACTGCAATCCATTGGCTCACTAAAACTAACACTAACAATCTGATCAACCGCAATACCACTGGCATTAATCCCCGGCGTACGCGAGGTCACTACCGGCACCAAATTATCGACCCCTCCCGTAACGCTGGTATCCACACTGGGGGTCACCGTCAACGTCACAGGGATAATCGTATTACCCGCTTGATCGCTCAAACCAGACAACGTCACGTTGTAATTCTGACCCACAACAAAATCTTGGCCGGTCAAAAAGAAAATACGGTTATCAACAATGCGAAACTCACCATTATTGGCAATCGACTCACCACCGCCATCCAACACGGAAAATGACAACGAACTGAGGGAAGCGGCACTGATCGGCTCATCAAATTGAACCTCAATCTTCTGCAAATCCGCCTTAATGGCCAGTACTTTGGGTGCTGTTTTATCCGCATTCCCCGTCGCTGGAGGATTCGAGGAGCCACAACCGACAATCAATAACAGGGGCAACCAACTCAGCAGACGACACCCTTTCGACAGCATTCCAGAATTATCTTTCCAATCTATGCTCATCATCCCACTCCTTAAGTGCCACGCCGACCGCAAAACAAACGTAAATCTCACGACACATATCTTAACAAATACTTAAGATACCAGAATACCCGTCCACCTTTCCCTTTTTATTGCCCAGTTCACACTCTCGACTATAAAAACCCACCCAACGTCTAAAGCTTGATCTCCCTCACAACCTCACACAGTACCGCTAACGATCCTCCTCTTCACACAGCTCATCACACTCTTCATCAACGTCGGCATCCCTCTCAGACACAAACGAACCTTCGGTGGAAAAACTCCAGTTGGCAAACGGCAATAGATTACCAGCCAAATCCGTTGCTCCCAGCAACACCGCCTCGTAACGAGCCTCCCTTTGCAACGGTTCAAGCGGCCTATAAACCACTCGCCTCCCTTGGCAAGACGTTAATTCAGTATCAACGCCCGACAGAGTCAAAGCCCCTTGCAAGCTAGCACAGCTCATCGCTTCACTAAAATTAAGCACCAGCGACTGGCTTAACTCAACCGCACTCGCATCCGCCTCAGGTATGTGCGAAAGCAACGATGGCGCACGCTGATCAAGCACCACCACACTGTTAACCACCGCTGCCTCTGGCGTTACACTGACCACCACTTTTGGCAAAGGGTTGGCTGCCCTATCGGTCAAACCGGACAGCGTCACTTGATAACTTTTTCCACTTTGCAGCAAGTGCGGTGCGCGCAGCTCAATAAACTCATCAAACAAATAAAACTGCCCATTTCTGGTCAGATCACGCTGCCTATCATCGTGCAGCGTAAAGGTCTGATAACTCAAACTCGACGCCTCAATGATTTCATCAAATTGCAGCACAATCGCATCGTTGCTGGCCGTTGTACTCAGCAGCGATGGCAGGGTCTGATCTTGACTGAGATCGTATTCACTGCACGCTGAAACGGCTAAAACAACCGCCCAGAGGAGACAGCGATATAAATTCGTTCTTCTTATTTCCATTGGCCTAAAACCCCCATCAAAAAAAATCTAGGCGCATTATGGAAGTTTCCAGAATGTCTGTCTCACCACACCAGCAACAATCTTACCAAAGCCTGAAAAAAGCAGATGGGGCGTCTCATGCAACGCCTCTTTCAGCCACTTTGTCAGAGGCCTCGTTGCGGGTATACTTCCACCACAACGGTTACTCACCTTTATAAATCGAGAATAAACATGCCCTACTATGTCTACCAAGTTACCCCAGGCCCTACCGATATTTTAAAGCAGCTTAAGTTAGAAGCGACCTTTGAAAACTACCGCGAAGCCAAAAATCACCTTAAAGAGCAACGTAAAAAATTGGCCAGCGACAGTCGCCAAAGTTATCAAGTGGTCTTTGCCGCCAACGCCCTGCAAGCAGAAGAACAGCTCATGGAAAAACGCGAAGCGCCCATTTTGCAAGAGTGGGAAAAGTAGTCTTTTTATGGACGAACCTGAATTTAAAAAAAGCCTACCACGCCCTCAGCTATCGGCCTTGTCCGTTTGAAAAAACGCAGCTGGCGCGTCACAGTCAATGCCGCCATGCTCAGCAGTTTCGCATTGCGGATCGCAGTGGTCTTAGCTGCCAATCAGCCAGCGCTCAGCCACGCTGTCAGCAACTGCTCAAACTACTGCGCCACAACGCCCGTTTCACTTTGCAACTGAGCCAAATCGAAGGACCACTGCCGCACTCAAAAGAGATCAAGGTACAAACAGGCGGTTTGCGTGGTCTACGAAATGTGCTGCAAAATGAGAAAAACGAAGGAATCATAGAGGATATTTTTACTCTGCTGGAACAGGCCATAACCCAGTTCCAAGAGCTGGATAACTTACCCTACGAGAAATTTTTAGCTGAAATTAATGCGGTTGAAACCCGCTGGCGACGACGTAAAAAGTCCAAACCCAAACCCGATGGAGATCCACCTGAGAGCTGATTACCCCGGATTTCTTTGCAAAAACTGACTCTCGATGTCCGTTGCGGGCAGAGGACGACTGAAAAAATAACCCTGAATTTGATCGCAGCCACACTCCCGCAAAAATTGCTCTTGCTGTGCAGACTCCACCCCTTCGGCGGTCACGTTCAAACCCAAACCGTGCGCCAAAGCGATAATGCCACGCAGAATTTCAGCATCGGTCTGCTCGGTCATCACCCCCTCAACAAAAGTACGATCCACTTTCAAACAGTCAACGGGAAAACGTTTGAGATAACTCAAAGAGGAATAACCAATACCAAAATCGTCAATGGTCAACTGCACCCCCATTTTTTTCAGTGCCCTCAAGGTAGTAATGACATTTTCTGGCTCTTTCATCATCGCACTTTCGGTAATCTCCAACTCAAGCGCATCAGCAGAAAGGCGATTTTTCTGCAAGCAGCTATTCACGATCCCCAGCAGAGCCACCTCATCCAACTGTTTAGCTGAAAGATTAACCGCCATACGAATCGCCTGATAACCCTCATCCAACCAAATACGCGCTTGCTGACAGGCGTTATCCAACACCCACTCTCCCAGCGTGACAATCAGACCACTCTCTTCTAAATAAGGAATAAACTCCGCTGGAGA
This sequence comes from Gammaproteobacteria bacterium, assembly GCA_030949385.1. Classification (NCBI taxonomy): domain Bacteria; kingdom Pseudomonadati; phylum Pseudomonadota; class Gammaproteobacteria; species Gammaproteobacteria bacterium. Next base: position 100,004 of record JAUZSP010000010.1, on the reverse strand, counting down.
GATCAAACCACGGCTCGGATGCTGCCAGCGCAGCAACGCTTCCATGCTCCCCATCCGACCGCTCTTCAAACTGCGTTGCGGCTGGTAATAAAGCACAAATTCACCTCGTTCCAAAGCACCGCGCAGATCCTGCTCCAATTTCAACCGCTGACTGATCATGGCTCCCATGCCCGGCTCATAAAATTGAAACTCTCCGCCCTTCTCTTTAGCCCGAAACATCGCCGTATCGGCGTGTTTAAGCAGGTCTATGCTGTTTTTACCATCCTCAGGATAAATGGCAACACCGACGCTGGTACCGATATACACCGGCTGTTCCGTAAACGTAAAGGGCTTTGAAATCGCCTCACAAATTTTTGCTGCCACCTTGGCAACCGGTTCCAATTCAGCGATGTTATCCAAAATAATGGTGAACTCATCACCGCCCAAACGTGCCACCATATCGCCACTGCGCACACAATGCAGCAGCCGTTCCGCCACCGCTTGCAGCAACAAATCCCCCACATCGTGTCCCAAAGTGTCATTCACGCTTTTAAAGCGATCCAGATCCAAAAACAGCACCGCAAAGCGTCGCTTCTCTTCACCATGCTCCAACAGCTCTTGAATACGCTCCATAAACAGAGCTCGATTTGGCAACCCCGTTAACGTGTCGTGATAGGCCAATTGATGTACGTGTTTTTCTGCCCGACTGGCGGTTAACAATCGTACGACCCGCTGTCTTAACACCGCAAAGTGCAACGGTTTGGGAATAAAATCCGTCGCTCCAGCAGCAAAGGCATTATCAATGGAGTGTTCATCATCCAGAGCTGTGATAATCAACACCGGCAAATTCTCAGCCGCTGGCAAACGACGAATACGTCGGCACGCTTCAAACCCGCCCATCACCGGCATCAAGGCATCCATTAACACCAAATCAGGCAGCTGACGCTCACACAGCGCCAACGCCTGCTGACCGTTACTGGCCTCTTTAACCTGATAACCGTCTCCCACCAACACGGTTCGCAGTGCCAAACGAATACCACGATCATCATCCACCACCAGCACCGAGAAGGAATCCCCAACCTCTGACACACTCTCAAACTCCGTTTCGACCTCAGAGAGCGACTCCAGCTCCACTTTAACCAAGTGGTACTCTGTTTCTAACTTGCGTTGTAACTCAGCAGCATTTCCCAGTTGCTGCTCGCGCCCTAAAATCTCCAGAGAGGCCGCAAACTCAGCCATCGGTTTCGCACCCAAATTGCGCGCGCTGCCCTTCACACTGTGAGCAACGTTGGCCACCTCAAGCGTATTTTGATCGGCAATCGCATTACGCAACGCCTGCAAATAGATCGGCGTGTCCTCAAGAAACACCGTCAACAACATAGAAAATGAACCGCCAACGCTGTCACGCAGTTCATCCAAAAAAGCATGGTCCAAGGAAGCAGAGGCAACGCCACCCTTAACACTCAATACCAAAGGCTGGACAGACTCGGAGGTGACATCGTTATGATCCGTAAACCAACGCGCTAAACTCTGTTTTAAAGTCTGTAGATTGAGAGGTTTGCTAAGGTAATCGTCCATCCCCACCTCATAACAGCGTTTTACCTCGGCTTCCCCAACATTGGCGGTCATGGCAATAATCGGCAGACGATCTGACTGCTCAGCAGCCCGAATGCGCAAAGTCGCTTCATAACCGTCTAACTCCGGCATGTGACAATCCATCAGCAGCGCATCGAAATGGTGTTCTGCCAGCTGTTCAATCGCCTGCAGACCGTTACCGGCCAATACTACCGAACAACCCAATCGCTGCAACATGCCCAAAGCCACCTGCTGATTGGCGCGATTGTCTTCCACCACCAGCACCGATTTAGCAAAATTGACCGTGCTACGAACTGAAGCGGTCTTTAACGGTTTCAGCAGCAATTGCGGTGGCCGCAGCACATTGAAAATGGCATCGTGCAACGCCGACTCCTCAATCGGGGTCTCAATGTAACCCGCCGCATCCACCAGCTGAATGGTCTCATGCCCCACCTGCCAACGCCGAATCATCATAATCACCGAAGTATCACTTAACTTCGGATCGGCTTTGATGGAGTGACTCAAGCTGGCACCGTCCATGTGCGGCATCTCCTGATCCACCATCACCACGTGATACGGTTTCTCTATCGCAGCAGCGACTTTGAGCGCTTTCAGTGCCTCATGACCACAAGAGACCCCGTGCTGCTGAATGCCCCAACGCTCCAAGGTCTGCTGCAAAAATTGACGACTGACTTCGCTGTCATCCACCACCAAAATTTTCTCACCCGCCAAGGTACTGCTGTACTCCTCCTCTTGTTTATCCACCGCATCCATTGGCAAGCTAAACCAAAAACGACTGCCTCTGCCCACTCGGCTCTCCACCCCAAGCTCGCCACCCAATAACTCCACCAGCTGACGACAGATGGCCAACCCCAAGCCCGTACCCCCATAACGCCGAGTAGTAGAACCATCCGCCTGTGAAAAGGGCTCAAAAATACGTCCCTGTGCCTCCTTAGAGACCCCAATACCGCTGTCTTTCACCTCAAAACGCAGCAAATAACGCTGTTCTTTATGAGACACAACGGACACCAAAACCGTCACTTCACCGTGCTCGGTAAATTTAATTCCATTCCCCAGCAAGTTCATTAAAATCTGCCGCAAACGCCCTGCATCACCAAACAGTCGGGTCGGCACATTGGATTCAATCAGGTAACTGATATCCAAGCCCTTGCGCTGAGCCTGACCGGCCAACAGACCCACCACGTCTTTTTGCACTTCACGCAGATTAAAATCTTCGTTGTTGCTTTTCAGGCGGCCTGCCTCAATGCGGGAAAAATCAAGAATGTCCTCAATCAGAGACAACAACGCCCGCCCCGAACCCAAAGCCACTTCCACATACTCTTGCTGTTTGGGAGTCAAACCCATTGAATTTAGCAACTCCAACATACCCAACACCCCGTTCAGCGGCGTACGTAAATCGTGGCTCACATTAGTGGCAAATTCGCCTTTGAGACGCGCCGATTTCAGCGCCGTATCACGGGCTTTTTGCAACTCCAATTCACGGGTCTCCAAGACATCCATCATGGTATTGAAAGCCTCCTCCATGAGCATGATGTCCTGCGGCCCATTGACCGAAGAACGCACCTTTTTCTCCCCCAACTGCGCCCGTTTCATCGCACCCGCCAGCTCCATCAACGGTTTGGTTACCCGTGTGGTAATGGCCAATAAAACCGACAACAGCAGCGCCGCCAGCAACAGGGAAATGTAGAGATTGACTTTAAAGACCTCATCAAGCACCCGATTAAGCGAGGCTTTGCTCATCACCAAACGGGTATAACCGATCAAATCGGGATCCGCCGCCTGCACACTAAAAGGGGAATCGTCGCTAATATTATCGCTGAACACGGGCGCGAAAAAATGCCATGCCTGATCGGTCTCACCTTCCAAACGACCCAACAAGAGCCACAGTTTTGCGCCATCTCCATCCTGCTGCAAATCCGCCACCTTCACCCCTGCAGAGAAGAGCACCTTATGGTTCGGTTGAAAAATGCTAACGGAAACCACATCGGGAAAAGAGAGCGCCAACCGTCCTGCCTCTTTGGCGTTTTCTGCACTCTCATAGAGCAGAGCCAACGCACTCTGACGGGCAAAGGATTCCGTTACCTTCAAACCCTGTTCAAGAGCTTGCTGACGCAAGCCGTCACTGGAATAAGCAGAAATGGTCAAAGAAGAGATCAACGCCAAACAGAAAATGCCCAACGTAAACGCCAAGATAAGCTGCTGTTTAAAACCCCAACGTGAAATGTGCGTAAAGTGCATACCAATTGCTCAGATTATGGGCTAATAACGTCGAGGAAATAAGAGATCAAAAGATCGAATTTGGCGTGGCACCAAACGTAAACCAAGATGATCTGCGGTACGTCGATTAAGGGCAGACTTCACTTCTAACAAAGGGCGAATGCCCTCATCGCCCTCAGACTGCAATTGACGTCGCGCCATCCGCGCCAAACTTTGCCCCAAGGCGTTATTATCCGCATAGAGAGAAAAAAGCGCACCTCGTTTCGCGTGTACCGACGTACTGGAAAAAATCACAAATTCTCGCTCCCACGCTTGGCTCAATAGATTGGAAAAATGCCGACTTTGATCCACCGTGACCCGATCCATCGGCAGCCAGAGTGCGTCTTTTTTAGCGTCCAGCTGTTTCAACCAACGGCGATAATAACCCGCCGCCTCTTTCATATTCTCTGCGGGAATCGCCTCCAGAATCAGCCCCCTGTCACGCGCTTCTTGCTGCGCTTTTTCAATTAAACAGGCGTTGTTTTCCATGCTGTAAATGACCGTGACCGTCTCTATTTCGGGAACCAAAGAGAGCAAGCGCTCAAATAACAGCTTGGGATCCGGCATCAAGCTAATCCCCGTATTGCCCGCCCGACTCACGGAGAGATCGGTTCCCCCATAAACTACGTTCACCAGCCCCTTCAGCTGCGCCAACGCTCGGGAGCTGGAGCCACCCAAGGCAATAACCACCTCAATCTCTTCTTGATCCAACCAGCGATCCAAGTCGTCCAATTGATAGTCAGCAGGCAACACATAACCGCGTACCGGCTCACCCATAACGGACTCAATGCCCTTTAACATCTCGGCAAAAATGAATTGAAACCGCCCATCCACCTGCGGATACACCACCGCCACAGGCTGCTGCGCCAACACAGGTTGCAACGGCATAAGAGCAAGAATTAAAAATCCCACTCCGTACACCACCTTCCGCAGCGCAATCAACACCAATCGCCCCAAAAGTCGATGATAACAGCCTGTTTGAAATAACCTATATCCATAAAATCAAATTTCAACTCAGCCTAAAAGGTGTAACTCAACTCAGCAAAGGCATTTCGCCCTGGTAGAGGCAGATCATTTGGAATTTCTACTCCTGACGGCTCGCGACGATCCGTATCCGACAGATTACGCACCCCCACAGCAACCGCCCAACCTGCAACGACCGAACGCCGCCGCACACTCACATCCAGAGTGCTGTAATCAGCAACCTCAGCACGCAGATCCCCCGCCTCTCTGGCTCTCGACATCACCAAGTTCAAACGTGAGTTTAAACTCCAAGCAGGCTGGAATTGCCAATTGGCCTGCAGATAAAGCTGATGATTGGGGGCGTTGGCAGCAGACTGACCGCTGCGTTCATCATGCGAATATTGGTAAGCGGAGTTCATCATCAAATGAAGATCCGCGTTCACGCGCCAATCAATCTCAAATTCCAGACCCGCACCACTCTGACTGCCGCTGTTTTGTGCCTGCCTTGAAGGGTCCGAACCGCTGGCATCCACCGCTTCAAAACGAATGATGTCTTGCCAGACATAACGAAACAGGCTGGTACTCAAACGCAGACGTTCTTGTGGGTAGTACTCAAACGCCAGCTCCGTCGTCTGAATCGTTTCGGGTTTCAAATCCACATTACCCAAGGCGACGGGGTTGTTACGCCCCTGAGTCTCCAAAAAAGAAGGTGCTCGAAACGCCTGACCGTGCAACAACTTCAGAGTTGAATTTTGTCCCATCGACCAAACCAGAGCCAAGCGTGGGTTAACGCTCTGACCAAAATCACTGTAATCATCCAGCCTCACACCAGCGGTCAACTCCCAATCGTTGGCCAGTTTCCAGATGTCTTGCAGAAAAATATGAGCATTTTTACGTTTCCCTTCCGTCAAAAAAACCGCATCACTGTCCGAAACATCCTGCACCCCACCCAGAGGCATCGGCAGAGGAGAGCCCGCAGCGAAGGTAAAGTTTTTTGTCTCATTAACCCGATAAAGATCGCTTACCGTATAACCGAAACCCAAACGAATTCGGTGACCAAAAAAACCGGCATAAGCAGCCGAAACACTCCCGCGAAAATGCCGCTCAAACACTTCAGGGTTGCCAATAATACCCTCCTGAAAACCAAGACTGCCCGCTGGGAAAAGATGCAAATCCTGCTCAACCACTTGCGACGTGTCATAAAAACTCAATTGCGAGCTGATATCCCAATCTTCAGCCAAATTGGCGTTGTGATAATTCAGATCCAGATTCCAACGATCACTGCCCAGACGACCATTAGGATCCAATGCCGATGCCACCCCCACACCCACACCCAAATTCGTACGACGCTGCAAACCCAAGCGCGCCACAAAATTGCCACGCCCCAATTCCAGACGCAGATCAAGGCTGTCTCGCTGCAAACTCACCGCCCCAGGTGCTAGGGAAGCCTGACTGCCCAAAAGCTGATCCAGACCGCTCTGTGCATCCTGTTCAATGATGCTTTTAGCCCCATCCGTTCGACTGCCCTCCAGTGCAAAGGCCCACTGCCAACCCGCCCACTCACTGCCGTGCAGCAACCAGACCTCTTGGCTAGCAAAACTGCCGTAACGCAAACCCACTTCGGTGCCGTTAATGTCCGCCGCGTTTTTAGTAATGACGTTAATCACCCCCGCAAAGGCATCGGCACCGTAAATCGCCGCACCCGGCCCCCGGATCACCTCAACCCGAGCAATCGCCTGCACCGGCATGCCACCCCAGACTTGATGCCGATCACCGACAAACAAGGTGTTGATCGGCACGCCGTTGATCAACATCAATACTTCGGCGTTGAAACTGGAAGCAATGCCACGAAACAAATAAAGTGGGTTGTACCTGCTACTGCGAGAGACATGCAGCCCAGGCACACTCTCCAAAATCTCATCCAGATCCGTCGCCCCCATCCTTCTAATCTGCTTAGCGGTGATCACATTGGCCACCGCCGGTGCTTTTGAAAGCGGTTGCTGCTCACCCGTAGCAATGGTGATCATCTCTTCATCACCGTAAAGCAAGAGCAAATCTTGCTCCTCACGGCTGTACTCCACAGCCTGCACCGCAGCACTTAAAAGGCTCACAAAAAACAGCAATGGCACGTAACCCAACATCAACTCCCCCCCCCCCCTTACATTCAATACGCAGCATTTCGTTATTATTGTTATTCGAATCGCTGACCTAACATTTTATTGGCTCATTCTAACCTTAAATTCTTCACAACGCACCCAGCCAACCCTTCCGGCCAAAGATAAAAAACCACTTCCAACCCCAGCGAATCATTCACAGGCTTCTAAGCATCACCCAGTTCAGGCATAATGACTCCCTTTTTTTAAGGTCGAGCCAATCCGTAAACACGGCTTCTGCCACCACATAAAATCACTCGTCACTTTGGCGTGAGGACACTATGACTACACTACCCGACATTGATCCCCAAGAGACTCAAGAGTGGCTCGAAGCCCTGGAAGCGGTCATTGATGCTGAAGGACCTGAACGCGCCCACTACCTACTCGGGAAATTAATCGATCAGGCGCGCCGTTCGGGTGCGCACCTGCCCTTCAGTGCCAACACCGCCTACCTCAACACCATTCCGACCCATTTGGAAAAACGCAGCTCCGGCAATCAAGAGCTGGAACGCCGCTTGCGCTCCTACATTCGCTGGAACGCCTTGGCAATGGTGGTGCGTGCCAACCGTCATAACCCCGACCTGGGTGGCCACATCGCCAGTTTTGCCTCCTCAGCCACCCTCTACGATGTGGGGTTTAACCACTTTTTTTCACGCCCAAACCCCCGAACACGGCGGTGATTTGCTCTTTTTGCAAGGCCACTCCTCGCCTGGTATCTACGCTCGCGCCTTTCTCGAAGGCCGCTTGAGCGAAGATCAGCTCAACCACTTCCGTCAAGAATCGGAAGGCAAAGACATTGGCCTCTCCTCCTATCCACATCCGTGGTTGATGCCCGACTTTTGGCAGTTTCCCACCGTCAGCATGGGACTGGGGCCCCATTATGGCCATCTACCAAGCGCGCTTCATGAAATACATGCAGCACCGCAAACTGGCCAACACCGAACCTCGGCGCGTCTGGGCGTTCTTGGGTGACGGTGAAACCGACGAGCCGGAATCCCTCGGTGCCATCTCGCTGGCCGGGCGGGAAAAACTCGACAACCTCACCTTTGTGGTCAACTGCAACCTGCAACGCCTTGATGGACCGGTGCGCGGCAACGGCAAAATCATTCAAGAACTGGAAGCGGTCTTCCGAGGCGCGGGCTGGAATGTGATCAAAGTGGTCTGGGGTTCCTATTGGGATCCCTTGCTGGCCAAAGACAAAACCGGCCTGCTGCGCCAACGCATGGAAGAGTGCGTCGATGGCGAGTACCAAAACTACAAAGCCAAAGGCGGTGCGTACACCCGTGAACACTTCTTTGGCAAATACCCCGAACTGAAAGAGCTGGTATCCCACCTCTCCGATGACGACATTTGGCACCTCAATCGCGGCGGTCACGACCCACACAAAGTCTACGCCGCCTACGCCGAAGCCGTCGCCCACAAAGGCCAGCCCACGGTTATTTTGGCCAAAACGGTCAAAGGCTACGGCATGGGTGAATCCGCCGAAGGGCAGAACATCAGCCACTCGAAGAAAAAACTCGACAACGACGACCTGCTCGCCTTCCGCAATCGGTTCCGCCTGCCCTTGAGCGACGAACAAGCCACCAACGCCGACTACCTCAAACCGCCCGCCGACAGCGAAGAGATGCAGTACCTGCAAGCGCGTCGCAAAGCCCTCGGCGGTTATCTGCCCTCGCGCCAACATCTGGCCGCGCCGCTGGAAGTTCCCCCACTGGAGGCCTTCTCGGCGATGCTCAAAGGCAGCGGCGAACGGGAAATGTCCACCACGATGGCCTTTGTGCGCATCTTGACCGCCCTGACCCGCGACAAAAAAGTCGGCAAAAACATCGTCCCCATCGTCCCCGATGAAGCACGTACCTTCGGCATGGAAGGCATGTTCCGCCAGCTCGGCATCTACTCCTCCGTCGGTCAACTCTACGAACCACAAGATCGTGATCAGTTGATGTACTACAAAGAAGACAAATCCGGTCAGATCCTCGAAGAGGGCATCAACGAAGCCGGTTCCATGTCCTCTTGGATTGCAGCGGCCACCGCCTACAGCAACCACGGCGTCAACATGATTCCCTTCTACATTTACTACTCCATGTTCGGCTTCCAGCGCATCGGAGATCTCGCTTGGGCTGCCGGTGACATGCAGGCACGGGGGTTCCTCATCGGCGCAACGGCAGGACGCACCACCCTCAATGGAGAAGGGCTGCAACATCAAGACGGTCACGGTCTGTTGGTGGCCAACACCATCCCCAACTGCGTCGCCTACGACCCCACCTTTGCGTACGAAATGGCGATTATCATTCACAACGGCATGCAGCGCATGGTAGAGAAACAAGAAAATGTCTTCTTCTACATCACCGCCATGAACGAAAACTACCAGCAACCGCCGCTGCCAGAGGGCGTTGAAGAGGGCATCCTCAAAGGCATGTACCGCCTGCAACAGAATCCCAACAAAGGCCCCAAAGTACAACTGATGGGCAGTGGCACCATTTTGCGCGAAGCCATCGCCGCCGCCGAACTGCTGCAAAATGACTTCGGGGTCAGCGCCGATGTCTGGAGCGTCACCAGCTTCAACGAACTGGCGCGCAACGGCCACGATGTAGAGCGTTACAACATGCTCAACCCGAAGAAAAAAGCCCGCATCAGCTACGTCGAAGAATGTTTGTCTGGCAGCGAAGGGCCAGTAGTGGTGGCCACCGATTACATCCGCGCCTACGTCGATCAGATTCGCGCGTATGTTCCCAGTGACTACAAAGTGCTCGGCACCGATGGCTTTGGCCGCTCCGACAGCCGCGAAAAACTGCGCACCTTCTTTGAAGTCAATCGCCACTACATCGCCGTTGCTGCCCTGAAAAGCTTGGCGGATCGCAAAGAAATCGCCGCCAGCAAAGTCAGCGAAGCGATCAAAAAATACGGCATCGACATCAACAAACCCAACCCAATCACGGTCTAGGGAGCAGAAACATGGCTAACGAAGAAAAAGTTTTAGTACCCGACATCGGTGATTTTGCCGCTGTTGAGGTGATCGAAATACTGGTCGCCAGCGGCGACACGGTCAGCGCCGAAGATTCTCTGGTCACTCTGGAGAGCGACAAAGCCACCATGGAAATTCCCGCGCCCGCCAACGGCGTGGTGGGTAAAATCAAGGTCAATATCGGTGACACCATCTCCGAAGGCGATCTGGTGATGTGGCTGCACGCGGCTGATTCAAGCGCCACCGAAGCCGCGCCCACAAAGGCCGCACCCGCCGCTGCAACCGCCAAACCAACCCCCGCTCCTGAAGCGCCCAAAGCAGCGGTTCCAACACCTGTGACAGTGGCACCCACGCCAGTAGCTGCGCCTGTGGCAGCTGCGCCCACCAGCGGCAACTCCGCTCACGCCAGCCCAGCGGTACGCCGTTTTGCCCGTGAACTGGGTGCCGACATCAGCCGCATCGGTGGCAGTGGCCGCAAAGGCCGTATCCTAAAAAGCGACGTGCAGGGCTTTATCAAAGCCGCGCTGAGCGGCTCTGGGTCTGGCGCACCTGCTGCTGCCAGTGGCAGCGGTCTGGCCGTGGCCGCCATGCCCAACATCGACTACAGCAAGTTCGGCGAAGTTGAAAATCTGCCCTTGAGCAAAATCAACAAAATCACCGGCCAAGTGCTGCACCGCAACTGGGTCACGATCCCACATGTGACCCAATTTGATGACGCGGACATCACCGATCTGGAGGCGTTTCGCAAACAGTTGGTGGGCGAATACAAAGATCGAGGGATCAAAATCACCCTGCTCGCCTTTTTGATGAAGGCGGTGGTCTCCGCCCTAAAACAGTTCCCCCGTTTCAACGCCTCACTGGATGCCAGCGGCGAAAACTTGATCCTGAAAAAGTACTATCACATCGGCATTGCCGTCGCGACTCCCGACGGTTTGGTGGTGCCGGTGGTGCGCGACGTGGATCAAAAAAGCTTAGTGGAGCTGGCACAAGAGCTGACCGCCATCAGCATCAAAGCCCGCGACAAAAAACTCGGCCCCAAGGATATGCAAGGCGGCTGTTTCACCATCTCCAGCTTGGGTGGTCTCGGTGGCAGCGCCTTCACCCCCATCGTCAATGCGCCGGAAGTGGCCATTTTGGGCGTTTCCGCTCCGCGATGAAACCAATCTATCAACCCGATGGTGAATTTGCTGCTCGCCTGATGCTGCCGCTGTCACTCTCCTACGATCACCGCGTCATCGACGGTGCCGATGGCGCACGTTTCACCAGCTATTTAAGCCGTGTGTTGGCCGACATGCGCCGCCTGCTGCTTTAACTGAGGATTTTATTTATGAGCAAATTGACTACCGTCACTGTACCCGACATCGGCGATTTTGCTGGCGTTGAAGTAATCGAAATTTTAGTCGCCGTGGGCGACTCTGTTGTTGCCGAAGACTCTTTGGTGACATTGGAGAGCGACAAGGCCAGTATGGAAATTCCCTCACCTGAATCGGGAGTGGTGAAAGAGATTAACATCGCCCTTGGCGACAGCCTCAGCGAAGGCGATGCGGTGCTGACCTTGGAGCTGGCGAGCACTGCTGCAAAGGCTCCTGAGAAAGAAGCTGCACCAGCGGCTGCCGAAACAACCACAACCAGCGCCCCCACTGCGGCTAACCCCAGCAGCGACAGCGATCTGCACGCCGAAGTGGTGGTGCTCGGCTCCGGCCCTGGCGGTTACACCGCCGCCTTCCGTGCTGCCGATCTGGGTAAAACAACCCTCCTCATCGAACGTTACCCCAATTTGGGCGGAGTCTGTTTGAACGTCGGCTGCATTCCCTCCAAGGCGCTGCTGCACACCGCCCACATCATCACCGAAGCCGATGAGATGGCCTCACACGGCATCACCTTTGGTCAACCCAAAATCAACCTGACCACCTTAGTTGGCTGGAAAAACAAGATCATCAAGCAGCTCACCGGCGGCCTGAAAGTCTTGGCTAAGCAACGCAAAGTGAGCGTGGTTCACGGCCTTGGCACCCTTCTCAACCCCAATCAGATCCAAGTGGAGAACGACGAGGGGACTAAAATCATCGGTTTTGATCAGCTGATCATTGCCGCCGGTTCCGAAGCCACTCAGATCCCCGTTTTTCCCAACGACGATCCGCGCCTAATCGACTCCACTGGCGCACTGGAACTGGACGGCATTCCTGAACGCTTGCTGGTGGTCGGTGGCGGTATTATTGGTCTGGAGATGGCCACGGTTTATGATGCTCTTGGCTCCAAAGTAACGGTAGTGGAGCTGTCACCCGGTTTGATCCCTGGTTGTGACCGTGATCTGGTACGCCCGCTGGAAAAACGCATTAAAAAACGCTACGAAAACATCTACCTCAACACCCGTGTAACTGCAATTGAAGCACAAGAGACAGGCCTCAAGGTCCGTTTTGAAGGCAAAAAAGCCCCCGACTCCGATACCTTTGACAAAGTGTTGGTGGCCGTGGGTCGAGTGCCCAACGGGCATAACATCGGCGCTAAAAACGCCGGAGTGGCGGTGGATGAACGCGGTTTTATCGCCGTTGATTCACAACAGCGCACCAACGTGGCGCATATTTTTGCCATCGGGGATATTGTTGGCCAACCGATGCTGGCACACAAAGCCACCCACGAAGGCAAAGTGGCCGCTGAAGTGATCAGCGGCATGAAATCCCACTTCGATGCCTTGACCATTCCCTCGGTGGCCTACACCGACCCTGAAGTAGCGTGGATGGGGTTGACGGAAACGGAAGCCAAAAAGCAGGGGATTGAATACGAAAAAGGCGCGTTCCCTTGGGCGGCCAGCGGACGTTCTTTGAGTATTGGCCGCAACGAAGGCCTGACCAAACTGCTGTTTGATAAAGAGACCAAGCGCATTTTAGGCGCAGGCATTGTTGGTACCAACGCCGGAGAATTACTCGCCGAAGCGGTCTTGGCACTGGAGATGGGCGCAGACGTGGAGGACATCGCGCTGACGGTTCACGCCCACCCGACCTTGTCAGAGACGATCAATTTCGCCGCTGAAATGGCCGAGGGCACCATCACCGACCTCTACATTCCACGTAAGAAAAAATAATTCACACAAGGCCGTAGATACCAAGGGCGGAAAATCTTCCGCCCTTATCCTTTGATCTACCCTAGCCTTTGATCATGCGAGTCAAGGTACCGTCTTTTTGCACAAACTGATGCAGCAAGGCCGCCAACACATGCATCCCCACCAAAGCCATCAAAGCGTATTGACCTAAATAGTGAGCAAGATCGGTGTAACCGGCAATAAAATCACTGTCAGGCTGGCGAGGAAGGGTAAACAGACCAAACACATCAATCGAATGACCACCGTAAATCGAACCCAAAATACCCGTCAACGGCATGGAAAGCAGCAAAGCATAAAGCCCCCAATGCCCCAATTTAGCCGCCAAAGCTTGCCATTTTGGCCCCTGTGCGGGCAACAAATAATCCACACTGAGACTCACCCAAAGCAGACGCAGTAAAATCAACAACCCAGCAAAGACACCCAATGCACGGTGCAGAGCAAACATGTCTCTGCGTTCATCGCTGTCCTTAGGCAGATCTTCCATATTCCAGGCGACCAAAAACAGCGCCACAATCAAAATGGCCATGCCCCAATGCAGTACCCGCGCCGTCAGACCATAGCCTTTAATTCTTTCTACTTCGCTCATCACGATCACCTTAAGACGTTAAAAAACCAGAAATAAATCAAAATAGAGTTATAACACACCCATCTAAACAGAAACTTAACGCCTCAGCTCAATCCCGAATTTTTCAGTAATTCCTGCATCTCCGCTTCGGCCACCGGCTGGCAAAGAACCCCGTGAATCGGAAAGATACGGCTCAATTTATCGACGTACTGACGTTCGGATTTTTGCACCAAAATGACCACTTTGCTGTTGGGTGCGTAACGCTGCAACGCATAAAACAGCACATCTAAATTACACATATTGATGCCTGCGTAATTATTCGCGTAACCGTAAAAAAACTCCACCACCAGCCAGTCGGGTGGTGTTTTTTTCACCACCTTCATCGCCGTGCGTTGCGAGGCCACTTTTAACTCAGCAAAACCAAAACGGGCGTACAGTGCTGAAAAATTAGGATGATTAGGTGATTCCACCACAGAGAGCAGATTCACCCTTCAAGCCGCTGCAAAACGCTGCTGAAGATAGGCAATAATGTCGCTGGATTCGTACATCCAGCGCACCGAACCGTCCTCCTCGCTAATCCGTAAACAGGGCACCTTGATCTCACCACCCTCTTGCAGTAATTCATCACGATAACGCCCCTCCTTGCGCGTATCCCGAATCTCAATGTTTAAACCCAAGCGACGCACCGCACGGCGCACCTTGACACAAAACGGACACGCTTCAAATTGATACAAGGCTAAACTTGCACATTCGGCATCCAAACGCGCCTGTTGTTGTGCATCATGTTTGGCTTTTTTTGGCGAGAAAATAAAATTCAATAACAAAATAATCCGACCCAATACCCAACGAATAATCTTCACACTCAACTCCTAAAAATCGCATAAACCACAAAAATTGAGCGCCATTTTACCTGATCCAAGAAAAAAGAGTACTGCACTACTCACAGATCATCAGCCAACTCCTCTTGCGGAGCCGGTCGCCAGCTGGGACGCCTCCCCTCAGCAAACGCATGAATCCCCTCACGCCCCTCATCCGAGCAGCGTAAACGCGCCACCAACTGCACACTCTCCAATAAAGCCTCTTTATCAACCGGCGTCTGCTGCTGCCGAGCCAACATGGCTTTGGTCTCTAACTGGGCGTGCAGAGCCGTAGCTTGCAATTTTTTCAATAGTTTATTCGCTTCTAAGGCCAATTGGCTGCGTGGGTAAACCTCATGCACCAACCCCAAGCGTTTTGCTTCAGCGGCGCTAAAATGCTCGCCGGTCAACATATAACGCCCCGCAGCTCGGCTGCCCATCGCAGCCAAAATATAAGGGCTGATGAGGGCTGCAACGTACCCTAAACGCACCTCGGGGAGACAAAATCGAGCTTTTTCCGTGGCAAACACCACATCACAACAGGCCAGCAAACCCACACCACTGCCGTACACTTCCCCCTGCACCAACCCCACCACCGGCTTAGGAAAACGATCCAACTCGCGCAACAGCTGCCCCAGCTGCAACAGGTCTTCGACCTTATCCTCACCGGCATCAAGTAACTTCTGCATCTCCTCCACATCACTGCCAACACAAAATTTATGGCCGTTGGCAGCAATTACGATTTGACGCACCGTATCATCAGCTGCCAAACGCCACAGCGCTTCGCGTAAACGCTGAATTAGTACCGTATTCAAGGCATTGTATTGCTCTGGTCGATTGAGCATCAAACGCACCGTATGCCGCACTCGCTGCTCAATTAAAGGTGGATCGTTGCGCATAGAGACCTCCTAGTCCCTTCAATATGTATAAAAGTGTGAACCAAGCATGATAAGGCTGGCCAACAAATTACTGATTTTGACAGCGCTTTTGTGAACTGGATCGCAATCCCATAGATAAATCTCACAATATCTGTCATTTATAAGCCAGTTTCATAACCGTTAAGAAGCCTATTTTGGTTTACAAGAAGCAGTGCGCTATACTGGACAATCCGTTCATTCGTAACATAAATAACTTTTTATCTGGCAACACAATATTACGTCATCGCAACAAATCAGGAAATTTATGTCTAAAAAAAGAGTGCAATCCCCTGTTTGAAGTTGGCGACCTACTCTTGGCCTACCTTAACCAACTTTCAATTGATTCCATTTTTGGTGTGCCAGGTGGCGGCATTGAACCCCTTTTTAATGCACTGGCTCGCAGCCAACGCACTGGCGGCATCAGAGCCGTGGTTGCACGTCACGAAACCGGTGCGGCTTTTATGGCCGATGGTTATTTTCGCCAAACCGGAAAACTGGGTGTCTGCTGCGCCACCACCGGCCCTGGTGCCACCAATTTGCTTACCGGTGTGGCCTCTGCTTACGAAAACCAAATCCCGATGCTGGTCTTAACCGGCCAAACAACGCTGAGCAATTTTGGCAAAGGCGCACTGCAAGAATCCTCTTGCAGTGGCATCGACACCGTCAGCATGTTTCAGTCCTGCACACGCTACAACAGCTTAATCTCACACATTGATCAATTTGAACGCAAACTGATCACCGCCATTATGACCGCCTTCCAATCACCCCCAGGCCCCGTTCACCTCACCCTGCCCTTAGACATTCTGCGCGCCCCCGCCCCCTTCAAAGCCCCTCAATACGACGTAGCGCAACTGAGCAAAACCAATTTTGCCGTGGATTTAGAACAAGTCGAACAATTAGCGCAGCACTTAAACAAGGCGCAGGGGCTGGTTTTTGTGGTGGGCAGTGACGCCGAAGCCGCCATTGAACCTCTCTGCCAATTGGCAGAAACCTTAGGTGCTTGGCTGATTGCCACCCCTCACGCAAAAGGTCTGATCAATCACGATCACCCAAAATTTTGTGGCGTACTCGGTTTTGCCGGTCATCAAAGCGCCCTCGACATTCTAAAAGAGAAGCACATTGATGCCATTATGGCCATCGGTACCGGCTTGGGTGAATGGGCCAGCAACGGCTGGGATAACGCCCTGCTGAACAATCGACTGCTGCATGTAGAACAGGTCGCGACCAATCTCACCCGTTCACCAATGGCAAAAATGCAACTCTGCGGCAACCTGAAAAAAATCTGCACAGAACTGCTGAGCCACGCCCAAAAACAGCAAACATCAGCGCAAACATCCAAGAAAAACAAATACTCCCCCTACCAACAACAGATTAAAAATGACAAATTCACATTAGAATCCAATCCAGAGACCTGTATAAAACCTCAATGGTTAATGCAAACTCTAGGCAAGTTACTGCCCTCAGGCACGCTGTTTCTTGCCGATTCTGGCAACAGCATCGCTTGGGCCATTCACTATTTTCACCCCCCAGAGCGGCGTTTAACCGCACGAGACGGCGACAAACCGCTGTTTCGTGGCGCGTTGGAATTTGCCTCGATGGGCTGGGCTATTGGTGCTGCGGTCGGCACCGCTATCGGCAGTAAAAACCAAGCGGTGGTCTGCGTCACAGGCGATGGCAGTTGGCTTATGTCAGGCCAAGAGATCACCGTCGCCGCGCAAGAAAATCTCTCTGTTATTTTTATCATTCTCAATGATTCCTCTCTAGGAATGGTAAAACACGGCCAATGTTTGAGCAAAGCAGAGTCCATCGGCCATGCACTGCCTCAGATTGATTACGCCGCAATGGCACAGGCGATGGGGATACAGAACGTCCGTATTCAGCAACCCAATGACCTATTAACGCTGGATTTTAACGCCATCTGCAACCACCCAGGCCCGACACTCATTGATGTCTATATTGACCCAGAAGAAGTTCCGCCAATGGGTGCCAGAGTCAAAGTCTTAGGCGGTCAATGATGGCCAAACGCACCAAAATCGAAACCATTCGCAGCCGCATTTGGCAAGAAGAAGCCGAAGCTGACAACCCCTTTGCCGCCAAAACCTGTCACTGCGCCGGTTACGATGTTTATGGCGACCTGCTCGGCAACGCCCGTTGGGCAGAGTATCTTTTTCTGCTGTTTCAACGCCAAGCACCTCTGCCTTGGCAAGCCAACCTGCTCGAAGATGTCGCACTGATTTTAGCCAACCCAGGCCCGAGAGATCTGAGTGTGCGAGCGGCCATGAACGGTGGCGTGGGTCAATCCACCAGCGCTTCTTGTTTAATTGCCGCACTGGCCGTTGGCGCAGGACAAAATGGCGGTGCGCATGAATTAGCGCTGGCACTGCAAGGCTGGCAGCAGTGCGGCTTAGACCTCAAAGCTTGGCAAAGCTGGTTTGACTCTCTCAACGACAATGAACGCGCCGATATTTGGCCTGAGATGGAACACTTTCCTGGTTTTGACCCTCATGGTATCTCCTGCGCCAGCCCCGTTTTACAGGCGCTGCGACAGTGCTGCACACACTCCACGGAAGGTGAAGGCGCACTCTCTTGGCTGCAAAAAAACCGCCAAGCCTTTGAACAAGTCGCACACAACCCACTCTCCATGCTGGGTGTTGCAGCGACCGCCTTTTACGATTTGGGCTTCACGCCCCAGCAAAGCGAAATGCTCTATTTATTGCTGCGTCTGCCAGGGGCGGCGGCACACGCGCTGGAACAGATGCCACGGGGCTGGATCCATTACCCTTTCTTTGCCGATGGCTTACAGGTTGAAAACGACCCCGGTTCGTTCAGTGAATAAACAAAATGATCTGCTCAGCGCTGAGAAACTCTGGAAAACCCAAATGGGTGGCTGGTTTGGTGCTGAACAACGTGTAGTCTATCGTGGCAAAGACCTTTTTCACGAACTGCAAGATCACTCTTGGATTGAATTGCTGTTGCTTGGCATCACGGGTCGAGAATTTTCCAAACAACAGATTGAGCTTTTTAACGCCCTTTGGGTCATCAGCACCAGTTACCCCGACCCGCGCCTTTGGAATAATCGTGTGGCCGCGCTGGCAGGCACGGCACGCAGCACGGCTTCCTTAGCCATTTCTGCATCCAATGCAGTCTCTGAGGCTGTCGTATACGGCTGGAAAGCAGAACTCCGCTGCATGGATTTTCTCCAACGAAGTATGAAAAAGAAAAAAACCGGTCTCAGCTTAGAAAAAATTATTCAATATGAATTGAAAAAGTATAAAAACATTTCCGGTTATGGACGCCCCATCCCCATTCAAGATGAACGTATCAAACCACTGCTAGCAAAAGCAACCGCACTCAATCTAGCAGGTGGTGACTACCTTCAGCTGGCTTTCAAAATAGAAGCCATGCTGCTAAAAAAACATTCACGCAATTTTATGAATATTGCAGCAATCATAGCCAGCCTACTTACTGACCAAGGATTGACTACAAAGGAAGGTTATTATTTTATGGGGCTGGGATTTTCTGCCGGCATCTATCCCTGTTTTATTGAAGCCAGCGAAAAACCAGAGGGGCATTTTTTCCCCATACGCTGTGAACGTATTGAGTATCGAGGGGTAAAACAACGTCAATGGAGTGACAGAAAAACGGAATAAAAAAGCGAACTAGAAAGAAAAAACAGAAGGGGAAATATGGTGGCTATGGGTGGACTTGAACCACCGACCCCAGCATTATGAATGCTGTGCTCTAACCAACTGAGCTACATAGCCATATTTCAAAGCAGGCGCGATTTTGCAACATCACCCCGCCTTCGTCAAGCATTATCTGCAAGCAATCAAACATTAAAACGAAAGTGAACCACATCGCCCTCTTGCATCACATATTCCTTACCTTCAAGCCGCCATTTACCCGCATCTTTAGCACCCTGCTCACCTTTACCTGCAATAAAATCATCGTAGGCAATGACCTCTGCACGGATAAAACCTTTCTCAAAATCCGTATGAATCTTACCCGCTGCCTGTGGTGCGGTATCACCTTGTTCAATCGTCCAAGCACGCACCTCTTTTACCCCAGCGGTAAAATAGGTCTGTAAACCCAGCAATTGATAACCTTCACGAATCACCCGATCCAAACCGGCCTCTTGCAGACCCATGTCAGCTAAAAACTCCGCTTTATCATCGTCCTCTAACAAGGCAATTTCTGCTTCCATTGAAGCACACACCGCCACCACACCCGCACCTTCCGTAGCGGCATGGGCTTTAACTTGATTCAACAAGGCATTCTCTGCAAAACCAGACTCATCGACATTGGCAATGTACATGGTCGGTTTGATGCTCAGCAGGTGCAAATCAGACAAATAACTTTTCTGCACATCCGTCGCTTGCAAGGAGCGTGCGGGTAGACCTTGATCCATATGGGTCAATAGACCTTGCAAAAAACCTTTTTGAGCCAGAGCCTCTTTATTGCCCGATTTGCTCATTTTGGCCACCCGCAACAGCGCCTTTTCCACCGTCTCCATGTCGGCTAAAATTAATTCCGTGTGAATCACATCAATGTCTGCCAACGGCTCTACACGGCCACTGACGTGAATCACATCGTCATCTTCAAAACAGCGCACCACATGGGCAATGGCGTCGGTCTCACGAATGTGGGCCAAAAATTGATTGCCCAAACCCTCACCTTTAGACGCCCCTTCAACTAAACCGGCAATGTCCACAAACTCCATCGTGGTCGGTAAAATTCGCTCAGGATTAACAATCTCGGCTAAAGCAGCTAAGCGTGGATCGGGCATCGGCACCACACCCACATTCGGCTCAATGGTGCAAAACGGATAGTTTTCCGCTGCGATCTCAGCGCGTGTCAACGCATTAAACAGGGTTGATTTACCCACATTGGGCATACCCACAATACCGCACTTAAAACCCATCAGTTATCACACCTATAAAATACAAAAATTTAACTTACACCTTACGATGCAGCGTATTCATGGCTTTATTCAGCTCACCGTCCAACATCAACGCTGTCTCCCTTAATAAATCCACTATCACTTCATCCAATAACCGCGCTTGTTCCCGTGTGGGACGATCCAAAACGTAATCCACTACTTTGTCACGATGTCCTGGGTGATCAATCCCCAGTCGCAAACGCCAAAATTCTTTACCTAACTGGTTAATCGTATCGCGCAAACCGTTATGGCCACCATGACCACCGCCTTTTTTCAGACGCATCGCACCCACAGGCAGATCCAACTCGTCGTGAACCACTAAAATACGTTCAACCGGAATTTTAAAATAGCGTGCAATGGCCGCAATAGACTGGCCACTGCGATTCATAAAGGTGGTCGGTTTTAACAAGCGCACATCACGCCCACGGTGGTTTATTTTTGCCACCTCACCCTGAAATTTTGTGTCTGATAAAAATGTCGCGGAGTACTCGGCAGCCAAAGCATCCAAATACCAAAAACCCGCGTTATGGCGGGTTTCATGGTACTTGGAGCCAGGATTACCCAGCCCCACAATAAGCTCAAACTGCGCCTGAATCGGCATCGTTTAAACCTTACTCAGCTGCGGGTTCTTCAGCAGCATCATCAGCTGCATCAGCTGCATCTACATCTTTCGCAACCCGTGGCGCGTGTACTGCGACAACAGCGCTGTCATGACCGTCACCGTGGCTCAATGCAACCAGCTCAACCCCTTTAGGCAGCGCAATTTCAGACAAATGTACCGACTCGCCCATCCCAATATTGCTCAAATCTATATTGATAAACTCAGGCAGATTGGCTGGCAGACAAGAGACTTCCACCTCAACGGACACATGATTGACGGCACCACCGGCTTTAACCCCCACACAAACATCTTCATTAATAAAATGCAGTGGCACATGGGCGTGCATGATTTCATTGGCACTGACGCGCTGAAAATCCGCATGCAAAATGGTGGGTTTAAAGGGGTGGCGTTGCAGATCACGCAACACGACGCTCTCTGATTTACCTGCAACATTCAAAGTCAAAATATGTGAATAAAAAGCTTCATTACTCAAGCTTTTTGAAATTTCATTGTGTGACAAACTCAAAGAGACCGGCTCTTCACTGCCACCATAGACAATCGCAGGTACTTTACCGGCATGACGTAAGCGGCGGCTCGCACCTTTCCCCACATCCTGACGCAATTCAGCTTCTACCGTGAAAGAAATACTCATTTGTGTTACTCCTAAAAGAACAAAAATACCGCTCAAAGGCGGCATTATAAGATCCCCTTTGCGACCAAGGGGAATAAAAAAACATTTCAGCTCAATCCATATAAAGTGAGCTAACAGACTCTTCCATATGAATCCGGCGAATGGTTTCCGCCAACATGCCTGCCACCGACACTTGACGAATTTTGCTGCACTTCATCGCCAACTCGGTCAAGGGAATGGTGTCAGAGACCACCAATTCATCCAGTTCCGAGCTGGCCAAATTATCCAAAGCAGGGCCTGATAATACGGGATGAGTAGCGTAAGCTACCACTTTCTTCGCGCCCCGCTCTTTTAAGGCTTTGGCCGCTTGTACTAAAGTACCTGCCGTATCAACCAAATCATCCACCAAGACACAACATCTGCCTTCCACTTCACCGATGATGTGCATCACCTTAGCCACATTCGCTTTCGGGCGACGTTTATCAATAATCGCCAAATCGGCATCATCAAGGCGCTTGGCAACGGCTCTCGCTCGCACCACACCGCCCACATCGGGCGAAACCACAATCAAGTCTTCGTATTTTTGTCGCCAAATATCGCCCAACAACAAGGGGGAGGCGTACACATTGTCTACCGGAATATCAAAAAATCCCTGAATCTGATCCGCATGCAGATCAACGGTTAAGACCCGATCCACACCCACACTGGTGAGCATATTCGCCACCACTTTGGCGGTGATCGGCACTCGCTGTGAGCGCACTCGTCGATCCTGACGAGAATAACCAAAATAGGGAATCACCGCCGTAATCCGATTGGCAGACGCACGACGCAACGCGTCAATCATCACCAATAACTCCATCAAGTTATGATTGGTAGGCGAACAGGTGGGTTGCAGCAGAAAGACATCTCGACCACGGACGTTTTCAAGAATTTCTACGGTGATTTCGCCGTCGCTAAACGCTCCAACATGAGCTTTACCGAGTGACATATTAAGGTTATTCACGATCTGCTGAGCCAAGGCAGGATTTGCATTACCGGCAAAGACCATCATCGGACTATCGGCCACGATTGGTTACTCTAACTACTGAAAAATGGCTGGGTCGGCAGGATTCGAACCTGCGCATACTGGGATCAAAACCCAGGGCCTTACCGCTTGGCGACGACCCAATAAATTTATCTGCGAAGCGTTTTTTCTGTCCTTAACCGCCGAAGCAGAGGAGAAGAATTGCAGCCCTTGGCTACAAAACCCGACCATCCACTTGGCAGGAGAGAAAAAATCCGCTCCGCTTGCTCTCTATTCTCAAAAGCAGCAAAGACACAAGCGCCGGTTCCGGTCAATCGTGCCACGCTGTGATCGGATAACCAATCCAGCGCTTCTGCCACTCTTGGGTAGAGCGCCTTCACCACAGGTTGGCAAACATTCGTTGTTTGGCCTGCAAGAAAGGCGCGTATTCTGATGGCAGAACAGTCCTTTGTCAATTGCGAATTTGAAAAAATTTCTGCGGTGGAAACTTGACAATCCGGCACAACAACCAGATACCACGGCTGAGCTATCTCCACTGGGGTTAATTGCTCGCCCACACCTTCCGCCCAAGCAGCTAAACCACGCACAAAAACCGGTACATCAGCACCCAATTGCAGCCCCAACTCAGCCAATTGATCGTCACTCAGAGCCAACCCCCAAAGCCAGTTCAAGGCCACCAACGTGGTCGCCGCATCGGAGCTGCCGCCGCCCAAACCACCGCCCATAGGCAAAATCTTATTCAGTGTAATGCCCACTCCCAAGGATCTTTCACTTTGTCGCGCCAACAATTTTGCCGCCCGAATCACCAAATCATCCTCTTCCGCCACTCCAGGAAAATCCGTAAGACGGACAATTTGACCATCATCACGCAAGCTAAAATCCAAGCTATCCGCATAATCTAAAAACTGAAACAGAGTCTGCAATTGATGATATCCATCCTCTCGCAAGCCCGTAATATGAAGAAAAAGATTTAATTTTGCTGGTGCAGGCCAGGATTTTGACAACATCATTCCAATCTCAACAAAGCTTCAAAGGAAAAACTCAATCGCTTGGCGGACGCAAGCGAGACGACGATACAACTCGTTTTGGATTCAAAAGCCACTCATGGATGGCGAGGCGCAACTCCAAAGTCTGATAACGCAACACAAGCTCACTCGGCAAGATCATCGCTTCAAATAACTGATAAGCGACAAAACTCACTTGCCAGCCTTGATAAACAAGCGATTGCAAACGCCCCTGATCATTCAATTGGATCTCTGTTGCCTCAGCAGGCAGACCCAGCACCCAGTAACGCAAACTTTGCAATGGCAGAGACCACCCCACAACTTGCTGTAATAAAACTTCGGCATTATCCGCACGCAGCAATTTTCCCGAAGCAGGGTAGAGCACCACGGACGACTCGTTGCCACGAATGCGCAGTTTACCCACCCCAAAAGGCGGTGTTAAACGCAGATCAAACTGCTGACGGTTTTGTCGCCACCACAGCTGGGCGCTGCCACTCTGCTGCTCACTGCGCAAAGCCAACTTACCCTGCATTTGCCAACGTTGAATGGCCGACAACCGCCGCTGATGTTCAGCCCACGCCGCATCAACGTCTTCTACCGGAGGTGCTTTAGGAACAATGGAACAACCGCTGAGCAGTAAGATCAGCAGCAGAACAGCTCTCACGGTTTAAGACGCTGCATCGCTTCTTTAAGAATGTCATCGTCAGGGGCACTTTTTAACGCGTGATTCCAAACCGTATTGGCGCGCTGCTTATCACCGCTGACCCACAACACCTCACCCAAATGAGCCGCAATCTCGGGGTCTTCCAATAACTTATGCGCTCGACTGAGCAATTCTAAGGCCTTGCCCCGATCACCGGAACGGTAGTGCCACCACCCCAAACTGTCGATCACCGCAGGATCACCAGGACTCAAAACAAACGCTCGGCGAATATAATCACCTGCTTCCTGTAATCGCCCTGTCTGTTCGATTAAAAAATAACCCAAGGCATTCAGACCGTGGGCGTTCTCTGGCTCCAGCGTCAAGAGCTGTTTAAGATCCGTTTCAAAACGCTCAAATTTCTGCAATTTTTCCGCCACCAACGCCCGCGCATAAAGCAAATCCACATTTTTTGGCTGAGCTTGCAACGCCTCATCAAACAACGTCAAAGCTTGTCCATGCTCACCTGCCGCACGCAATATTTCCCCTTCGGTAAGATAAAACCGCACCGCATACGACGCTTCCGTGTGCATCAAACGCAGACGTTTTAAATGCAAACGTGCGGCTTCTGTTTGACCCAACTTAGCCAGCATCTCCGCCATCCGCACCTGCGCGTCAAGCCGATCCTCGCCCTCTTTTACGTTTTGGTAGTACCCCAGCGCGTTCTCATAATCACGACGACTGTCAGCAATGCGGCCTAAATAATAATTTGCCTCATCGGTACGCTGACCCAAAGTCAATAACTGAATGAAATATTCAGCCGCCTCATCGTAACGACGTGACTCCACCGCCAATAGACCCAAAGCAAACACCACGTTTTCTTGATCGGCATAACGCTCAAACAGAGCTTTTAACTGCACTGAGGCACGCTCGTATTGACGCGCCTTCACCAACAGACGTGCGTAACCCAAACGCAGGGAGCGATTTTCAGGGCTCTTCTCAATGGCATCCGACACACCAGCAATGGCCTGTTCAGCGCGCCCCATGTTCAATAACAATTTGGCGCGCAACAACAGCGCCTCAGCATCACTGGGTTCCAACAACAGCGCCTTATCCAAAGAGGCCAAAGCCGCCTCTTGATCTTTATTTCGCAGTTCAAAACGCGCCCGAGTAAAGTGCAACACCGCACTCTCCTGATGGCGCTTTAATAACTCAGTCACAATCGGCAAGGCCACCGTAGGCTTTTTCTCTTGCAATAAAATAGCGGCAACCAAAGAGAGCACCTGCTGCTGAGCAACGCTGTCCGTTGAACTCAGAGCGATCATCTTTTTAAACGCCCGTAACGCCTGCTCCGTCTTGCCCTGTTTCAGTTGCACCACCGCCAGAATCCGATGCACTTCCAATCCATCAGGATCCAACTCCAACCACCGCGCTGCGCCTTGCGAAGCCTGCGGCCAAGCGTGGCCAAACAGCGCAATTCGCGTCGCACGACGCGCCAAACGCACGTCGTTAGAGGACTCCGCAGCGATCAAATATTGCTGCAAAGCCAAGGACATATTGCCCCGCCGACCCGCCAACTCAGCCACCAACACGCGATAGATCAACTCGGGATCATCAGCCGAACTAAAAGGAATAGGTGCCTTTAAAGCCCGTTCGCGCCGACGATCCTTTCGATTTTCCAGATCCTGCGCCGACACGCCAGAGGCCGTCTGCGGTGAAGACGATGGAGACACACTAGGAACGCCACTACAAGCTGCACCGCTCAACCCCAACAAACAAACCAGCAATAACCTTTTGCACATAGATAATCCTCTAACCTTAATTAAGGCCACCTTGATATTCTCGACTATACCCGATTTTTCAGCCAAAAAAGATGCAAGCGAATCACACAATGGATCAGCGCTTGTAATCCCCTGCCCGATAGCGCAGAATTTTGCGCTTTTGGACAGCTCCACTTGCCATGTCACTGCTTGCTCTGGGTCTAAATCATAAAACAGCGCCACTGGAAATTCGGGAGCGCGTCGCTTTTGCGCCCGACACACTCCAACAGGCGCTCAACAGTCTGAAACAGGTGCAGGGCGTGCGCGAAGCAGCCATTGTCTCCACCTGCAATCGCACCGAACTCTACTGCTGTCTTAACGGTGATTCGTCACAAGCGGTGATCAATTGGTTCCATCAATACCACAATATTGACGCCGAGCAGATCACCTCCTACCTGTTTCAGCACCAAGACCGAGAGGCCATCAGACACCTGCTGCGCGTCTCCAGCGGCCTCGATTCACTGGTCTTAGGTGAACCGCAAATCCTCGGCCAGATCAAAACCGCCTACCAAAGCGCCAGCCAATTTGGCAGCCTCAATCAACAACTGAACAAACTCTTCCAACACGCCTTCAGCGTCGCTAAACAGGTGCGTACCGACACCGCCATCGGCTCCAGTCCCGTCTCGGTTGCCTTTGCTGCGGTCAGCTTGGCCAAACAGATTTTCGGCGATTTAAAACCACTGTCGGCACTGATGATCGGCGCAGGCGAAACCATCGAATTGGCCGTACGCCACCTGCACGCCAACAACATCGGCCACATCACCATCGCCAACCGCACCGTTAAGCGGGCTCGTAATTTGGCTGATGAGTTTGACGGTGCCAACGCCATTAGCCTTAATGATATTCCTAACGTCTTACCGCAAGCGGATATTTTGATCTCTTCCACCGCCAGCCCACTGCCTATTTTGGGCAAAGGTGCGGTGGAACACGCCCTCAAGGTGCGCAAACATCGCCCCATGTTCATGGTGGACATCGCCGTACCGCGAGACATTGAATCCCAAGTGAGCGAGCTGGACGACGTTTATCTCTACAGCGTCGATGATCTAGAAGAAGTAATCGAAGAAAATTTGCAATCACGCCGCGAAGCCGCCGCCCAAGCAGAAGAGATGATCGAAGTCCACGTCGAACGGTTTATGGCTTGGCTACGCTCACTGGATGCAGTGGACACGATCAAATCCTATCGGCAACAGGCACAAAAAACACAGCAAGAGGTATTGGATCAGGCGCAAAAACGCCTTGCGCAAGGGCGGCCAGCCACGGAAGTGCTCGACTACCTTGCCCACACCTTGACCAACAAGCTGCTGCACACCCCCAGCGAACAACTGCGCGAAGCGGGGCAAAACGGCCAGCGTGAGCTGATCATCGCAGCGCGTGAACTCTTTAATCTCAACGACTTAAAACAATGAAAGCCTCAATTTTAAACAAGCTGGAACAGCTCGCCGCCCGCCATGAAGAGATCGGTATTCTGCTCTCTGAGCCAGAAGTACTCGGCGATCAAAATCGCTTTCGCACTCTGTCGATGGAATACGCCCAGCTGGAGCCGGTAACGCAAAACTACACCGCCTATCAACACGCGCAAGACGAGTTAACCAACGCCAACGAAATGCTGGCTGAAGAAGATGCCGAACTGCGCGACATGGCCAGCGATGAAATCAAAACGGTCAAAGCGCAGTTGACCGAACTGGAAGTCGAACTGCAAAAACTGCTGCTGCCCACCGACCCACACGATCAGAGCAACGTCTTTTTGGAAATTCGCGCCGGAACCGGCGGCGACGAAGCGGCGCTGTTTGCCGGTAATCTGTTTCGCATGTACAGCCGTTACGCCGAAAATCATCGCTGGCAAATTGAAATCCTCAGCGAACGCGAAGGTGAACACGGCGGTTACAAAGAGATCATCGCGCGCATCATAGGCACCGGTGCCTATTCACGACTTAAATTTGAATCAGGAGCGCACCGCGTGCAGCGGGTACCCGAGACCGAATCACAAGGTCGAGTACACACCTCAGCCGCCACCGTCGCCATTTTACCGGAGCTGGACGCCATCGAAGAGATCACCATTAACCCCAGTGATCTGCGCGTAGACACCTTTCGCGCTTCCGGTGCTGGCGGACAGCACATCAACAAAACCGACTCCGCCATTCGTCTTACTCATCTGCCCACGGGCATCGTGGTGGAGTGTCAAGACGAACGCTCACAACACAAAAACCGCGCCCGCGCCATGTCTCTGCTGCAATCGCGCATCGTCGGCGAACAGCGCGACAAACAGGCCGCCGAACAGAGCGAGTCGCGCCGCCTACAGGTGGGCAGCGGCGACCGCTCCGAACGCATTCGCACCTACAACTACCCACAAGGGCGGATCACCGATCATCGCATCAACCTCACCCTTTACAAACTGGATGAAATTTTGGCAGGTTCACTGGATCAGCTCATTGAGCCTCTGCTGAGTGAACATCAAGCCGATCAACTGGCTGCCCTCAGCGGTGGTTTTTAAGCATTAAAACACCGTGTTTTCGATAAAAAAAAACAGCTTAAAAAGGCAACGCTGCTGTTAAAAAACAGCAGCGACAGCCCACGTTTGGATGCTGACGTCTTATTGAGCTTTGTGCTGCAAAAACCACGCAGCCACCTCTTTACCTGGCCCGACAGACCCCTCTCTGATGCAGAACAAGACACCTTTAACACCCTGCTGCAACAGCGACTAAAAGGCCAGCCCATTGCCCACCTTACTGGAGAGCGCGAATTTTGGTCGCTGCCCATCAAAATCACTGCCGACACCCTGATTCCTCGCCCCGACAGTGAACTTCTGGTTGAAATTGCTCTGGAAAATTTGCCCACACAAGCACACGTTTTGGAACTGGGCACTGGCAGTGGCGCGCTCTCTCTGGCACTGGCCAGCGAACGCCCTGATTTGCACATCATCGCCACCGACCTTTCTCAGGCGGCCTTAACCGTGGCAATGGAAAATGCCAAAAAACTGTCCTGCAACAACATCGCCTTCCTGCGCAGCGACTGGTTCAGCCATATTCCGCAGCAACAATTTGAATTAATTCTCTCCAACCCACCTTACATTGATCCTGACGACCCTCACCTGCAACAAGGTGATCTGCGTTTTGAACCCAAAAAAGCACTGGTCAGTGCAGACCACGGATTCGCGGATCTAAACACCATCATCCAACACACCGCCGCCTTTTTAAGCAAAAATGGACGGCTGCTGTTGGAACACGGCCATCAACAAGGGAAAGAGGTGCGTAACTTGCTGAGAAAGAATCACTTTCAAGATTTGCAAACGCGATCTGATCTAGGGGCAAATGAACGTGTTACTCTAGCCTTTAAACGTTGCCACTCAGATGAGAGCACCCTGCCAAGTTAGGCCTTGGAGACCTGTTATGCCACTGATAAAACACCGTGAAATCGGCTTTTGCCAACTGCACCCCGACCACCAGCAAGCCCAAAACGCGGCACTGCTGCTCTCCGATCTCGACGGTGTCTTAGACGTCACCCCGCTTGAAGACGGTCTCCACCTGCAGATCAGTTACAGCCTTCGTGAAACCTCGCTGTTGCAGATCGAAACCCTTCTGGAAAAGCAAGGCTACCATCTAGACAACACACTGCTGGCCAATTTGCGCCGCTCACTCTATCACTACAGCGAAGAGACCGAGATCCACAATCGCTATCTCGACGAAGAAAAAAACAGCACCCAAAACGTCTTTATTCGCCGTTATCACCAGAGTGAACACGGCTGCCGAGACAACCGACCAGGATACTGGCGACGTTATCTCTAACCATGAACGACAATCAACTGCTGCGTTACAGCCGTCATATTATGCTGCCCCAAGTAGGCATTGAAGGCCAGCAACGACTTCTCGACAGCCACGTTCTCCTATTTGGGCTAGGTGGTCTGGGCGCACCTATTGCCCTCTATTTGGCTGCCGCGGGGGTTGGTAAACTCACCTTGGTGGATTTTGACCATGT
This sequence comes from Gammaproteobacteria bacterium, assembly GCA_030949385.1. Classification (NCBI taxonomy): domain Bacteria; kingdom Pseudomonadati; phylum Pseudomonadota; class Gammaproteobacteria; species Gammaproteobacteria bacterium. Next base: position 70,025 of record JAUZSP010000010.1, on the reverse strand, counting down.
GGAACTGAGCAATCTGCAACGCCAAATCATTCACAGCACAGAAGACATTGGCAAAGACAAAGTACAATCCGCCAAAGAGAGCTGCCAACAACTCAATCCACTGATCCAAATTCAGACCGTCTCAATCTGCCCCAACGAAAAACAACTTCTGGAGTTCATCGCCCGCAGCGATCTGGTCATTGATGCCACAGACAATTTCAGCAGCCGTTTTGCCATTAACCAAGCGTGTGTAACCCAAAAAACACCGCTGATTTCAGGGGCTGCCATTCGTATGGAGGGACAAGTCTCTGTATTTCGCAACGATCTGGATAACAGCCCCTGTTATCGCTGCCTCTATTCTGACACAGAAGAAGAAGCTCAAACCTGTAGTGACAACGGCGTGTTAGCACCGTTGGTTGGCATTATTGGCAGCATTCAGGCACTGGAAGCGATAAAAGTCTTAATGAACATCGGCACCGAACTCAACGCGCGCTTACTGATTCTCGATGCCTTAAACATGGAGTGGCGCACCATGAAGCTGCGCAAAGACCCCAACTGCTCTGTCTGTGGCGGATAGAAAAGCATTGCCTGCTAAGATCAGCTCTGGCAAGATTGCCCTGATCCAAAAAATTACGTTTTAACGCTTTTTTTGGACTAAACAAAAATATCCTAGTATTACGGAGAAAAACGTTATGAAAGCTGTCACTCGTTCTATGTCCATCGCCGCCGCTGTTGTCCTCACCCTGGGCTTAAGCGCTTGCGGTTCCGATGGCGATAGCCTCTCTGGCCTGCAAGATGAAATGGCGACCGTTTCTAAAACCGCTAACGACGCTGCCAGCAACGCTGAAGTTGCTCGCCGTGAAGCAGACGAAGCCAAACGCCTTGCAAAAGACGCTTGGACCAACTCTGAAGACGCCAAAACCATGGCCAGCGAAGCACAAGCCACCGCTAACGATGCCAACGCGCGCGTTAACAGTGCCTTCAAAGGTTCGATGATGAAGTAAGTCATCTTGCCGCCAAGGACGGCGGATTTTTTATCACAGCGGCTGTTTAAGAATTGGCACTGGGATACCCCGCCGTTCTGTTACTGCTCGTTTTACCGCTCGACCACTCACCAAACCCAGATCTTCGTATCCCAACCTCGCTTGATTAATCGCCTCCATAGCCGCATGCCGCAAGGTCTGTTCAATATGCTCATCCTCATCCAAAGGTGGATGTACTTCCAGATACAACATGCCCATAAACCAACCCGCCTTAACCGGTTGATTAATGATATTGACCCTGGTATTCACACTCACCAAATCAAACAACTCAGCAATGTCTTCTGGGTAAAAACGCAAACAGCCGTGGCTAACCCGCATCCCAACCCCATAAGGTTTATTGGTGCCGTGCATCAGATAACCGCTCATACTCAAACGCAGTGAGTGCTGACCAAGAGGGTTATCCGGCCCTGCTGGCACCACATCGGGCAGTGGCTCACCCTTCTCCAACGCCTCTTTTTTAATCGAGGCTGGTGGGTACCACGCGGGATCTTTAACCTTTTTCACAATGCGGGTAAAGCCCATTGGGGTTTTCCAATCCATGCGGCCAATGCTGACTGGATAAGTAATCAATTTGGCGGTCTCGTCACTGGCGCTGGATTTGGGGTAATAATAGACCCGCATCTCCGGCAAATTCAGCACCAAACCCCGACGCGGAGCCGCAGGCAAAATATAACGGGTTGGCAACAACACCTCCGTACCCGCCTTTGGCAACCAATGATCCACATTAGGATTGGCATGATCAATTTCGTTGTGGCCCAGATCAAAACGGCGCGCAATATCCGACAGTGACTCATTTTGTTGCGCCACCACCTCGCGCAAACTGCCCACCAAGTCCGTCCCCAAGGGGGGCAAAATCAACTGTTCAGCCCGAGCCGACAGACTCATTAACAGCGCACCAAGAGCAACTAAAGTATAAATAGACAACCGAGAAAAGATCATGAATTACCGCCTTATCCAACATATTTTAGCCCTTCAAAGCAACTTTATACCCTGTTTGCTGTGAAAGGCCGTTATTTTATCGTATCCTGAAGCGATTCTTGCCTCAATTTGTAATGATAAATGCAAACAACAGCCAGCCGCTATAAACTCTTATTTCTCCTGCCTCTGATGGTTAGCATCAGCGCCTGTGGCACCTTGGCCAGCAAAGAAATCAAAATAACTGAACCCGCTCCTCAGCCGACTAAACGCTTCGACTCTCCACTGGAGCAAAAGGTCGATGACGTGATGCACTGCCTGCAACAAAAATGCGAACAACAGCTCAGCACACGTTTTGTCCTCAGTGCTATGAGTTACGACAATTATTACCAGTGGGCGAGAACGGACATCGACTACCTGTTTGAAAATGCCAAAGCCCAATGCGATAAAAAATACCAAGAACTTCAGTGGGAAGCACTGAAAAAACGTATGAAACACACACAACTGGAGAGCACCTACAACAAGGAAGGCTTGCAGATGTGCATTCAGAGCATTGCCAGCAGTTGGCGTAAACAGCATGACGACCCAGCAGAATAAATAAATAACCAGCCCATTGCCTTCGATTAATCAGTATACTCCCCCGCTGCGAGTTTAATGTAAGTCTGACTAGCGACCAACGACAACGTATGACTTTGGAACGGAAAAAAGCAATTTCGGCTCTCTGCATCTGGCAGAGTCCATACCTACGCCTCTCTCTTTTATCCGTTGTGCTGCTGGTTTCACAGTTTACGCTGCTCGACCATTCCGTTAAACACGCTTTCCATACCCCCAGCGAAACCTGCGCCCTCTTTATCCAAGCAGAACAGCCAAATAGTGGCACCTTTAATCTGTGCAGCCCTGCTCCACAGCACCTTGCTGCTATACAAGCCCCAGCGAAGATCATCACGTTATGGTCTTCCCCTCTACACCCCACTTTTCTGGCACGCGCTCCACCTGTTTTTCTGTAAACCTCTCTAAAAAACCCCTCTATTTTTTATTACAGGAGAACAATTGTGAGTAAATCACTGTTGCTCGCAGTACTGTGTGCTGCAACGTTAACCCCCGTTATTGTCGATGCTTCAACAAACACAAACAGCTTCAACCCTGCGATCAGCTTGATCTTAAATGGCCAATACGCTCACTACAGCACAAACCCAGAGAGCGAACGACTGGCCCCTTTTTTATTGAATTCCGACGCTGGGTTACGCAGCCAAGGCATTACTTTAGGTGAGTCAGAAATGACGCTCAGCGCCAACATTGATTCACATTTTTTTGCCCAAACCACACTGGCGTTCGAAGGTGATCCCAACGCATCCGGTGCCTCAGTGGAAGAAGCCTTTGTGCAGAGCCTCGATTTAAGCGATGGCGTGACTTTAAAAATGGGACGCTTTTTTTCTGCTTTAGGCTATCTAAATGAACAACACGCTCATAGGTGGGACTTTAGCGATGCACCGCTGATTTATCAGGCACTGTTTGGCAATCAATTGCAGGTCGATGGCCTACAACTGAGTGCGCTACTGCCTACCGACCGGTTTATGCAACTGGGCGTTGAGGCACTCAGTGGCACACATTTCCCCTCTGCTGGCGTTCACCAAGGAGCGGGAGCCTGGACGTTGTTTTACACCGTAGGCGATGACTGGGATATTTCACAAAGTTGGCAAATCGGGCTTAATTATTGGCGTAGCCAAGAGGTAACGGATCGCCTCGCCTCTGGTTTACTCTCCGAGTTATCGTTTAGCGGAACAAGTGAAATCAGCAGTGTTGATTTTGTCTATAAATGGGCACCCAACGGCAACCCGATCAATCAAAACGTTAAACTGCAATTTGAATATTTTGAGCGGCGTGAATCGGGACAATTGACCTCCGATCTGAGCAGCTCAAGCTATCACGGCACACAACGAGGCGGCTATATTGAAGGCATTTATCAATTTATGCCGCAGTGGAGTATTGGGCTGCGTTACGATCATTTAAGCCAAAATAACCAAGGTTCTGATGACCTCTTTTTAAAGCGTGAAGGCATCATTGACGACATCAATACACCTCACAGTTACAGCCTCGTATCCTCTTGGCAAGCAAGTGAATTCAGTCGCATTCGCTTGCAATACAGCCGCGATGATTCGCGCAGTGAGCCTGACAACCGGCTCTTTTTGGATTACAGCGTCAGCTTAGGCAGTCACAGCGCACACGCATACTAAGGATCAAAGAAATGAATATTCGACAACATATTATTTTATTCAGTGCCGTGATAAGCCTATTTTCCTATTCCCATACGGTGTTGGCCAAGGTAAACCTGTTTGCCTGTGAACCGGAATGGGCCGCACTGGCGAAAGAGCTGGGGGGCGAGCAACTGCACATTGTCACAGCAACAACTGCGAAACAAGACCCACATCACATCCAAGCCAGACCCAGCCTGATCGCCAAAATACGACGTGCCGACCTGCTCGTCTGTACCGGTGCTGAATTGGAAATAGGTTGGCTCCCCCTGCTGCTGCGTAAATCGTCCAATGCCCGTATTCAGCTAGGAAAAGCAGGCTACTTTATGGCAACGGAGCAGGTTGAGCTGCTGGGTAAACCAGTCGCTCTGGATCGACGTATGGGCGATGTTCATGCCGCAGGCAACCCTCATATTCAGTTTGACCCGCACCGTATTGCTCAGGTTGCCCAAGCACTGGCAGAACGTCTGAGTGCCATTGACCCGAGCCATCAAAATCAATATAAAAAAAACTTACAGCACTTTTTACAACACTGGACATCCTCCATAAAACAGTGGGAACGTAAAACAAAACCACTGCGAGGCACATCCATTGTGGTTCAGCATCAAAGCTGGATCTATCTGGAACAGTGGCTGGGATTAACTCAACTGGCCACCTTAGAACCCAGACCAGGCATTCCTCCCAGCAGCGTCCACCTCTCTCAGGTACTGGCTGCGATGAAAAAAAAACCAGCAGACTTTATCATTTATGCTGATTATCAAGGGAATAAAGCCACACACTGGCTAGCCGAAAAAACCAACACACCAACAGTGGCAATCCCTTTTAGCGTTGCCGATGGTGAGACCTTAAGCCAATGGTATGAGCGTGTTATCAACCTTTTATTGGCTGCTAAATCATGAGCTTAGAGGGAATGGATTTTAGTATTCTAGGCCCCGCTTTTTTTGCCGGTCTACTGGTATTGATGACCCATGTGCCAATGGGTCAAGAGGTCTTAAAACGAGGCATTATTTTTATTGACCTTGCCATCGCACAAATTGCCGGACTGGGATTAATTGCGGCCACTCGGTTTGATTGGCAGCTGCACGGTTGGGAGGTACAGCTGTTGGCCGTAAGCAGCGCCTTATTAGGAGCGGCCTTGTTAAGCTGGATGGAACGGCGCTGGAAAAAAAACCAAGAAGCGCTGATCGGGGTGGTTTTTATTCTGGCAGCAACGGCCAGCATTTTACTTTTGGCAGACAACCCACACGGCAGCGAATCTCTCAAAGAGCTGTTGATAGGGCAAATTTTATGGATTGATTGGCCACAGCTCTGGCCTCTGGCGCTGGTAACGGCCATTACGCTGATCATTTGGTATCGCTGTCAAACATGGATCTCTCGCTCTGGTTTCTATTTTCTGTTTGCTGTGGCGGTCACCAGCTCAGTGCAATTGGTGGGAGTCTATCTGGTCTTTTCCAGTTTGATTATTCCTGCTTTGGGCAGTCTGGTTTATCCACCGAAAAAAGCGCTGTTTATCGGTTATCTGATCGGTGCATTGGGCTATGGGTTGGGTCTACTGCTCTCTGCTCTTCTGAATCTACCCAGCGGAGCGGTGATTGTCTGGATGATCGCTGTGGTAGCACTCGCCATACGTTTTATTGCACCACCAAAACTCACGCGCATACCATCAAAACGCTCTAAGCAATACGGTCATCCGCCACATGATAAAGCGGATCTTCGATCACATTCACCTCCACCAAATCCCCCGCCCGCTTAAGCAGATCACGGCACTCAGGGCTAAGATGTTTTAAATGCAAAGTTTTACCCGCTCGAATATAACGCTCTGCCAAGGCATCAATCGCCTCTAGACCGGAGTGATCCGCCACCCGTGAATCATAAAAATCCACCACCACATCATCGGGGTCATTTTTCGGGTCAAACAGCTCATTAAAAGCGTGTACTGAACCGAAAAACAGCGGCCCATTCAACTCATAGACCTTGCTGCCTTCGGAGTTAATAAAACTCTTGGCGCTCATCTGTTTGGCGTGTTGCCATGCGAACACTAAGGCCGAAACGATCACCCCTACCACCACCGCAACAGCCAAATCAGTCCAGACCGTCACTGCCGCCACCATCACACTGACCAGCAGATCCGCCGCCGGAACGCGACCAAAGAGGCGAAAACTGGTCCACTCAAAGGTGCCAATAACGACAATGAACATCACCCCAACCAGAGCCGCCACGGGAATCATCTCAATCAGCCCCGAAGCAAAAAGGATAAAGGCCAGCAGAAACAACGCTGCCGAAATGCCCGACAGACGACCCAAACCACCGGATTTAATGTTGATCATTGACTGACCGATCATGGCACAGCCGCCCATGCCACCAAAAAAGCCCGTTACCGTGTTGGCTACGCCTTGGCCGACACACTCTTTATTGCCACGACCACGGGTGTCGGTTAGCTCATCAATCAGGGTTAAGGTCAGCAGCGATTCGATCAAGCCGATGGCAGCCAAAATAATCGCGTAAGGGAAGATGATCTGCAACGTCTCCCAAGTAAACGGCACACTGGGAATATGAAAGGCAGGGAAACCACCGGCAATGGAGGCCAAAGGATCGCCGCTCATGTCGCGCAACACATCCTGCACCGAGCGGGCATCCAGATCCAGAGCCAAGACCAAGGCCGTCACCACCACAATGGCGGCCAAAGAAGAAGGGATGATTTTGGTCAAACGCGGCAAAAAGTGAATGATTGCCATCGTCAGCGCCACCAATCCCAACATAATCCAGAGGCTGGAACCGGTCATCCAATTCAATACACCGTTCTCATCGGCCACCTGAAACTGCTGCAACTGCGCCAAAAAGATCACAATCGCCAGCCCATTCACAAACCCGAGCATCACCGGATAAGGCACCAAGCGAATAAATTTACCCAGCCGCAGCACTCCAGCCAAGACCTGAATCACCCCCATCAACACCACGGTAGCAAACAGATACTCCACTCCGTGCTGCGCCACCAACGCCACCATCACCACCGCCAAAGCACCGGTAGCACCGGAAATCATCCCAGGACGGCCACCGATCACAGCGGTAATCAGTCCAACCATAAAGGCCGCATACAACCCTACCAGCGGTTCAACTCCAGCCACAAAAGCAAAGGCCACCGCCTCCGGCACCAGCGCCAACGCCACGGTCAAACCCGACAGCAGATCGTTACGCACACACCCCTTTCCCGGACACGTCAGTTGAAACATAACTCTTCCTTACACAAAATCGACAAAAGGCGGCGATTGTAACAGAGTGGCCTTAAGATTTGAGTTATCATCCCGCGCACGTTTAATGGAGAAACGCCATGCAGATCTGGGTTGATGCCGATGCCTGTCCCAATGTAATCAAAGAGATCTTGTTTCGTGCCGCCGAGCGCAAGCAAGTGGCGACGATTTTGGTTGCCAACCAATACATCCGCACCCCACCTTCGCGGTTGATTCGCAGCATTCAGGTTTCAGCAGGCATCGACGTCGCGGACAATCGCATCGTGCAAGAGATGCAAGCGGGCGATCTGGTCATCACCGCCGACATTCCACTGGCCGCCGAAGTGATCGAAAATAACGGCACGGCGCTCAACCCGCGCGGCCAGCTCTACACCATCGAGAACATTCGCCAACGGCTCAATATGCGTGATTTTATGGAAGAGATGCGCGGTGCCGGTCTGGTCAGCGGTGGGCCACCCACCCTCAACCACACGGATCGTCAAACCTTTGCCAATGCTTTGGATCGGTTTTTAGCCAAACACGTCCCGAAAAAACCCTCATGAACAACGCCAAACCCCTGCTGTACTTTATCGCTCTGCTCTGGCTTATCGAAATCATCAATACCCTGCTCGGTCATCGCCTCAACACTTGGGGCATTTTGCCGCGCCAGTTAGCAGGTCTGCCCGGAATTTTGCTCTGGCCGCTGCTGCACGGCGGCTTTTTTCATCTGATCTCCAATACGGTGCCGCTGCTGATCTTGGGCTATTTGGTTTCCCTACGCGGGACAAAAAATTTCGTTCACCTCACTCTCTTTATTACTCTAACCAGCGGCCTCGGTGTCTGGCTCTTTGCCCGTACCGCGTGGCACGTCGGAGCCAGTGGTTTGATCTTCGGCTTTTTTGGCTACCTGCTCGCCCGAGGCTGGTTTGAACGCAGCCTAAAATCCGCTGCCATCGCCTTGTTGGTGGCCGTTGTGTATGGCAGTTTGATTTTTGGCGTGCTGCCCCGAGGCGGCCAGGTCTCTTGGGAGGGGCATCTGTTTGGTTTGTTGGCTGGCGTTTTGGCGGCTCGTTATTTATCCAACACACTAAAACGGGGCTAATAGCCCCGTCTCTTATTCAACCACAATCCGCCAAATTACAACTGATCCACATCCCGCACCGCACCCCGAGCCGCCGAAGTGGTCATGGCCGCATAGGCTTTCAACGCCGCCGTCACTTTGCGTGGACGCGGCCCCGCTTGCCAACCCTCAGTCCCTTTGGCATCCATTACGGCTCGACGCTCGATCAGTACCTCATCACTGACCGCCACATTAATAGAACGATTGGGGATGTCGATCTCAATGGTATCGCCCTCTTCGATCAAGGCAATCGCACCGCCTTCCGCCGCTTCCGGTGAAACATGACCGATAGACAGCCCCGAAGTCCCACCCGAAAAACGCCCGTCGGTGAGCAGCGCACAAGCTTTACCCAGATCTTTCGACTTCAAATAGGTGGTGGGGTAAAGCATCTCCTGCATTCCAGGCCCACCGCGAGGGCCTTCGTAACGAATCACCACCACGTCACCGGCAACGATTTTATCGCCCAAAATCGCTTCCACCGCCGTATCTTGGCTGGCAAAAATACGCGCAGGCCCCGAGAAAACCAAAATTGAATCGTCCACTCCAGCGGTTTTCACCACACAGCCGTCCAGCGCAATGTTGCCGCTCAAGACCGCCAAACCGCCATCCTGACTGTAGGCGTTGGCCAAACTGCGCACACACCCGTTTTCACGGTCGTCATCCAACGTCGCGTAACGTTTGTTCTGACTGAACGCCACCTGCGTCGGCACACCGCCTGGGGCGGCGCGATAAAAATCCAACACCGCCGGATCTTTGCTCACGGTGATGTCCCACTGCTCAATCATCTCCGCCACACTGTAACCGTGAATCGTATTGATCTCCGTGTGCAGCAGACCGGCGCGCGCCAGTTCACCCAAAATGGCCATCACACCACCGGCACGATGCACGTCTTCCATGTGGTATTTAGGCGTACTGGGAGCCACCTTGCAAAACTGCGGTACCTTGCGCGAGAGGCGATCAATGTCGCTCATATCAAAATCCACCTCGCCCTCTTCCGCGGCTGCCAACAGATGCAAAATGGTGTTGGTGGAGCCGCCCATGGCGATGTCCAGACACATGGCGTTTTCAAACGCCGCCTTGCAAGCAACCTTACGCGGCAAGACCGATTCATCGTCTTCTTCGTAATAGCGTCTTGCCAAACCGACAATGCGACGACCGGCGCGCTTAAACAGCTCTTCCCGATCCGCGTGGGTGGCCAGCAACGAGCCGTTACCCGGCAACGACAACCCCAACGCTTCCGTGAGGCAGTTCATCGAGTTGGCGGTGAACATGCCCGAACAAGAACCGCAGGTGGGGCAAGCAGAACGTTCCAAGGTAGCCACGTCCTCATCGCTCACATTGGGGCTGGCACCGGCAATCATGGCATCCACCAGATCCAATGAAATGGTCTGCTCATGGATCACCGCTTTGCCCGCTTCCATCGGCCCACCGGAGACAAAAATCGCCGGAATGTTCAGCCGCATGGCGGCATTCAACATGCCTGGGGTGATTTTATCGCAGTTGGAGATGCAGACCAGCGCATCAGCACAGTGCGCGTTGGCCATGTACTCCACCGAATCGGCAATGATTTCCCGCGAGGGCAGCGAGTACAACATGCCGTCATGCCCCATGGCGATGCCGTCATCCACGGCGATGGTATTGAACTCTTTCGCCACCCCACCCGCCGCTTCAATCTCACGACAGACCAACTGACCGAGGTCTTTCAGATGAACGTGACCGGGGACAAATTGGGTAAAGGAGTTGCACACCGCAATGATCGGTTTGTTTTTAAAATCATCGTCTTTCATGCCGGTGGCGCGCCAAAGCGCACGAGCACCGGCCATATTGCGGCCTTGGGTGGAAGTATGAGAGCGGTAGCGTGGCATGGTCTTTCCTTGCATCGGTAAACGAAAATAGGTCGCCTATTATAGAACAACAGCCACAGAAGCTGTAAGTTTGATTTAGCCCAAAAACGGACACCCCCTCAATGGGAGATCGTAATGCAGGGCTGTTTTTGCCAAAATCCAACGCAATATTACCCAACCAGCAGAGCAACCCCATGTCCGACAGCACAATCGTTAGCCCCATCTTTAGCGTCGATTATGAAAATTTCCAACACGAGGTGATCGACGCTTCACATCAGCGCCCCATTTTGGTGGATCTGTGGGCTGATTGGTGCGGGCCCTGCTTGGTCATTGCGCCCATCCTAAAACAACTGATCGAAGCGTACGACGGTGAGCTGCTACTGGCCAAAGTGGAGCTTGATGAGGGCAAAAACATGAAGCTGGCGGGGCAATATCAGGTGCGCGGTTTTCCGACCCTGATTTTATTCCAGAACGGCGCGGAACAGGGGCGGTTTCATGGCGCGAAACCGCGCCACTTTATCGAGGCGTTTATTCAGCAGCACGCTCAATTTTAAGCAACTCGGCCAACTGCGCATCATCAATGTGTCGCCACGGCAATACGATCACCCAAGGTACGAGTTTCTGATACTGGCGATAAACCTCACCGTGATACACCACCAATTTTTTCTCCTCCATGCGTGAGCCGATAATAAAATAAAGGCGTCATCATCGAAGCTGAAATCAGCCAACCCAGATGCATATCGTGGCTCCAGATCAGCAACAGAGCAAAAAAATACCACGGGTGACGCACCCAACGGTGCAAGGGCGAGAGCTGAAAATGCTCCTGATCCTCTACCGATTCAACCCGATTTTTTAGCTGCCGAAAACCCAAAAACTCACTGCCATCATAGTATTTCATCGACCAAATAAAGCCCACCACCGCCACCAGCACCATGCCGTTGGCCACCCATTGCCCCACGCCTTGCCACTGCCACAACCACTCGCCCTGCCATGCAAAGGTCAAGGCCATCGGCGGAATCAATAGCAGCACCGCCAGAAAATTAAAGCTCAAACGATAGAGTGGCATTTTTGTCGGCCAGTTGCTCGCCACCCAATTTTTCACCGACAGCGAAGCCAAAAGGGAGTGAATCACAAAATAGGCCAACCAGCTCAACAACAACCACAAAACATCAAATGACATAAAAACTCCAATCAGAAAAAATCGATAAACGCCGATAATTTTTTTGAGAACAAGGCAATACAGGGAAACTTCTTCAAGCCGTTAAGGTAACTACCCAAGCCACTCTAGCAGGAGAGTCATCGTGCAAGGCAACTCAACCACTCATAACCGTTTACTGCTCGCCATCGACAATCAAATCAAAAAACTCAACCGAGAAATCATCAGCCCCCAGATACCCCAACTTGTCTTGAATGAACTCAAACCGATTATGTCACTGGTGGCCAAAGCACGAGCGGCCTATCTTAAAGAGCTGTTTGTGATCACAGAACAGGTCAACGGTGAAGTCACCTCACCGCAACAAATTGAGAAGCTACGCGATCTGCGCACCGTTTTTGAAGAACTGGTACAGGCCACACAAGCCTTAGAAACAGCGATTGAACGAGGCTATTTAGAGGTCTCGCAGAAATAGCGTGAACAGCAAAAAACCGACCCAACTGAGCAGCAACAAAAACCACGGCACCGCACTGCGCTGAAAAAAAGGTGCTTTTTCAGGCCGAGACTCCATTACATCCTGCCCCTGTTTTAAGGCCTTTTTGCGCAGTTTGTCGCGCTCACGCGCCACTGATTTTTGCTGTTTTTTATACAACTCAATGCCTTTTTGCACCCCCAGTGCAATCAGTCGCGTCTGCTCCTTGTTTTGCCCAGGTCGCTGCGTCTGCTTGGCGATTTTCAGCGCCTCTTGCTGAGTCTCTTCCGAGACGCTCTGTTTTTTTGAGTAACGTGACATCTTATTGACTTACCTCAACAGGGTAATGAATCGACGACTGACGTAACCTGCCACACTGCCCGCTTGAATCCGATACCACGAACCGAGACGATCCAACACCTCCACCTGCATCCCTCGGCGCAACTGTAAAATAGGCGGTTTGGCGGTAGAAGGTCGAGGGCGCAAATTCAGCACCAACGCATTGACGGTACCGAACAACAGCTCTGTGCTGGGTTCCACTCGTGCTGCGGGAGCCGGAAAACGCCGTCCACGCCGACGTTGCGCTTCCTGCACGGCACGATGGGCGTTCACTTTACCGTAACCAAACCACCACGAATGACCCTTTTGATCGTAATGGCCAAAGTTGTTATCCAGCTGCGCATCGGGGCTGTGAATCTACAATTTTATCCGCACTGCGCTGCAAAATATCTTTGACCTCTGCGGCGCTCAAATCAGGATTGGCCGACAACACCAACGCGGCCACGCCTGCGGCAATCGGGCAGGCCGCTGATGTACCCCCAAAATCGTAACGATAGGAGCTGGGCGAGGCACCTGCACTGCCTGAATTATCGGTGGTAACGATTGTTCTCCCCCTCAATCTGACTCGAACATGAGAGTTGTCACTGTTTTGTGGCAAGCCATTGCTGCTCGGCGCACAGATCGAAACCTCTTTGCCCCAGTTGCTGTACAAGGCTTTTTTTGCCTGACTGGTGCAGGCCGAAACCGCAATCACATCGGGGTGAGCCGCATAGCCATTATGCCAGCGACCACTGCCCCACAACTCTTCTTGAAGCCCATTCAAGGGGCGATTATCGTTACCCGCCGCAAATAAAATCACACAGCCTTTGCCACCACGCCCCTTACGAGCGGCGTAACTTAAAATACGATGTTGACGCAGCGAAAGGGGAAAATGACCACTGCCCGCATTCCAACTGCACGAAATCACGCTGGCACCGTGATCCACTGCCCACTCAAACATCTCCACCATCGAATCATCATCAAGTGCCCTAAAACGAATCGGCATCAAAGCACAGTTCGGTGCCACACCCACCACACCACGGCCATTGGATTCCGCCACCGCCAAACCAGCACACGCTGTCCCGTGGCTCGCGCTAAAACCGGGTGAGGGATCACGATCCCGCTCAGCAAAATCCACCGGAGCGACTGTTTTATTACGGCCTTGAAAATCCGCATGCTGCAACTCAATGGAGTCATCCATTAGTGCCACCACCACCGAACGCTCACCCTCAGTCACCGACCAAGCACGGGGCGCATCAATGTGAGAACTGGGGTTTAAAAATGGGCCACCGTTATGGTTTAAGTGCCACTGCTTTTCAAACTCCGTGTCCGTCGGAATTTGGCACGCTTGGCTCAGATAGGCCAAGTTCGGTTCGGCCAAAATCACCTCATTCTCTTCAGCCAGAGCATTGCAGAGTTTGATCGGATTCACTGTTGCATCCGCATTCAAAACAAACAGATACGCATGCTCAAAACGTAACTTTTTCAACAACTGTAAACCGTAACGTTCACTTAACGCCTCAATAGAGGCATCAGTGGTCATGGAGGAAAAAGAGACCGTAACCTGATCCATAAGATAAAAGTGACTGTTCGACATATCCTCTTGAGAATAAACATGAGAGACAAACTGCACCTCAGGGGATGAACGTAAACTCTGTTTCGCTGCCCCCAATTGGCTCGCCTCTTTGACCTTCACCAGATAAAGGTTTTGACGTGCCAAATAACGCACCAGAGAGAGCGAATTTTGCTCCAACAACGCATCAAAAGAACCGCCTGAGACAAGACGCAGGCTAAGTTGGTCTGCTACTTTCACAGCCGTTAAAGATTCACCGTTACGCCACAGCGTTAAGACAGCGCGTTTTTCACTCATGATTTTCCTCACTCAACAGACCGTTAAAGTAAAAATTCCGCGATCAAAGGGGCATGATCAGAATCAGGGAATAATTTATCGCCACCAATCTTCAAAGACTCATCTTGTAACAGCTCGTTATGCACTTCACTGTGTTGATGGTAACGCCACAACGCTCGTGAAGACAAAATATGATCCAACATTCGCCCCTTACCCTGATAGACAAAACTAAAACGTTGCGAGGGAGGCAAACTGCGTTCAGTAGGCACCATCACCCGTGAAATCAAATCGGGGTTGCGCGTTTCAGCCACATCGCCACAAATCGCCATCACCGGCACATCCTCCACATCGGCGTTAAAATCACCACAGACCAGCAGTAAACTCTGTTCATCTTGATCAAAAATATGATCAATAAAACGCCGCACTTCCAACGCTTGCCCGACCCGTTTCATACTCGAAACAAAATAACCTTCGGCCCAACCGGAAGCCGAACGCCACTTACTGCGACCGATGGTTTGACCTTCAACCGGTGTCGGCAGGCGCGATTTCAGATGCAAATTGAGCACATGCAACGGTCGATCTAAACCCAAATCAATCTGAGCGTGCAAAATAGGCCGTTCCCAACGCACCGACGAAGCGGTCTGATCCGCAGGCTCGGCGGTAATGTATTTATAATGTGGAGCGGAGGCAAAATCATTGCGATATTGAGCAAAATAGGTAATCGGATAGGCGCTTAAAATGACCAAATTCCGCAAGCCATAAACCTGTTTGCTGCGTTCCGTCTGGGTGTAAACACGGTGGTAAGATTCGTATTTTGTGCCTAAAAGCAGCAGGTCTAATGCTTTTAAACTACGCCTGTTATCCGTTCCTGTCTGGCCATGCACCTCTTGCAGGCACAAAATATCCGCATCCAACTTCAACAACAGCGGCTGCAAGACCTCGATCCGTCGATCCAAAACCGTACGATCACGGGCTGACTCGTCCAAGTTCTCTAAATTAAATGACGCGATGCGCAGCTTCATAACTCCCCCACTCCTTAGAAAAATCGTTCTCCATAGTAGCGGGGTTAGCTTGAAAAAAACAACAAAAAAAGGCCAGAGCCTTTCCAGCTCCAGCCTCAAATCATCTTACTCAGAAAAACTACAGACCCAATAACTCAGCATGTACACCTTGATTTCTCACCACCATCAATATGTCCATTGAAGTCAATTTTTCTGGATCATATTCCACCATCATCAAATGAGGTTGAGTCTCCAGATGTCCAATCCCCAACACACCGTCATTGGCTCGAACTTGATTGTCCAACGCTTGGCAACTCTCTCTGTCGAGGGTTTCGTCAATATGAACCGTAATATCAACCATTTTAATATCCATCGCCAACTCCTAACCTGTTAACACCAAAACAACTAAATTACGGCAAAATAGGCCACCGAAACCCAGAGTCTTGTACCTATGTAGACCCGTTTTCCAAAAAAAGCCAGCTACATCGTATATTTTTGTTGATTCAGGCTAAAGATAAATCAACGGTGGCCGAGCAGATCAACTCATATACGCCCTCGCTTCTTCGCCAGGATCGGGCAAGCCCGCAATGCGCCAGACCGGCAAACAGCCACCAAACAGCTCATACACCTCCTCTTTTGACAAACTCACCGCACGGCAGACCAAGCGCATGGTGGGCACACCGCCCACCTCCAAATATTTTGCCCGAATATGGTGAACCACGCGCCAATGTTTTTCGCCCAAAGAGCCGAGTCCTTGCAGATGCGCAATTTTTTCTGCCAGAACCTCTGTCCATAGATCAGGGTTTAGCAAAAAACCGTATTCATCAAACAAACCAGCAAAGTTGGGATTATGAACCACCTGTTCTGCATTAAAGTTCAACATAATATTCTCCAAGGCACCTTGAGCCAACGTTCTATTCAGTAGTGAGAGTCCATTATCTCTGCCATACTCAAGCATTAGAAATAATAATTCATTCATCAATATAATTAATAATGATATGGAACTGCGCCAACTCCGCTCTCTAATCACCTTGGTCGACCAAGGTTTCAATGTCAGCCGTACCGCCGAACAGCTGCATTTAGTCCAACCTGCGGTCTCTCAACACCTGAAGCAACTGGAAAACGAATTAGGCACCCCCTTTTTCAACGCCACGGTAAACGTTTGATCGGACTCAGTGAACCAGGAAAAGAAGTCCTGCATTACGCCCGCAAAGTTCTCAGCGCCGTTGCCAGCCTCACCGCCATTGGCACAGAGCATCAACAGCAGAATCTCGGTGTACTACGTATTGGAGCAACTCATACCCAAGCCCGTTATGTCTTACCACCGGCCATTCATCGCTTTCGACAAATCTATCCCGATGTAGAAATTCAACTGCATCAAGGCACTCCTGAACAGTTGGTCAACATGGCAATCAAAGATCATGTCGATCTCGCCATCTGCACCGAAGCTTTGGATAAAAGCGCTGAACTCTCATTCAAAACTATTTACCGCTGGAATCGCTGTTTAATTGCACCACAACAGCACCCCATTCTTCAATATAAACAAATCACACTCAAACACCTATGCGATTACCCCTTGATCACCTACATCTTTGGTTTTACCGGTCGTGGCAACCTAAACCAGACGTTTAAACGAGCCGACTTGCAACCCCAAATTGCCCTCAGCGCGGCTGATACGGATGTAATAAAAACCTATGTTCGTGAGGGTTTGGGCATCGGCATTATTGCCGATTTAGCCTTCAACGAGAAAGAAGACCATGATTTACAAAAACGCGATCTCAGCCATCTATTTCCCTGGGAGACCACCAAGGTTGCCTACCTCAATGACACATATCTGCGCACCTTTCAACGGCGTTTTATCGAACTGTTCCAACAAGAAACCCACTGGATCAGCGCCAAAAATCCAACGCAAAAGTAACTTGCCCCAAATATTGCTTAAGAAATCAAGATTTTCAGCATAACAACCCCCAAACAGTTGAAAATTCAACCCTACCTTAAGCCAACAAGATTTATAATCCATCCAACCCATAACCAAACCGGAGAACAAACCATGAACATGCAACAAATTCGCAGCATCGCCCGCAGCAT
Organism: Gammaproteobacteria bacterium; assembly: GCA_030949385.1. Taxonomy (NCBI): domain Bacteria; kingdom Pseudomonadati; phylum Pseudomonadota; class Gammaproteobacteria; species Gammaproteobacteria bacterium. The sequence continues at coordinate 52,764 of JAUZSP010000010.1, read as the reverse complement.
CAACCTCAAACCAGGCAAGCTGCCAAAAAAAATCTTAATACGCAGCATTCAATCCAGTGAAGGCAATTTTGACTGTTTTGCCACCGCCATCAGTGGTTATTGCGATCAAGATGGCTGCATCTGGCGCGATGACTGCCTCAGCCTGTCACAAAAAACCGGCAAAAAAAGGACAAAGCAGACACAGGCAAAACATAACTAAAAGATAAGGGTTGACGCTGTCCAAAGCGGGGTAGAAACTGAAACCGTAGGCGATAAATTCCAGACTGAGATACAAGGAGGGTGACATGCACATCTACAAACACATTCTTCTCGGCGTCGATTTCTCCCCAGAAAGCGATGCGGTCATCGAAAAAGCCAAGGAGCTGGCAGAACATTATCAAGCCAAGCTCAGCCTGATTCACGTCGTAGACTACCTGCCGCCCGGTTACATCGACGACTTTATTATGCCCAACGACGACCTAGAAACCTCGCTGATCGTGCGCTCCAAAGAACAGATCAAACAGCTTGGCGAAGAGCTGAAGGTCAGCGAAAAAAATCAGTGGGTTGAAATCGGCTCACCCAAAACGGAAATCATTCGTTTAAGCGAAAAAGAGCACGTCGATCTGATCATCGTCGGTAGCCACGGCCGCCAAGGTTTGCAACTGCTGCTCGGCTCCACCGCCAACGCGGTACTGCACTCCGCCCCTTGCGATGTACTGGCCGTTCGCATCACCGAACCCTAAACAGAGCGCTCATTTACAGCCGTCCTTTGGTAAAACTGACCAACTGACGACGCTGTTTTTTATTCGGCTTCTCATTCAAGCCACGGCCAACAGCCAAAACCTTGCGCTGTTCCGCTGCCGTTTGGCGGCGAGAAAGACTCTCGGCACTCTCTTCGTAAAGCAAAACCGCCACCTTGGCAGAGCCTCGTTTCGCCGACAGCTGCCGCACGGCAATCCAATACTCATCAAAACCGCGCCGAATTTTCAGCTCATCTCCCATCTGTACCATTTTTGCCGGTTTGCTTTTCTGACCGTTAATATGGACTTTGCCGCCCTTAATCGCTTCTGAAGCCAGTGAACGAGTTTTAAAAAAACGCGCAGCCCATAGCCACTTATCAATCCGAACCTGTAAAAGTTGCTCTGCATCCAATCTCTGTTTAACCACCCTCCCACCTCCTTGGATTAATTGGAATGTTAATCGCTTAGAAGCCATCATGCCGCAAACACACACACTTAGTCTTAATTTAATCTTAAAACATTGTCAGAGGAAATTATGATTGATCTTCTACACTTCATCAGCATGAAAATCTTACAAAAGAGAGATTATTGCCGCCAAGTCAGTAAGGCAAAAAATATTCGCCTCCGACCAAATCTATCTGGCTAGAAAACAAGCGGTTAAACTGGACTCCTTATTAGGTCAAATCCACTAAAACAATCACAACCCTTTTGCCACAACGAATAGAATTCAATATGACCAGAAAAACCACTCAGAAACGCGCCGTCTTGATCCTAGACGGTCAAGCCAATGCCCTCTCCGTCGTACGCAGCTTAGGCAGGCAAGGAGTGCCCATTTACCTCTCAGCCCCCGCAGAATGTTACGCCCTGCATTCACGTTATTGTCAGCAAACCTACCTCATCCCTGAGGGTGTACCCCTGCTCAACTACTGGCACAAACTGCTGCTGGAAGACCCAGCGGAAGAATTGAAAGAAGCCATTCTCTTTCCTTGCAGCGACAAAGCGCTTGAATTTGTCATTGCCCATCAAGCCGAGCTGGAGCAGCACTACCGGCTCGAAGGCCAAAGCCTGCAATCACGCCAAGAGCTGCTAGACAAGCAGCACACCCTGAGGGTTGCCAAACAGGCGGGCATTTCCATTCCCGAATTTTGGCAAGTCAGCAAACAACAAGACGTCATCGACATTATGCACGAGGTCAGTTATCCGGCCATTATCAAACCGATTCATTCTCACCTCTTCCAAGCCCAGTTTGACGGCCAAAAATACCTTGCGGTAGAAAACGCTCAAGAGCTGCTCGACAAAGCCAGCCGTGTCCTAAATGCCGGTTTGGCATTTATGATCAGCGAATACATTCCCGGCCCCGACAGCCTACTTTGCAGCTATTTCACTTACCACAATCAAGCAGAACAGCCGCTGTATCACTTTACCAAACGGATCAAACGCCGCTATCCGGTCAATCACGGCGGAGCCACCTACCACGTCACCGAGTGGCAACCGGAAGTAGCAAAGTTAGGGCAAAAACTACTGAAACACATTCACTTCACCGGCCTGTGCAACATGGAGTTTAAACGGGATCTGCGTGACGGTGAGTTAAAACTGATCGAGATCAACGCTCGTTTTGTCGCCTCTCAAGAGCTGGTCTACCAGAGCGGCATGGACATCGCCAAAATCGTCTACCAATACCTTGATGGCCAGACTCCCGATAAAATCGAAGCGTATCAACAACACCTGCACCTCTGGATTCCAGATCGAGACTTCCACGCCTTTAGGCAACTGAAACAGCGTGGCGAACTGAGCTTTTTCGGCTGGCTGAAAAGTTTGGCGCATCGACAGGTGGTCAACTATTTTAAACTCTACGACCCCATGCCATGGGTGATCAAGGTCCGCGACGACCTCAGTTACATCGGCTCCCGCCTACTGAAAAAGGCAAGACAACTTATGGGAGGCAACCGTGCCGCAGATCCCAACGCCTGAGCTGCACCAACTGATTAAAACGCTGCTGTTGGCCTATGACTGTGACGCAGCACAAGCCGAAATTCTGAGCAGCGTTTTGAGCTGGAACAGCCAGATCAATCGCCCCACCCAAGGTGCTTGGCGGCTGCCGGTGTTGATTAATCGGCTGCAAAAAGGCCGCATCACCACCCCTTGCCAGCTCAACTTTGAACAAAAAAGCCCCTCTCTGGGTTTAATGGACGGCAATAACGGCTTTGGCCAATACGTCAGCCATCACAGCATGTTAAAGGCCATTGAGTTGGCAGAAACCCAAGGCGTGGGCGTGGTCGGCGTGCGCAACAGCAACTGGAACGGTTCAGGTGCCTATTACACCCAACTGGCCGCTGAACGAGGCATGATCGGCATCAGTACCAGTAACTCAGTACCCAAAGTCGCACCGTTTGGTGGCAACCAAGCGGTCTTTGGCACCAACCCGATGGCCTTTGGCATTCCGCGCCGTGATGGACGCTCCATTTTGCTCGACATGGCCACCGCCGCCAGCGCCGGTTCCAGCATCAAGCGCGCCATTGAAGCCGGTCAACAGCTGCCCGAAGGCATCGCCGTCGATGCAGACGGTCAGCCCATCACCGACCCCAATGAGGTCAAAAATGGCACCGTGCTGCCTTTTGGTGGCGCTAAAGGTTATGGTCTCTCGCTGATGGTGGAGATCCTCAGCGCAGTCATTACCGGCGCAGGAATCTCCCATCAAGTGGCCTCCATGCACGACGATTTTGACCGCAACAGCAACAACGGCCACCTCTTTATCGCTTTGGATATCCGCCGTTTTATGCCGCTGGAACAGTACTACCAACGCCTTGAACACCTCAGCGATTTAATTCACGCCGCTGGCGGAAAAACCAATAACATTCCCGCACTGCCCGGCGAATCCCGCTGGAAAGCCTATGATAAAAGCCAACGCGAGGGCATTAGCCTTGATGAACACACTTGTAACGCACTCAAAAACTTGGCAAAAAACCGAAACATTCCATTACCTTGGTGAAGTGGCGCAAGCCCTAGGAGCATAAAATGGCAGGAAAACCACAGACAACCGCAGTCCACCCCGGCCCAGGCTTTCGTATTCGGCGTGATTTTGAACGTCCGCCAAAGGAGTTAATCGAACAGTACGCCAAATACCCCACTCCCGACATCTCCGACCTGATGAATCGGCTCTATGCCCTCTCGCCTAAAATTCGTAATCTGGTCAACAAACAAAAACTGATCGGCCCCGCTTGCACGGTAAAAGTCTTTCCCGGTGACAATCTGATGGTGCATAAAGCCTTGGATCTGGCCAAACCGGGGGACGTCATTGTGGTGGATACGGGCGGGCGACAAACCAATGCCATCTGCGGTGAACTGGTGAGCCAAAAAGCAAAACATCGGGGCATTGCCGGTTTTGTCATTGACGGTCTGATCCGCGATTTGCCCGGCCTAAAAGAGATCGGCCTGCCCATCTACGCCCGAGGCACCACCCCAGTGGGGCCGATGCAACGCGGCCCTGGGGAGATCAACCATCAAATCAGCTGCGGTGGCATCGTCATAAACCCAGGTGATTTGATTGTGGCCGATCAGACTGGGGTTGTCGTCGTGCGTAACGATTACATGGAAACCCTTTTAGAACGCTTGCACAATTGGGATAAAGAATTCAGCATTTATTGCCAAGAGGTGGCCAAAGGCAATTTTAATAATGAATGGGCGGATCGTTTGTTGGACGGCTCCGATGTAGAGTACATTGATTAATATGAGTTGAGGCCAAATCAAGCCATAAAAAAAGCCCCAAAACGGGGCTTTTTTATTCGGCTCTAAATTAAAACCGGCCTAATTTTTCACCGTAGACAATTCTAAAAACTGCGTTGCCAATTTTTCCCAAGTAAAACTCTCATCCACTTTATTATAACCTTTGTGCGCCATTTCAAAGGCTTCCTCAGGGTTCTGCTGAATGCGCTCAATGGCCAAAACCAGCTCTGCTGGTTGATCGGCATAATAAAGAAAATCACCGTCATCAATGTAGGGCATTTCATGCAAACGGGTACTGATCACCGGTTTATGCCGACTCAAATACTCAAACAGTTTGATCGGACAGGCACGATGAGAAACAGGGATTGGTTTAAAGATGTTCAAACAGACGTCCATACGATCAATGTAATCAAACACCTCATCGTGAGGCACACCGCCGGTCAACTCAATATTTTCGAGCTTACGGTCAGAGACCTCTTGTTTAACCCCTTCCCAGTCACGACCTGACCCAACCAATAAAAAATGCACCTCGGGCAATTTTTCAGCGGCATCAAGAATAATATCGAAGTCAATAAAATACTCAAACGCACCTAAAAAGCCGACGGTGAATTTTTCTGTCGCCACCACATTGATCGGCTTGCCATCCACCAGCGCCACCATCTGATCACCACTGACCCCGTTGGCCAGCACATGCACATTGCCCTTGGCCAATTTAGCCAGCTCATGAGAAACACACAACACCGCATCAGAACGTTTCATCATGCTATCCAACATCTTCTGCGCCACGCCACGAATGGGGGCAATATTCAACGAACCTAGCTCGTAAGCGAGCATGTCAATGTAATCATCAGCAAAATCAAAGACAATTTTAGGGCCTTTCAGACGCATAAATTGATATTGGGGAATGTTATACAACAGCACCAAATCAATGCCCTCTTCCTCAACAATCTTTTTTGCGTCTTTATAAGCTGCCATAGAAAAATAGGCTTTTTTCACCAATTTATCCAAGGGCAGTTTTTTATTCCAAAAACCGTCGCTCAACTTCACATCATGCAAATGCACATTGGGCATCTCACGATGAGCAATTTCACGAAAATTGGTCTCTTCCGAATCCATCGAAGGCGGCTGCAAGACATGCACTTCATGCCCCTGACGACCCAACACCTCTAGCAAGGAGTGATAACGAGTCCAGTTAACCGCAAACCAACGCGCCATATACGGAAACAAAATTTTCATCAATCAACTCCCTTTAAAGATGTGTACTCATAGCATCAACAATCCGCTGAGCGGCTTTGCCGTCACCGTACGGATTGGCCTTATTCGCCATCGCCTCATAGGCGGCTTTGTCGCTCAACAGGCGCGAGGCCTCGGCCACAATCAACTCCCGATCCGACCCCACCAACTTGGCCGTACCCGACTCAATTCCTTCAGGTCGTTCGGTGGTCTCACGCAACACCAAAATCGGTTTCCCCAACGTCGGCGCTTCTTCTTGCACCCCACCCGAATCGGTCAAAATCAACTCCGCTTTGCCCATCAGGTGAGCAAAATTGAGGTAATCCAACGGTTCGATCAAGATGATGTTTTTATTGCCGCGTAAAATTTGATCAACCTTGGAACGCACATTGGGATTAAAATGAACCGGCATCACCACCTTCACATCGGGGTGCCGTTCAACAATGTCGCACACCGCCAACAGGGAATCTTCCATCGGCTTACCAAAATTCTCGCGTCGATGGGTGGTCAAGAGAATAAAACGACCCTCAATCACCTCACACTGTTCAGCAGTCAAGACCTTCTCAAACTCCGGCTGGGTATTTTCCAATACCCAAAGCAGCGCATCAATGGAGGTATTACCGGTGATAAAAATATCCGCCTCAGAATAACCCTCACCGAGTAAATTCTGCCTTGACTGCGCCGTAGGAGCAAAATGCAAATCGGTCACACAGGAGGTCAATTTACGGTTGCCCTCTTCAGGGAAAGGGTTCCAGCGATTAAAGGTGCGTAAACCGGCCTCAATGTGCCCCACTTTGGCCTTCATATAAAACGCCGCCAAAGCACCGATAAAGGTACTGGTGGTATCGCCTTGTACCAAAACACAATCGGGATTGAATTCTTTCATCACCTCTTTCAAGCCTTGCAGAGCATGAATACTGACATCAAACAGATCTTGATTGGCACGCATAATATCCAGATCAAAATCAGGTTTAATAGCAAAAATAGCCAAGGCCTGATGCAGCATCTCCCGATGCTGACCGGTCACCGCAATCGCAGTTTCAAACTCATCCGTTTTCGCCTTCAAAGCCTGAATCACAGGAGCAAACTTGATGGTTTCAGGACGAGTACCAAAGACAATCAAGATCCGTTTTTTCTGCTTCATGGTGTTTTATTCCTATTCACACAACGTACAAGGTTTAAGTAATTTAGTCACCTAAATTGAGGTGTTAATTTACCACACAGCTGCCAACACGCACCTTAAAAAACCACCATTAAGCATCATTTAGCAACCCAAAATTTAAATAACCTTGCCGTAAACCTGCACAATAATCACCCTCAAAATCGTCAGTGCATAATCGCAATAATAATATTGCGATCCCATGTCGGTGAATTGGGGTCGCGGATAGTCCTTACTGCGTATTGAGTGCCGTCATCTGCGTCGCAGCAGCCAAGCCAAAGAAATAGAACAGCAGGTCATTCTCCATTACCACAAAGAAGGTCGATGCCATGTAACCGATAAAGGCCGCGACCATCATTCGACCTGCCCCAGCGACCTCATCAGGCACCTTGTACTCTGGCCTATCCATAGACCATGTTGTACCAGATGGAGTACCACAGCAGCGCCATAAAAATGTAATAACCAGGAAAACCTGATTCGCCAAAGTTTTGTACATAATTATTATGTGCGATCAATTTCAATTTAGAGTGTTTCGCAAATTGACCTTTTCCCACCCCCGTCAGACGGGTGAGCACGCAACATATTGATGCCGTTATCCCAGAGCTGAATGCGTTCGTGTGCCGACTCCTCTTCTGAGTTCACCTCCGTCATACGCGACGGCATCGCTGCAATCGCCCCTATCAAAATCACCGTCCCCAAAACCAAAAAATAGGGCTTAACCATCTCTTTACGAAAGAAAAACAAAATCCCCACCAAAGTGGCTAAAATAGCACCACGAGAATTGGTAAAGAACATCGCCTGACCCGCATAACCTATACAAGCCAGAGCCACCAAACGGGTAATCAAGCCATGCTGTTTCCACGGCCCGAAGGCGTACTCCAACATCAGTGCAATGCCCACCACAAACAAAATACCAAGCACATTGGGGCCATCCCAATCGCCGTACCAACGAATGCGAATCTCTTCATAACCCGGAAACACGGTCATCCCCCCCCAGCACTGCCCCGTCTCGCCTTGCAGAATGCCTTGATAGGCCAAAAAGAGAGTCAAACCGATGGTGAAATTAATCACGCTTTTCAGCCGTTTGGGCGTATCCACGTTCCAAACGATCATAAAAAAGACCATGCCACGCAGCAGGAACTCAATGAATTCACCCAATGCGGTCGCAAACCCAGCAGCAATGGTGGTACCGACCAAAATCATGATCAGGTAATAAGGTACCAGCGTGGTTTGCGGCAGAATATAGAGGTCGGGATTTTGCTGTTTACGCAGAAACCCCGCCAACAGACCCATTGGAATCACCGTCATCGCGGTGGGAAAACCATAAAAGGCCGGCACCCAGTCTTGCGGACGAATATAGAGAAAGATCAAATAGAGGTAAATAAAAATCATGATTTATCATTGGGGGAGTCGCACTCCCCTCCTTGTTATACCTGCCGGTTTGCCTCTCTCCCTACAGCAAAACACGAACAATTAACGTCTGCCAATCCACTGACGCGCCTTCGCCATTGCCACTCGAACCTCTTCATCAAGGAAATAGAGCAACACAAAAAAAGCCATCAATAACGTACTTTTAAGCAACAAACTGAGCCACACAACACCACTTGGAATCAACAATGAAAACAGATAAGTCAAAACACCCAAAACCAAAACCATCAACATTTTCATAAAGGGATAAGGAACCGCGTACAAACGCTGTGATACCACATTGGTCAACAGCGCGGTTGATAGCGTGCCACAAGTATACGCAATCGCCGCACCATAACCTGCCAACTCAAAATAGACCACCATCAAGTAATTCATCATCAAGTTGACGCTAGTCGAAGCCATAATAATATAGAGAATATATTGGCTCTTCTTATGGATTAATATTCCTGTTTGGAAACAGTACGAATTGGTTTGCACAATCACGCCCAACAACAAAATGGGCACAATACCCGCCGCCGCCCAATACTCTGGTGCTGACAAAACCCGCAGCAGATCAGAAATAAACAGCGACAAACTCAAAGCCACAAACACCGCTGCAAAGGTTAAATATTTCGCCACCGACGCATGAAACAGCTCAGCCCCTGGTTTACCAATCAACGAAAAGCGGTATGGGCCGTAACTTTTATACAGCGGTTCAGCCAAAATAAAGGTCAGCAACAAGGCAAATTTCATTGCCAAACCGTACACCCCGACCTCAGCAAAACCTTCATACTCTTTCAGGAAAAACCGATCCGCATTGCCCGCCACCACCCCAACAATGGAGCTGGCGGCAAAGGGAATGCTGTATTTCAAGATCGGCTTGACCTTTGCAAAGTCAAACTGAAAGCCACACTCTTTCAAGGTGAAGACCAACAACACCACTGCAACCAACGACACACTGATCAGATTCGAACTTAAAACGGCATCAACCCCACCGCCCTGGCCAACCAACAAGTAATAGGTCACGCTGATCTGAGAAACCAGACGCAGTGCTGACAACAGCACATAAAGCCCCGAACGCTCTTGAGCACGCAAATAGGCCAGTAACACCTCACTGCTCAACTCAACCACAATAATCAGCAGCGCAATCTGTAACGCGCGCTCAAACTGAAGATCATCCAACAGCAACAGCGTAACCTCTTCGCTCCAGATATTGACAAACAGAACGCCCGCTGCCACCAAAATAAACGTGACCAAAAGATTGGTGGTGACCACCGAATTTCGGCTTTTCTGATCATCGTAATCAAAATAGAAACGCAGGGTCGCATGCGCCAAACCGGCCCCAAACAACACCGACAGCACCGCATTGATCGAATAGAGGATCTCTAAGACGCCGTATTCAGGCACACTCAGATAATTGGTGTAGATGGGCAGAAGTATGAATGCGCCCAGACGATTAAGAACATTACCGACCAGATAAACACCGGTATGTTTTAACAAATGTTTCAGATTGCCAGCCATATAAACTCTTAAAAAATAGCGTCAAGTAGTAGGGCGAAAGTATAAGACCAAGCCCGTCAAAAAATCGCCTCTGGAACCAGAATGATATTTTTCACTCAACACCAGAAGAGAGATTCGTTAGAAAAAAGACGATCCTTTACATTTCGATAAAGGGAACTCTGCTATTTGGAAGAAGCATCCGCTAAAATTTGCTCTATATCGCCTAAAACCGCACCAATACCCTCACTAGCCCACCCTTCATGAGATTTTAAAGTCCAATCAAGTCGATCTCTTAAGTTCATCAACCAAGAGAGACAGCGAATCGGCAAAAACAGACGCTCATCAACGTCTAATATTGCTGCCACTTCAGGCAATAATTTTTGGTAAAAAACGGGCATCTTCCAAGGCAGCACCTTTTGACGATAAAACTCGATCAAATTGTAGTTTTTCTGCTCTTCTGGATCGCGACGATAGGTCATCAGCACAAACAGATCACTCAATGGCAAACCCGAGGTTTCCGACAGATCCCAGTCGATAATCGCGCCAACACTTTGATCGGCTAAAAACAGCACATTGCCGAGTTTAAAATCACCGTGGGTTCGCACCAACGGCGTCTCTTTTCCGATAAAAAACAGCTGTAGCAGTTCATCAACCCGCTGCAATACAGCCTGTTCGGCCTTATTACAATAAGGCCGCAAATTTCCAATGCAACCGCCAATCAAAATGTCGTAATCGTTTTTTGTTAACACCCGCCGCACAGCGGTTTTAGCCTGTCCCCGCGCCAAGACCAAACAGGCCTCCCGCACCATCTGATCCGCCAACTCACTGAACTCTTGTAACTCACGCCCCGCTTTTTTCTCTTCGATGTAATAACGTTGGCCTAAATATTCACCCGATGCCAATAATTTAGGTGTCAATGCCGCAAACGATCCCTTCTGCAATGCCGTAATCACATCGGCATTACGACCCGCAGAGACAAAACCGGCTTTAGAGCGAGGCAAACGCAAAACCACCTCAATATCGGTGTTGCCTACCGGCCCCACCATCACTACCGTAACATCGGCATTACCGGCAATCAGTCGTCGCACTTCAACCTTGGAGGTCTGCCAATGGAGCAAAGTGGCCAAATCAGCTGCCTGCACCATCTCCTGCACACTGTTAAGCACACCTTGTTTACTGGCACAAAAAAGAAAAGCGGGCCAATAACGGGTACTCAAACGTCGATTGAGTAAATATTGTTTAATCCGTCCGGTCAGATTCTTTTTTAGCGGCTCTGCTAAAGCAGCGTGTTCGCGTAAAACCAAATCTGGCAGGGGCAATAAACCCTCATTATAATCAAACTTACCCACATATTCTTGTATCTGCATCCCAAAAGAGCGCAACATTTCACGCGTCTCCAACCAAGGAACCCCCTGATAGCCGGTGATTTTACGCCCCAAAACCTGCTTGGCCATATTGAAATAATTTTGGCAGTTATCATCCGCAATCAACATAACGCCATTGACTGTTAAGGCTTCCCCCATTGAAGTCAGCACATGACGATAAATATTCAAATAATCTGCACCATAATGGCGTGCCAGCAAGTGTCCTAGCCGCAAACTGACACATAAATTGATCGTGCCAACGGCAATGGGCAGAGGTTTTGACAAATCTGCCTGCACAACCACAATATTATCAACCTCAGATCGCCTCAAAGAGTCTGCCAGCAACGCCGCCGCCACGGCATTCGGTTGCATCGAAATCACCCGCTGAAAATGCAGTGCCAAACCTCGACTCAAATTGCCACAGCTGTCATCAATGACCAACACTGTGCCTTCTTTGGGCATGGAGGGTAACAAAGGCATCCAAAAACATTGATCCACGGTCAAGGTTCTTAACAGCTTTACAAAAGGGCGTAGCGCCATCGGCTCTTGAATATCAAATCGAGGGCCTGAACCCCGTCGTAAATTGGCATCCAAGCCAGTACGGCGCAGCAAATCCCAACAAAATTGGCTTTCCCCTAAAGGCATAATCTCTCTTTTTCCTTAGATTAAAGCCCTAAAGCTTAGTAAGTGTGTATTTCGTAATAAACAGAGAAGGCAATGCCAAGGTCGCAGCAAACAATTCACGACTGGTCTCCAACTCAACGTGAATTCGCCGCAAGGCATAAGGCTCCAGCTCATCCAAGACATTAACCCCACTGCGATAACTGGTACCTAAGCGATAACCGGAGCGTTCCACCATGTCCAAAACCCGTTGATCATAGGTACAGGCCCCTCCCACAGGATAAGCAATCACATCACATGCTTGTCCTGTTTTTTCAACAATCACCTCTCTGGAATCAGCAATCTCATGCCAAAGCTCCTTATCGTCCAGCTGGGATAATATCGGATGACTGGCGGAATGAGAGCCAAATTCCACCCCCCACTCTGACATCTCCTTCACCTGTTGCCAGGTCATGGGATAACTCTCCTCAAAACCCTTCTCAGGTTTATGGGCTCCCACTTGCTGCTCCAAATCAACAATCGTCTGCAGACGCGCCTCATTAGAAACTTGTTTCAGTGCCCCTAATAAAATATCTACCGCAGACATCCTTGAGTCAAAGCTGTTCTCAATGCAGAGGTCAAGAGGGATAGCTGGCAAATTAAGAACTCCAGGTGCTGCCTTTTTCAGTAAATAAACCACCCAATCAAACCAAAATGTCTCCGTTTTCCCAATGTAATCTGATGAAATAAAAATAGTCGCAGGCACATCCAACTGTTTTAGAATAGGAAAAACAACACTGTAATTATCCTCAAACCCATCATCAAAGGTAACAATTAAGGGGTTTGGCGGCAGTGATTTTTTTACCGTCTAAAGAGGCAATCAAATCGCTAAAACGTATTGGGTTATAATGTTTTTTAACAAAAGCCATCTGCCAATGAAAATCAGCACTGCTGGCACTTACCAATTCGGTATCAAATTCATATTCAGTTAGGTTTTCTATATCCTTGACCCGATGATACGCAAGGATTAAAACATCCTGCAACATTTTCTGTCTGGCGAACTTGATCACCGGCAACAGTTTAGAAAAATGAAGACACTTTGCTAACAGCCCTTTTTTATACACCCACTATACTCCTACCATGATACTAGAGCAGTTTGAGATCCTAATAAAAAAAAACCATGCTTTTTATATCCTCCCTGTTGTAAACCACCATAGCATTCTCATAAAAACTGAGAACAATACACCAAACTTTCCCACTTATTTCATGAATTCACTGTCACCCGTCTTCATCAGCGGCAGTCATAAACCAATCTAAATGCTCCATGTACATCATATTTTTGCAGTGCGACCAGACGTGATACAGAGGCCAATAAGGTCACCACCGATTCAAGCCCATAAAACTCCATTAATATCGAAACATAACCCTGTCGACGTGCCGTAAAAATAAAACTTTTTAACAAAAAAGAAAGCGTACCTTCAAAGTCAATGGCTAACCGGTCAATTATGTGAACCACCTGTTCCTCATCAACGTAACAGATAATATAACCGCTGATTTCTTCTGAGCCACCCGTTGCCATAAACGATCAAAACGGGCATCGAAGGTATACAACCACCGTCCGTTAACAAAAAACCAGTGGCGGCTGCAATGGGGTTATCCTGATAAAACCAACGATATTTAGCAAGGTGATTTTGGCCTATGGCCAAACCATCCGACCACAACGCCAAAACAGCCTGACGATCGGCCAAAATATCGCTGTCGATAACAGAGTAAGGCACAAGTGATAACTTAACGGCCGTAGGTGATCGTCACAGAAAAACGGGTGTCCTGGTAATCTTGGCCAAACTCATTACTGTCCCTTTCACTCTGGCTGAGATTGCTGGTGAGAGCCAAAAGTTTTCCCCATTGGTATTGCAACGACAAGCCCACGCTTTGATTAGTGTCTTCACGCGCCGTCTGACTAACTGGACTTAAAACAGTGGGGTACATTGAGAGGGAATAACTGCCATTAAACGCCACATCCAAACGTCGATTAATACTGTGGCTCCAACTGGCATCAAAACCAAACACCTCTGAATCGCGCCCAGAAATTTTATTAACGGTTGTCACCACTTGCGCTACATCAGCAGGATCGTTTAAATAATCTTGTTGCTCAGCATAAGCAGAAAAATTAACACTGTCTGTCTGCCAGCCTTGAGAGAAAGAAAAATTCAAACGGCGAGACTCAAAAACACCACTGCTTGCTACCTGAACAACAGGGTTTGCAACAACGGCTCCCTGCTGCGCCACAGCCACCCGCCGCCGACCAGAGTCGGTTAATTCTTGAGCTGCCGAGAGCCCAAACTGGCTGCTATCCGACATCTGATACGCCCATGCCATACGCCCTAAAACGTTACTGGTCGTGCCACGCCGATCACTCTCGCCACGACTCTCCCCTAGATCAAGAGAAAACGTCGAACGCGCTCGCTGGGTCTGAAAACTGACAAAGGCATCTAAAGTTTTACTGTCTCCTCTATTTGATAAAAGGTCTTTGTATTTTACTTCGGTACTGCTAATAGTTGCCGAAATTGAACTCAACAATGAAATTCGATGATCCCACTCCAACGAAGCATTTACCCGTTGTGCAGCATTATTAGTGACCTCTTCGTAGTCATCGGAAAAGCGAGCATTCAAAACTAAATTATCGGTTTTACCAAAACGTAAGGTAATCGAGGGCCCTGTTACAAAGGTATTGGTAAATTGACGATTATCCGGTGTATTTGCATTTAAAACTCTAATTTGAGACTCCCCCAGATAATTCTCAAATGACCATTCAAAACGACGCGGTGAAATCAACCAGTTAGACGTTGCATCCAGCATTAACACCGCATCGGGTTTATAACTGCCATTGGCGTAATGGCGTAGCTCCATCGCACTGCTGACATCATAACGAAAACGCCCACTGGCCTCTTTAAGACCCAGCTCTCCACGAAACACACTGCGGTAATCAGCCACACCCTGCACATTGGTGGTGGTCGCACCACTCTTTTTTGCGTTTGAGCTGTACTCACCCTGATAAGAAAGCTGATAATTCGCCTGTAAGGCATACGCATTGGAAACAGAAAAAGATCCAACTACAAAAAGCAATACCGTATTTCGAACAGACATCATCATCCTTTCCATCTTTCCATTAAAGGTTATAAAAAAAACGTTTATGGTATGTTGTTGAGAACAAGACCAACCACCTTCTCTTCACCCATCACATCAATCGCATCCGTAATTTGTGTCTCTTCAACACCGCCATAAGGCACCACCAGCAAAACATAATCACTCAATTCAGCGAGAATTTGTGCGTCTGTATCGTCCACTGAAGGTGCATCAATGAAAATAAAGCGATCAGAATAACGCCGCCGAACCAGCTCAATAAACTCACGCATCCGATCCGTAGTAAAAAATTCCTTGAAAACCTCACGGTTACGCCCCGCTGGACAAAGCCGCAGACGCTCAATGCCGGAATCACAAATAATCTCTTCCAGATCCACCACCGCATCGGCCAAGTAGTCTCTCAAACCCACATCCGAATCCACTTCCAAAACATCGTGCTGACATGGGCTACGCAAATTACACTCAATCAATAGAGCCGTTTTACTCTCATCAAAGGCAAACGCAGAAGCCAAATTAAGCGAGAAAAAACTAGCGCCTCCCTTTGGTACCACCGAACTCACCATAACGATAAAGTTATCGCCTTGGCTGATTTTTAATAGCTTGGTACGCAACTCTCGGAAGGTATTAAAGGCTTCTCGAGATTTCATATCCGGATGGATAATTTTCTTTGCATCAAGCTCATCGGCGGTTAAACAGCGTTTGTATTCCATCTTGGCAATATCGCCACTGCTGCTGGTACTGCGAAGCTGCAAACTCGTACCCGCAGTGGAAGCTGCACCTGAATTTGCCACCGACTCAACGTGCGAAGAAAGGGTCGGCACCACCCGTTGTGGTTCTGGATCAGCCCCGAGATCATCGTCCAACTCAAAATCCAATGAGTCGTCCAACATATCATCCTCTATCACCTTTTCTGGCGTCTCTTCAATTTTACTCATTTTTTTTCAACCTAAACGGTAAACCCACTGATGTTTTCTAGATCATGTAGCCCTGATTTTGAGGTTAAATCACCTGCATAAACTTCAAACTACCCGCCACCACGTAGGCCATCAAAACCAACATCACCACAAACGCAATCAACCAACTGCCACGCCGATGAGAACGTTGCTCCTGTGGTGAAACCATATGCCTAATCGTGGTTACCATAACCCCTTTTGGAGCAACAAAAGTGACTCCCGGCTCAAGGCGAATACGGCTATCAAGAAAGGCCAACAAAACATAAATAAGGGCAATGGGCAGCAGCAAACCAATCAATGGACCCAACATCAAAATATGCAAAAAGCGCAAACCGGTCGGCACCAATGGCAATGCTGCTGGCTCCTGCACACTAAATTTTAAGCCTTGCTTTTCAATGTCCAAATGCATTGAGATGCGCGCCATTTCACGACGTTGCAAGAGGTCTTTATACAGCTCTTTATTCACTTCGTAATCACGCACCAGCTCATCAATTTTAGACTCTACCAAGCGCACTCGACCGGCTCGATCCCGTTCTCGAGCCAAGGATTTTCGCGCCTGTTCCTTGCGTCCATTCAAGGTCGCTATCAAAGTTTTGGTTTCAGAAAGCTGTCCGCGCATCTGCTGTGACAGGTTGGCAGGTGTGGCCCCACCATCCCCCATAAAACCCATATCATTATTTGCCGCACTGCCCGCATTGGGGTCTCTCTGCCCCACCTCGCCCTCTATCGACCCTTCTAGATCGGAGATCTGTTTTTTAATCCGCACGATGTCTGGGTAAGAATCATGATAGCTCAGACGTAAGGTGTCCAACTGTCCTTGCAGCTCACTGATTCGCCCTCGATATTGATTTTCTTTCAAAAAACTGGCGGTGACTTTCACCTCACCGGACAACTGCTTTTCCAGAGATTTTTTTCGAATCCTTGCCTCTTTAACCTCTTGATCCATCTTCTCCAAAGAGAGCTTCAAGTTTTCGATACGAGAACCAATTGAGTCTCCAGTACCAGGCAGCGCATCTTCATTTTTTGCCTTAAAAGCACTCATTTTACGTTCGGCTTCTTTCAGCTTGGCTTCGTACGCTTTGACCTGCTTGTCGATAAAATCGTAAGCCTCTTGACTCTCTTCACGTTTACTCTGGCCACTTTCGGCCACATACAAAGAAGCCAGTTTTTGCGTCACCTTAAAAGACCGCACTGGATCACTGTCAACGTATTTAATCTTAATTAAATTCGCGGACTCTTTGGTAATCACAGTCCGTTCTTTAATGCTCTCTAACAATCTCTCTCGGTCAATCTGAGATAAATCCTCATCCAGCCAACCGCCGTATTCCAACAGTTGGTCGCGCAAACGCCGACTGAAAACCACCTCAATCACCGCCTCTTCGCTGACATCCATCTCCGTTGGTACTGCGGCACCTTCCATCAACGGCGCAATAATATTACTGTTATTCGCCACAATAGTGGTGGTTGCCGTATACTTTTTTGGCAACACAAAACCCGCCCCCAATACGAATAAGACTAACGATGACAAAAATCACCGTTACCATGATTCGTCTTACCGCAACTTCCTTAAAAACAAGCTTAATCAACTGATCCATAGGGATTGGTTGAGCCATAATTCACACCGCCATTTTTATCGTAAAATGTTATTCAAAACCTAAAAAAGCTTTTCAGGAACAGTAATTACATCACCAGGACGTAAGGTATAATTGGTTTCCAGCTTTCCTTCGCTCAGAATATCCTTAAGATTTACTTCAATGGTTCGGGTTTTACCGTCAAATTTACGGTACAGTTTAGTCCCATTAGGTGAAGAAAATTCACTCACCCCACCCGCCTCCAGCACCACATCCAAAACGGTCATGCCAGGCCGGTACGGTAACGAGGTCACCGATCCCACTGCACCCAACACACGCACTTGGGATAAAAATTCGTGACTGCGTAACTGGGTTAAAATAATGGCCACTTTGGGATCACGAACAAATTTTGCCAAGCGATCACGAACCAGATCAGAGAGTTGTTTGGGGGTCAAACCTTCGGCCTTCAACTCCCCCACCAAAGGCAAGGAGATCATGCCATCTGGACGCACGGGAACGCTGACCGACAGTTCCGGCTGACGCCAGACATTGACATCAAGTTCATCATCAACACCAATGTAATACTCTTTCACTAAGTAATAAGGCGAAACTTCATTTTCTTCAATAGCGTGAAGCACTCCACTAACACCCATAAGCAGTAAAAAACCACTCAACCAGCCCCCCACACACCAACGCATCTTATTTCTCACCGACCACCTCTCACTCATTTGTACGTCATCTGGAGCAACGCTTTGATCCATCCTCATACCTTTAGCTCTCATTTTCCACTACTTTAAAACCATAAACCCGTGATTTAACCACGGTTTTCAGGAAATTTTATCAAAAAACCAACAAATAAGACCTAAATATCCTATAACCTCTCTAGGCAACATCTTGATGTCATTTTAGTTCCTAACCATCTTGTTCCAAACCTCGTCCCACTACCTTGCATAACGGCAGATTTTTCCAGCCATGCAGTACTGGATTCCAACAATCCGCCACAACGCCCTGACGATACTAAATCAAAGCCAAAGCCCGAACAAGCCACCCACTTTGCAAAATCCCATCAAACGTAACAACAAACACTTCCAGCAAACATTTATTCTAGCGGGCGTGTATGTTGCTCAGCCTAACTGGTAAGATACGACTTTGCTGTCTATTTTTCTGGGAACTACATATGTCCGACCGACGATTGCAGGTGTTTCATACCGTAGCGCGGCTGCTGAGTTTTACCAAAGCCGCAGAAAGCCTCAGCATGACTCAACCGGCGGTTACCTTTCAGATTCGCCAACTGGAAGAGGACTTCAATACCCGCCTGTTTGATCGCGGCCACAACAAGATTGGTCTAACGGAAACCGGCAAACGGGTCTACGAATACTCCGAACGCATCTTCGTGCTCTACAGCGAAATGCAGGAGGTGGTCAAAGAAATGACCGGTGACGTCACCGGCGCATTGGTATTGGGTGCCAGCACCACCATTGCCGAATACATGCTTCCAGCCCTACTCGGAAGCTTCAAACAAAAATACCCCGAAATCAACATCCGCCTCAAAGTCGGCAATACCGAGAACGTGGTCTCGATGATGGAAGAAAACTTGATTGACCTTGGCATTGTTGAAGGCTCCATTAACAACAAACTGCTGCTGTCCGAAACCTGTCGCATGGATCAGCTGCTGGTGATCATGCACCCCCACCATGAGTTGGCCAATGAAATGTCACTCGATGTCCATTGTTTATTGGCCTACCCATTTATTTTTCGCGAGGTGGGTTCTGGCACTCGCGAAGTGATCTCCAAATACCTGCGCAGCCAAGACATCAATGAAGACGAACTGGACAACTGTTTGGAATTGGGCAGCCCCGAGGCAATTAAAGGCGCAGTGGAAGCCGGTCTCGGCCTCTCCATTGCTTCTTGTGCAACGGTGATAAAAGAGTTGAAATTGGGAACCTTAAAAGCCGTGCGTCTTGACCCACCCCTAGAACGGCCCTTTTCCTTTGTGCGCCAACGACAAAAATTTCGGGTACGAATACTGGATGAATTATTGGATTTTTCACGCCAGTATTGCAAAAAAAACCAACAGGGCAGTGGCTCTGTTAGCATCACCCCCCCCCAGTAAACAACCGATAAGAATGATCTTTTTATGAATCCCCGTGCAAAAAAATTAAACCACTGTTTTGATGCCCTGCCGCTTGAAGAACAGCAGACCTTGGTACAGTTTGCCGAGTTTCTCTACCAGCGCTGCGGCATTGATGAAAAACCTCTCACAGAACCGCAGCTGGAAGAAGCCGCAGCAAACGAAACCGTCGTCACCGCCATCAAACGCCTGTCACGCAGTTACCCCATGCTGGATAAGAGCAAAGTGCTGCACGAAGCCTCCGGCCTAATGAGCCAACATCTACTGCAAGGTCGCAAAGCCGCAGAAGTCGTTGTCGAGCTGGAACAATTGTTTGCCGATCATTATCAAAAATTAGTGGAGACACGCTGATGTGGGGCGTACTGCGCATTTGGTATCGAGAGCATTTCTCCGACCCTCAAGTGGTCATTCTGGCGCTGCTGCTCATCGTCGTCTTCACCACCATCGTCTTATTGGGAGACCTGCTTGCTCCACTGCTGATCGCCACGGTCTTAGCCTATCTTCTGGAAGGCACCGTGCAGTTCATCGAATCCTACCGAATCCCTCGTATGTTGGCGGTCACCTTTGTCTTTTTGATCTTCTTGCTCTTCTGTTTGATCATATTCATAGGCTTATTACCCCTGCTATCACAACAAGTAGTGGCCTTAATTCGTGAACTGCCAAACATGATCGTCAGTGCGCAGAGCACTTTACTGCAACTGCCTGAGCTGTACCCCACCCTCGTTACTGCCCAGCAAATTCAAGAAATCATCGCCGCCCTGCGCAGCGCTGTAGCCGGTATGGGACAAACCATTTTATCCCTCTCCTTGGCTCACATGGTCGGCTTTTTCACCTTTCTGATCTACACCATCTTAGTGCCACTGCTGGTCTTTTTTGCTCTAAAAGACAAAAAGCTGCTACTGGAGTGGTTTTGTCGTTTTATGCCCAAGCGCATGGAGCTGGCCTCACAGGTCTGGTCCGAAGTCGATCAGAAGATCGGCAATTACGTCCGTGGTAAATTTATCGAAATCATCATCGTCTGGGCCGCCACCTTTCTCACCTTTGCTTTTATGGGATTAAACTACTCGCTGCTGCTGAGTTTTTTGGTGGGCATTTCCGTCATCATTCCCTTTGTCGGTGCCGTGGCCGTCACCCTACCGGTGGCGCTCATCGCCTATTTTCAATGGGGATTTAGTGCCGAATTAGGTTACTTGCTGCTCTTTTACCAACTCATCCAAATTTTGGATGGCAACATTCTCGTCCCCATTTTGTTCTCCGAAGTGGTCAACCTTCACCCCACCGCCATTATCGTTGCGGTGCTCTTTTTTGGCGGTATTTGGGGTGTTTGGGGAATCTTTTTTGCCATTCCCCTCGCCACGTTGGTACAAGCGGTGATCAACGCTTGGCCCGCGGCAATTGATCACGAAACCTCCACTGCAAGTGTCGATCATGCTAACTAAACTGTTTTTTACTCTGTTGCTGATCGTGGGGGTTGCGCTCTTTTATCGCGCCAAACGGCCACCCGAAGTCATACAGAGGAAAGCAGAGCTGTCCCACACTGAAACCAAAGCCCCGATCTTTTCGGGGCGTTTTATCGCCTACAGTTTTCTGGCGGTCACACTCACTCTCTCCAGCCTGCTTTTTTATCTCAATTGGGACGACGAACAGGTGCAAGTACAGGTCTTTGTGATCAACAGCGAAACAGGAGAGAGTCGTGAGTATCGTGCCAAACAGGGAGAGATCGCTGGGCGCAGCTTTCGTACTTTAGACGGACGTTATATCTTTTTAGCTACCGTAGAGCGGTTGGAGATTCGCCAGACTCCGAAGAACCTGACCTCTCCTGACCCCTAACTCTATTTCAAAGCCAAGGCCTCTACTTGTGGTAGATGCCAAATCTCGCGGTTGTAATCCATCATAGTACGGTCGGTGGAAAATTTACCGCTGCAGGCGCTGTTCAAAATACTCATTTTTAACCAGCGTGAACGGTCTTGATAGGCCTCTGCCACCGCGTGCTGAGCATCAACGTAACTGCGAAAATCCGCCAAGGTCATCCAAGGGTCATGCGAATGAGTTAAGGTCAATAACAGCGGATCAAACAAACCCGCCTCAAATTGATTAAAATGACCGCAGTGCAGCAGTTTAAACACCTCTTTTAGATCCTCATCGGCATCAATATAAGCTTGTGGATTGTACTGCCCACGTTCGGCTTCCACCTCCGCCGCATCCAGCCCAAAGAGGAAGAAATTCTCATCCCCCACCTCTTCCAAAATTTCGATGTTAGCGCCGTCCAAAGTACCGATGGTAATGGCACCGTTCATCATAAACTTCATATTGCCGGTACCGGAAGCCTCTTTACCCGCAGTGGAGATCTGCTCCGACAAGTCGCTGCCTGGGCTGATAATCTCCATCGCCGAGACGCGATAATTCGGAATAAACGCAACCCGCAACAAACCTTGCGTATCAGGGTCGTTATTGACCACCTGAGCAATGTTATTGATTAACTTGATAATCAACTTTGCAATGACGTAACCAGGGGCGGCTTTACCGCCGATCAACACACAGCGAGGAGTCCAGTTCTCCGTATCTCCGCGTTTAATCCGGTTGTAAAGGTGAATGATGTGCAAGGCATTAAGCAACTGACGTTTGTATTCGTGAATGCGTTTCACCTGCACATCAAACATCGCCGCAGGGTCAAACTCCACCCCACAACTCTCTTTGACCAACGCCGCCAAACGGCGTTTGTTGCCCATCTTGACCTCATGCCATTGGGTCTGAAACGCAGCGTCATCGGCCAACGGAGCCAACTGTTTCAACTGCGAAAGATCCGTCACCCACTCACTGCCAATGCGACCATCAATCAGCTTTTTCAGTTCGGGATTACACCACGCCAACCAACGCCGCTGGGTAACACCGTTGGTTTTGTTGTTAAATTTGGTCGGCCACAACTCATGGAAATCTTTAAACAGACCGGCCACCAACAGCTTCGAGTGCAGCTCAGCCACCCCATTCACCGACATGCTGCCAACAATGGCCAAATAAGCCATGCGAATTTGCGGCTCACCGCCCTCTTCGATCAACGACATTCGTCGCTGGCGCTGCGTATCGCCTGGCCAACGCTGGCTGACTTCGTTTAAAAAGCGCGCATTAATCTCGTAGATGATTTCCAAAATACGCGGCAACAGATCACGGAACTGGCGCACCGGCCACCGCTCCAATGCCTCTGGCAACAGGGTGTGATTGGTGTACGCCATGGTTTTGCGCGTGATCTGCCACGCCTCATCCCAACCCAGACCGTGTTCATCCAGCAACAAGCGCATCAATTCAGGAATGCCGATAGTGGGATGCGTGTCGTTCAGTTGAAAACAGTGTTTATCTGCAAACTGACTAAAATCATCGCCATGCTGACGACACCAGTGCTGCAAGACATCTTGCAAACTGGCGGAGGCGAGAAAATACTGCTGACGCAGACGCAGATCTTTGCCATTTTCACTGCTGTCATTGGGATAAAGCACCATGGTGATCTTTTCAGCGTCATTTTTGGCCGACACCGCATCAGAATAACTGCCTGCATTAAACTCATTCAGATCAAAGGCATCCGTCGCACTGGCAGACCAAAGGCGCAGCGTATTGACCGTACCGTTTTGATAACCTGGCACGGGGGTATCGTAAGGCACCGCATAGACATCATTGCTCTCCACCCAACGACTGCGCAGCACCCCCCTTGGCATCGTGGTACATCTCACTGCGACCGCCAAACTTAATCGTCTGAGTGTATTCAGGCCGCTCCAGCTCCCACGGATTGCCGTCCCGCAACCAGTGATCGGGGTCTTCCACTTGATGACCATCGCAGATGTGCTGACGAAACATGCCGTATTCGTAACGAATGCCGTAACCGGTCACCGGCAATTGCAACGTCGCGCAACTGTCAAGAAAACAGGCCGCCAAACGTCCCAAGCCGCCGTTCCCCAGCCCCGCATCGTGTTCCGCTTCGCTGACCTCTTCCAAGGAAAGCCCCAGCTGATGCATGGCGGCGGCGGTTTCCTCGTTCAAGCCCAAATTCAGCATGGCGTTACCCAGCGCCCGCCCCATCAGAAACTCCAAAGAGAGATAAAACGTCTGCTTGCAACCGCTGCTTTCATAGGCTTGACGGGTGTTTCGCCAGCGTTCCATGAGCCGATCTCGCAACGTCAGCGCCAAGGCTTCATAAGCGTAGTGCAGATGAGGCGAATATTTATCACGCCCCAAGGTGTGGCTGAAGTAGTGCTGAAAATCATGCACCAGACTGGTTTCATCCATACCCAAAGGTGGCAGATCGGTTGGCTGAAGGGGAGTATTGGCGGTCATTGTCGATTCTCTTGAAGTTGAGGTAGAAGGGGAGAAGCCTGATCATCACACAAAGCAATCTCACAGACACCTCCATACGGTACAAAGTGTAGATATTCTCAGAGCAAAGGGTGATCCATATTTTGCATCAAAGAAGAATTAAAGCTCTTTTGCTGCTGCCAACACTTCAAGCACATGCTCCGGCACTTTCACCTTGCGCCACTCCTGCACTACTTCCCCTTCGGCGTTGATCAAAAAGGTGCTGCGCTCGATGCCCATGTACTCTTTGCCGTAATTTTTCTTCAATTTGAAACAGAGGTATTTTTCACAAACATCGCTGTTCTCGTCGGAAAGCAGCTCAAAAGGAAAGTCCTGCTTCTCTTTAAAACCTTCGTGGCTCTTTACGCTGTCTTTGGAAAGCCCAAAGATCACCGTATTGGCGGCCTTAAACGCCTCGATATTCTCACCAAAATCCAATCCCTCGGTGGTACACCCTGAGGTGTTGTCACGCGGATAAAAATAGAGCACCACATTTTGACCTTTAAGATCAGAAAGACGCACACTCTGTTCACCAGTGGCAGGCAATTCAAAATCGGGGGCGCGTTTACCCAATAGGCTATCGTCCATTACTACTCCTAAAATTCATTAATCGAGAAAAGAAGGCAGTGTACACCGTGCAGAAAGGCATTGAAAATCCACAGTTCACTTGTCAACTTTCCTCATGCCAAGTACCATAACGACCTTGATTTTAGAGTGGTGTAGAACAATGTTTCACGGCAGTATGGTAGCGCTAGTAACCCCCATGCACGATGACGGCTCTCTTGATGAGGCCTCCTTGGCAAACTTAATCGAATTCCACGTAGAGAGTGGCACCAACGCCATTGTTGCAGTGGGCACCACCGGTGAGTCAGCCACCCTCAGCTTTAAAGAGCATTGCGCTCTGATGGCACTGATCATCAAACTGGTCAATGGCCGCCTACCGGTCATCGCCGGTACCGGTGCCAACGCCACTCGCGAGGCCATTGAGTTAACCCGCTTTGCCTACGAAGCCGGAGCCGATGCCTGCCTGCTGGTGACCCCCTATTACAACAAACCCACCCAAGAGGGTTTGTATCTGCACTTCAAGGCCATAGCCGAAGCGGTTGCGATCCCACAAATTCTCTACAACGTCCCCGGACGCACCGCTGTGGACATGCTGCCCGAGACCGTGGCACGTCTGGCCAGCATCGACAACATCATCGGCATTAAAGAAGCCACCGGCGATCTGGAACGCGCCAAAGAGGTCATGACGCTCTGTGGTGATGACTTTGAACTTTACAGTGGTGATGACGAAACCGCGATGCAGTGCATTCTGCTCGGTGCCAAAGGCGACATCTCGGTGACCGCCAACGTGGCTCCCAAAGCGATGCAACAGATGTGCGCCTTGGCCTTAGCAGGCGATGCAGCAAAAGCCGCGACCCTCAATGAGCCTCTCTTGGGATTGCACCAAAACCTGTTTTTGGAAGCCAATCCCATTCCGGTCAAATGGGCGCTGCTGGAGATGGAGCTGATTCCCGCTGGCATTCGCCTGCCTCTGACCCCATTGGCAAAACAGCATCAAAACACCCTGCGCGCGGCTCTACAGGCTGCCGATTGCCTCACCACGGAGCAACCATAAGCATGAAACATTTATTGTCTCTCATGCTCTTACCCCTACTGATGCTCAGCGCCTGTAGTTCGGGAAAAGACAAGCCGTTGGTGGATTACTTCAGCGCCACCTCACACCCCGCTCTACAGCTGCCCAGCGACTTAAAGATTAAAAAAGAGCCAACAGCCTTTATCATTCCTGAGCTAAAAAAGACCAACGCTACCCCGATCAAAGTCAGTGACTACCCACCCAATCTCGCCACCTCACCCTAAGCGGCGCGCATAAGCGATGCGATTCGCCTCTTTGGGCAGTGGCAGCTCTGGCAACGCCACCCTAATTGAAGCAGATGGCACTCGGCTGCTGATCGACTGTGGCTTCAGTATTAAAGAAACGGTCAAACGGTTACAGCGTTTTGAGCTTACCCCCGATGACCTTGATGCCCTGTTGGTAACCCACGAACACGGCGACCACCTCTCCGGTGTGGCACCACTGGCACGGCGTTATAAATTCCCCGTCTGGATGACCCACGGCACTCACCGTAAAGCGCGGGATGTCAAAATCCCCAACCTGAAACTGTTTCACGCCCATCAAAGCTTTCAAATCGGCTCCCTGACTGTGCGCCCCTTTCCCGTTCCTCACGATGCCGCTGAACCCTGCCAATTTGTCTTTGAACAGAACAAACAAAAATTTGGTCTGCTCACCGATCTGGGCAGCATCACCCCTTTTGTGGTGGACTCTCTGGCAGGTTGTGACGCCCTGCTACTGGAGTGCAATCACGACCGTGACATGCTGCTCACGGGCCCCTACCCCGACTATTTACAAGCCCGAGTCGGTGGCAATTACGGTCATCTGGAAAACAGCCAAGCCGCCGATCTGCTGCAACGCATGGATCGCAGCCGCTTGAAAAAATTGGCTCTCGGCCATCTGAGTGAAAAAAACAACCGCCCTGAATTGGCTCTGGCGGCCATTCAAAACGTCATCGGCCAACCGGAATGGCTGACTGTTTTAGATCAGCAACAAGGTGGTGAGTGGCAAGAACTGACTTAAACCACCCGCAAAAATGGCCTTAAACCTGCTTTTAACCTCCACAGGCACAACGGCGTTGTGCAGTGATTTCACAAGGAGAGGTTATGCGTCATTTTGATATTTTGGTGATCGGTTCCGGCCCAGCGGGACAACGTGCTGCCATTCAAGCGGCCAAATACGGCAAACGTGTGGGTCTGATTGATCGCAAAGCGCGCATCGGCGGAGCCGGACTACAGACCGGTACCATCCCGAGCAAATCCCTGCGCGAAATTGCCTACAGCAGCACCATGGGCACCAGCCACGGTATGCGGGATATTTACAAAAGTATGCCGCGCCAACACAACTTTTTAGGTGAATCCGTCGATAAAAAAGACGTGATTATCGACAAACAAGAGTCGGTCATCCTCAACCAACTGCTGCGCAACGGCGTCTCCCTAATCCCTGGCAGCGCTCGTTTTGAAGATGCGCATACCTTGCTGATCAGCCGCCCTCATGGCGCTGAGCAACGTCTGCAAGCAGATCAGATTATTCTCGCCACCGGCTCCCGTCCACGCCGCCCCGACAACGTCCCTTTTGATAACGAACGGGTGCTCGATTCCAGCTCCATTTTGCACATGCGCCGCCTGCCACAGACTTTAACCGTGGTGGGCGGTGGCGTGATCGCCTGCGAATTTGCCACCATCTACGCCTCCTTGGGGGTCAAAGTCACCATTATTGACAGCCACCCACAAATTCTGGCCTTTCTCTGCAACGACATCTCCGCCAACCTAAAATCCTCCATGCTCAATATGGGGATTAATTTTCACATGCAGCAGCGGATTGAAACCATCCGCTGTGACGGCACCAAAGTCATTGTGGAGAGTGATAAAACCAGCTTGGAAAGCGACTGCTTGCTCTACGCGCTGGGGCGCACCCCCAACCGTGATGGGCTTGGTTTAGAACACTTAGGTATCGAAGCCCAGCCTCACGGTTGGGTGCAGGTCAATGATCAGTACCAAACCAACCTTCCCCATATTTACGCCGTGGGCGACCTAATCGGTCCACCGGCACTGGCGGCCACCGGCATGGAGCAAGGGCGCATTGCCGCCATTCACGCCTGTGATGCCAGCTCTAAAGTAGCCGCCAAACACCTGCCGATGGCGATTTACACCATTCCCGAAGTGGCTTGGGTCGGTCAAACAACGGCGCAACTGGACAAACAGGGCATTAAATACGTATCAGGCAAAGGGCTTTATCGAGAAACGGCGCGCGGGCAAATTATTGGCGACAATAACGGCCTACTAAAAGTATTGGTGGATTGCCAGAGTCGAAAACTGCTGGGGGTACACATTGTGGGTGAATTGGCCAGTGAGTTAATCCACATCGGCCAAATGGTGATGAATTTTGACGGCAGCGTCGATGATTTGGCGGAGCACGTTTTTAATTACCCAACGCTGGCCGAATGTTACAAAACAGCGGCGCTGGCCTGTAGCAACCAACTCAACACCACCTATCCGCGCCAGTGCGAGCTTAAAAAACCAGAGACCTCAGACACACCATCCGAGGCTAAAAAAGAGGTCGAACCCGCTTAGGTCTCTTTATCCAACTCAATCATGGCGTACGCTGAATGGTTGTGGATCGCTTCAAAGTTTTCCACTTCCAAACAGTACGCGCGAATCCGCTCTTCTTTGTTTAGCTGAGCGGCAATGTCCCGAATCATATCTTCCACAAATTTGGGGTTATCGTACGCCTTTTCCGTGACGTACTTCTCATCAGGGCGTTTGAGCAAGCTGTAAAGCTCACACGAAGCCTCTTTCTCCGCCAACTCAATCAGATCTTCAATCCAGTATTCACCCTCAATCCGAGCATTAATGGTGACGTGGGAGCGTTGATTGTGCGCACCGTAGTCGGAAATCTTTTTCGAACAGGGGCAGAGGCTGGTGACCGGCGCAACCAATTTAATGTTGATCGTCGTCTGATCGCCGTCAATTTCACCCATAAAGGTGACTTCGTAATCCAACACGCTCTCAACGCCTGTGACCGGCGCTTTTTTACGCACAAAGAAAGGAAAGGTCATCTCCACATAACCGGATTCCGACTCCAAACGCTGACGCATGTCCGCCAACATGGAGCGAAAATGCCCCACCGAGAGATTAAATTCCTGCTCGTTGAGAATCTGCACAAAACGGGACATGTGCGTCCCTTTCAGATGATGCGGCAGATGCACCGCCATCGTCACCGTGGCAACGGTGTGCTGCGCTCCAGAACGGTCGTGTACCGTAATCGGATGGCGAATGTCTTTAATACCCACCCGTTGAATGGCAATCTCGCGGGTATCCGCATGACCTTGAACATCGGGCATTTCATTGAAGTTAGCCACCAAAGTACTAAGCCTCCTCTTCGCTGTAGCGTACGCAGGCGCGATCCGTTTCCCAAAGGGTGACCGCATGGACCTTAACCGAATCGTCGTTCAACTGGCTGGCAAGTTCACGATAAAAATAAGCCGCGATGTTTTCAGCCGTTGGGTTGATCTCGGTAAAAGGCTCGATTTCGTTCAGATAATAGTGATCAAGACGCTCACCAATCTCATGCGCTGCTCGGCGAATGGTTTTGAAATCCACCGCCATGCCAACGGCGTTCAAAGCACGCGCCTGCACTTCGGTTTCAACCTTCCAATTATGACCGTGCAGACGACTGCACGCCCCTGGGTAATCTCGAAGGGTGTGGGCGGAGGCGAACTCCGTCAGCACTTTTAGGGTGTAAATAGCAGCCATAACAAGATGATTAAATGAGTGTCCGACAAAAGGGGTTGGATATTACGTTACAGCGGGGAATTTGGCAATCCTACTAACGGTGTAGTTTCTGGCACTGCCTATGCCTACGTTTATCCAGACCCCAATCAAGGAACTGAAAATGAACAAAATTTTTATTGGCCGCCAACCAATCTTTGATGACAAACTCAACCTCTACGCCTACGAGTTGCTCTACCGCGACAGCCCCGATGCCAAAAGCAACGCCAGTGACAACGACGACAGCGCCACCTCACAGGTTCTGATCAACACATTTATGGAGATGGGTTTGGAACAAGCGGTAGGGGATCAATTGGCTTTTTTCAATCTCAGCCGCACCTTTATCGACGACCCCGAGCTGATCTGCTTCCCCCCCGAACAGACGGTGATCGAGGTGCCCAAAGAGATCGGCTGTGATCCCGAGGTGACCGATTCACTGCGCAAACTCTCCGCCTCCGGCTACCCCATCGCTCTGGATAACTTTGTCTATCAGCCTCATCTGGACCCCTTGGTGGATCTGGCCGACATCATTAAAATCGACATCCACGGCCTCTCTCATGCTGAGATCGAAGCGCAGATCGAACCGCTCAAAGACCGCGACTGCCGTTTGATTGCCAGCAAAATCGAAACGCCCGAAGAACTGACCTACCTCACCACGCTGCCTTTTGACTATTTTCAGGGGCAGCTGCTGGGCAAACCCAAAACCCTCAGCCAAGGCAGCCTATCTAGCAACCGCGTCACCCTGTTGCAGCTCTTGGCCAAGGTCAACAACCCCGACGTGGAAGTGGATGAATTGGAACAGCTCATCAGTCTGGACATCGGCCTGAGCACCAAAATTTTACGCTTTATGAACTCACCCTCCACCGGCCTGCGCCGCGAAGTCGAATCCATTCGTGAAGCGGTTATTTTTATGGGGCGCGACAGCATTAAAAAATGGGTCACACTGATCGTACTGGCCGGTGTCGGCGACAGCCCTCAAGAACTGATGACCACCGCTCTGGTGCGCGCTCGTACCTGCGAAGAGCTGGCCAAACAGGCCGACATGGAAGGCCCCGATGCCTACTTCACCGTCGGCCTGTTTTCCGCCTTAGATACCATGTTAAACAGCCCGATGGAAGAGATCTTAGCCACTTTGCCCTTAACCCAAGAGTTGCAAGAGGCGCTGCTGCATCTGAAAGGCGACAAAGGCAAAGCACTGCAATGCGCCCTTGATCTGGAGATGGGCAACAGCGATCAAGTGCAGTTTCAATCTTTAGAGTGGTCAGAGATCACCTCGCTCTATCTGCTCTCACTGCACTGGAGCGACGAAGCGATGAAAGCCCTCTAAACCTAAGGAAGATTTTCTGCTAAAGTGGATCGCGTCACCCCACTCTCCACCTGTGCTGCATGAGGAACCGACGCGATGCCCACACCTTCCCACTGGCTGCTTGGCGGCCTGCTGTTTCTGTTCACCCTCAGCGCCAGCGCAGAGAACGCTGTTTATCGCTGGGCTGACGATCAAGGCGTAACCCAATACACCCAACACCCCCCCTTGGGACGACCCGCTGAAAAAATCAGCCAACGCCACTACCGCGCCGCAACCAAAGCACAAGACACGCTGCGACAGCAAACCGACGGCCTCGCTGAACGACGAGAGCTGAAAAACCTCACCCAAACCTTCAGCGCCAAAGAGAAAAAAGAGCAGCAACAACGTCAAGCCTTCTGCGAAAAATCGCGCCAAAACATCAACATGTTGCAAACCCGCCAACACATCTCCGAAAAAGCCCCTGACGGCAGCATCATCGCTCTCGGTGCGGAACAGAAAGCCGCCAAAATTCAAAAAATCAGAGCGCAAATAGCAGAACACTGCCCATAATCTCCGCTTCATTTTTGCCCACGAAAAAAACGCCATAACTGCTACAATGGCGGCTTTTTTAGCGGACGATTCCATCACCATGCGCGTATCCCAATTTCATATCTCCACCTTCAAAGAGACCCCTGCTGATGCCGAAATCAGCAGCCACCAACTGATGCTGCGCGCCGGATTAATCCGCCGTCTCGCCTCTGGTCTCTATACTTGGTTGCCCCTGGGGCTGCGCGTACTGCGCAAAGTGGAGCGCATCGTGCGCGAAGAGATGGAAGCGGCAGGCTCCATCGAATTGCTGATGCCCGCCGTGCAACCGGCAGAGCTGTGGCAAGAGTCGGAACGCTGGCAGCAATATGGCCCTGAACTTTTGCGCTTTAAAGACCGTCACCAGCGCGATTTTTGCTTTGGCCCCACTCACGAAGAGATCATCACCGATCTGGCGCGCCGCGAGTTGAAAAGCTACAAACAACTGCCGATCAATTTTTTCCAGATTCAGAGCAAATTCCGCGATGAAATCCGCCCCCGTTTTGGGGTGATGCGCGCCCGTGAATTTCTAATGAAAGACGCGTACTCGTTTCATCTGACTCAAGAATCACTGCAACAGACCTACGACGATATGTTTTCTGCCTACCAGCGTATTTTCACTCGGCTGGGGCTGAACTTCCGCCCAGTGCAAGCGGACACCGGCAGCATCGGCGGCAACGCCTCCCACGAGTTCCATGTGCTGGCCGACAGCGGTGAAGACGCCATCGCCGTCTCTGACAGCAGCGACTACGCCGCCAACGTAGAGAAAGCCGAAGCCTTGCCCCCCACCGAACCTCGCCCTGCGGCCAGCGCCAAACTCAGCACCGTCGAAACCCCCAACCAACACAGCATCGAAGAGCTAAGCCAGTTCCTCAAGGTGCCTGCCGCTCACTGCCTAAAAACCTTGCTGGTGGTGGGTGCAGAGGAAGAGGCTCCCGTGGTGGCGCTGGTGCTGCGTGGCGATCACGAGCTGAACGAAATCAAAGCAGAAAAACTACCGCAAGTGGCCGAACCCTTTGAATTTGCCAGCGAAGCGGCGGTGCAAGACGCTGCCGGGTGTGCGCCCGGCTCCATCGGCCCTCGTGGCCTAGAGATCCCCGTGATTGCCGATCACAGCGCCTTGAACGTGGCCGATTTTGTCTGTGGCGCCAATCAAGACGGCCAACATCTCACTGGGGTGAACTGGCAACGAGATCTGCCCGAAGCCAGCGCTGCCGATCTGCGTAACGTACAAGCCGGTGATGCCAGCCCCGACGGACAGGGCAAACTGGAGATTGTGCGCGGCATTGAGGTAGGCCACATCTTCCAGCTGGGTGACAAATACAGCACCGCACTGGAAGCCAAGGTATTGGATGAAAGAGGCAAACCGCAGGTCATGAGCATGGGCTGTTACGGCATCGGCGTTTCCCGCGTGGTGGCTGCCGCCATCGAGCAGAACCACGACGACAACGGCATTCTTTGGCCACACGCCATCGCCCCGTTTCAGGTCGCTCTGGTACCAATCAACATGCACAAATCAGAAGGGCTGAAAGCCGAAGCCGACAAACTCTACCAGCAACTGCAAGCAGCGGGCATTGAGGTGCTGTTGGATGACCGCCAAGCCCGTCCGGGTTTCATGTTTGCCGACATGGAGCTGATCGGCATTCCGCACCGCATCGTCATCAGTGATCGCGGCTTGAAAGAGGGCAAACTGGAGTACCGAGGTCGTTCCGATGAAAAAAGCCAAGACATTGATTTGGCCAACGTGATTGAGTTTTTACAGCAAAAGTTGTAAATCCCCCGCACGGTAGGGGCGGAAAATGTTCCGCCCTTTCGTCCTCTCACACCTAAATCACCTCAATCGACTCATTAACATCCAGCAAGGCCTGACAAGGATCAGCCGCCTGCGTAATCGGTCGCCCAATCACCAAATAATCACTGCCCGCTTGCAACGCCTCTGCGGGCGTCATCACCCGTTTTTGATCCCCGACATCCGCACCCGCTGGACGAATCCCTGGGGTGGTCAGAGAGAAGCCCTCCCCACACTGCTGACGCAACACACTCGCCTCTTGTGCCGAACAGACCACCCCATCCAAGCCGCTCTGCTGAGCCAGCCCCGCCAAACGCCGTACCATTTCGGCAGGTGCATCACTGATGCCCAACTCCTGTAAATCATGCTGCTGCATACTGGTGAGAATGGTCACTGCGATCAGAAGCGGCGTTTGGCCACTGCTTTTATCCAACGCCTCTTGAGCCGCCAGCATCATGCGTGAACCACCCAAGGCATGCACGTTCATCATCCAGACCCCCAGATCAGCGGCCACACGACAGGCAGCGGCGGTGGTATTGGGAATATCATGGTACTTTAGATCAAGAAAAACGTCGTAACCCTGACCCACCAACTGTGAAACCAGCTTGGGTCCTGCGCGGGTAAACAACTCCTTACCCACTTTCAGACGGCACAGTTTCGGTTCTAACTTGGCCACAAACGCCAGCGCAGATTCAGCACGGGGGTAATCAAGAGCAACAATAACGCGCGGGGTTTTTTCAGGCAGATTCATCTTTCAGGGTTCTGTTTTAAAGGTAGGAATTAGACTTTTTTACGCTCAAGCGTTTTTCGATCCAAACGCTGAAGGCGGCGGATCTCTGCTTTTTGACCGAAGAAAAACGGCAGATAGAGGAAATAACAGAAGATGCACCCGAGGGCAAAGGCCACCGCCACAATCAGAGAGAGTGGCATACTCACCTCACCAGAGAGGTAACTCAGCTCAACGGGGGTGGCGTTAAAATAAGCAAACACCGCCACCAAAGCCAGCAGCGCCATCACCACCAAAATCCACAACAGACGTAACATTGAGATCAATCCTATTTAGCGCCGTTATTGACCCGCTCGCGCAGCTCTTTTCCGGGCTTAAAATGCGGCACGTATTTGCCATCGAGCAGCACCGATTCACCTGTTTTTGGGTTTCGCCCCGAACGTGGCGGCCTAAAGTGCAGGCAAAAACTGCCAAAGCCGCGCACCTCGATGCGATCTCCGCCAGCAAGTGCTTGACTCATTTTCTCAAGCAAGCTTTTCACCGCCAGCTCAACGTCCTTTTGTGCCAGATGGCTCTGTTTTCTAGAGAGTATTTCGATCAATTCAGACTTCGTCATGCTTTTTTCCTAAAAATCATAAACGGCACGACAAACCATACAACGAAAGCCGCCCTTAAACAAGGGCGGCTTTCGTTGATAAGGTTAATAGAAACAACTGCTTAACCCTATAAAATCAGATGAAAGGCGATATCCGCCTCTCACTGTTGAGCAGAGGTTTATTTCTTGCTCATCTGCTCTTTGAGAATGTCGCCCAAAGTGGTGCTGCCCGCAGGAGCGGTGTTGCTGTAATCCTGCAACACTTCCGCTTCTTCATCGCTCTCTTTCGCTTTGATAGAGAGGCTGATGACGCGGTTTTTGCGGTCGATGCCGATGAACTTGGCTTCCACGTCGTCACCTTCGTTCAAAATGCTGCGCGCATCTTCAACACGGTCACGAGAGAGTTCAGTAGAACGCAACATGCCTTCCACGCCGTCGCCCAGATCAATGATCGCACCCTTAGCATCAACAGAAAGAACCTTACCGGTCACAATGCTGCGTTTGGGGTTATCGGCCACGAAGTTAGCGAAGGGGTCTTTGTCCAACTGTTTAACACCCAAGGAGATGCGCTCACGCTCAGGATCAACGGACAACACAACCGCTTCGATCTCGTCGCCTTTCTTGAAGTTGTGTACGGCTTCTTCGCCGGTTTCGCTCCAAGAAAGATCAGAGAGATGGATCAAGCCGTCGATGCCGCCTTCCAGACCGATGAAGATACCAAAATCGGTGATGGATTTGATCTTACCGGCAACACGGTCGCCTTTGCTGTTGTTCACTGCAAAATCGTCCCAAGGGTTGGACTGACACTGCTTCATCCCCAAGGAGATGCGACGACGCTCTTCGTCGATGTCCAGAATGACCACTTCAGACTCATCACCCAACTGCACAACCTTAGAAGGATTGACGTTGCGGTTGGTCCAATCCATTTCGGAAACGTGAACCAAACCTTCAACACCCTCTTCGATCTCAACAAAACAACCGTAATCGGCGATGTTGGTGACCTTACCGAACAGGCGGCTGCCCACAGGGTAACGACGGCTGATTTCGACCCAAGGATCTTCGCCCAGCTGTTTCAGACCAAGAGAAACACGGTTGCGCTCGCGGTCGAACTTGAGCACTTTAACCATGACTTCATCACCGACTTCAACCACTTCGGAAGGATGTTTGACCCGTTTCCAAGCCATGTCGGTGATGTGCAACAGACCGTCGATGCCGCCCAGATCCAAGAACGCACCGTAATCGGTGAGGTTCTTGACGATGCCTTTAACGTCTTGACCTTCTTGCAAGTTTTTCAGCAGCTCTTCACGCTCTTGGCTGAACTCAGATTCCACCACTGCACGACGTGAAACCACCACGTTGTTGCGACGACGATCCAATTTGATGACTTTAAAGTCCAGCTCTTTGCCTTCCAAGTACGCGGTGTCACGCACGGGACGCACATCAACCAAGGAACCAGGCAAGAACGCACGGATGTCGTTGATCTCAACGGTGAAGCCGCCTTTGACTTTACCGGTGATCATGCCTTTGATGATTTCGTCAGACTCTTGCGCCTCTTCCAGCACCGTCCAAGCACGCGCACGTTTGGCTTTTTCACGCGAGAGACGAGTTTCACCAAAACCGTCTTCGACGGAATCCAGCGCCACTTCCACCTCATCACCAACCGCAACTTCCAATTCACCTTTTTCATTGAAGAATTGGTTCAGAGGAATCACACCCTCTGATTTTAGACCTGCACTGACCATGACAAAATCTTGATTGATTTCGACCACGGTGCCCATGAGGATGGAACCCGGTTTCATTTGGGTTGTGGCTAAGCTTTCTTCGAAGAGATCCGCAAAACATTCAGACATTTAGATAGTAACCTTGAGTTAAACGAGCAATACAGACTTGCACAACATCCTTATCAAGCCGTACGGTTATGAAAAATAACGAAACCGGTACTCCGACCCTTTCGTTGCAATTAGCTTATGGACGCCACCAAAGACAACACTCTTGCTTCCACCGCGTCAATGGACATGGAGGTGGAGTCGAGCAAAACAGCGTCGTCGGCGGGTCTCAGAGGGGCAACGCTGCGGTTGATGTCCCGCGCATCGCGCTCCTCAATGTCCTTTACCAAGCCGCGCAAACTAACATCAATTCCCCGCGCCTTCAACTGTAAAAAACGCCGACTGGCGCGTTCTTTTGCCGAAGCGGTTAAAAAAAACTTTTAAAACCGCCTCGGGAAAGACCACGCTACCCATATCACGCCCATCGGCCACCAGCCCTGGCGCTTGGCAAAAATCACGTTGGCGCTGCAATAACGCCGCTCGCACCGACGGCAAAGCCGCAATTTTAGAGGCGTTCATGCCGCACTGCTCTTCACGAATCGCCAAGCTGACCTCTTCACCCGCCAGCAGCACCTGCGCTTCACCCTCAGCTTGCGCCACAAACTGCACGTCCAATTCTTCGGCCAACGTCGCCAACTCTGCTTCCGCCTGCATCGAAACGCCTTTTTTACTCGCCGCCAACGCCGTGAGGCGATACAACGCCCCGCTGTCCAACAGATGAAAGCCCAACGCCGTGGCCACTCGCTGAGCAATGCTACCCTTACCCGAACCACTCGGGCCATCAATGGTAATCACTGGAATGCTCATACTTTGCTCTCCCGCACATAGAGACCCACACGTCCCGCCAGAGCAACAAAATCAGGAAACGACGTGTTCACATTGTCACAATCATCAATCCTAATCGAGCCTTGCGAACGCAAAGAAGCCACTGCAAAGGCCATCGCAATGCGATGATCACCGGCAGAATCCACCGTACCCGAGGTCAAACGCCCACCCTCGATGATCATGCCATCACTGGTCGGCAGCGCATCAATGCCCAAAATGTGCAGACCATCGGCCATCACCTGAATGCGGTCGCTCTCTTTCACCCGCAGCTCTTCCGCTCCGGTCAACACCGTACGGCCTTTGGCACAAGCGGCGGCGACAAACAGCACCGGAAACTCATCAATCGCCAGTGGCACCAATTCGCGGGGAATATCAATGCCCCGCAACGACGCTGAACGCACACGCAAATCCGCCACCGGCTCGCCGCC
Organism: Gammaproteobacteria bacterium; assembly: GCA_030949385.1. Lineage (NCBI taxonomy): Bacteria > Pseudomonadati > Pseudomonadota > Gammaproteobacteria > Gammaproteobacteria bacterium. Next base: position 15,477 of record JAUZSP010000010.1, on the reverse strand, counting down.
CACCAACCGCTCATTTTGCAGCTGAATGTTCGCCCCCATCAGTCTGAGAATATCAATAATGCCGGTGCGAGTCGGGTTCACTCCCACATGGCGCAGAGTCAAATCCGAGCCTTCGGCAATGCTGGCCGCGACCAAAAAAAACGCCGCCGAAGAGATGTCCGCAGGCACGTCGATCTCCGTGGCGCTCAGCTCACCGCCGCCGCGCAAACGGGCACGGTTGCCCTCCACCGTTACCTCATAACCAAAACCACGCAACATGCGTTCGCTGTGGTCACGGGTCGGCGCGGGTTCCAACACCGCCGTTTCACCTTCGGCGTACAGCCCCGCCAGCAGCAGACACGATTTCACCTGCGCACTGGCCATCGGCATTTCGTATTCAATGCCTTTCAAACTCGCCCCACCGTGAATTTTCAACGGCGGCGCGCCATTTTCAGCACTTTCAATCTGCGCCCCCATCTGTGTTAGTGGCTCGATCACCCGCCGCATCGGACGTTTGCTGAGCGAATCATCCCCCACCAGTTCGCAATCAAATTTCTGTGCCGCCAACAGCCCCGACAGCAGGCGCATGGAGGTACCGGAGTTGCCCACATTAAGCACCCCCGTCGGCGCTTTGAGGCCGTGCAGCCCCACGCCCTCAATCATCACCTCGCCGCTCTGCGTCGGGCCGTCGATCTCGACCCCCATGGCCTGAAACACACGCAAGGTATTCAGGCTGTCCTCACCCTGCAAAAACCCCGTGATGCGGGTCGTGCCGTTGGCCAGAGAACCCAACATAATCGAACGGTGCGAAATGGATTTATCCCCAGGCACACGCAACTCCCCACAGAGTTTACCGCCCGCTTGAAGCTGATAACGCAATTTTGATCCAGACATAGCTTTGGACCTTTGTTAAAAAGTGCAGATAAAAAAAAGGGGTGGCAAAAACCACCCACGAACATTAATTTATGATCTGTGCTATCCACCGATCCGTAGGGGCAGATTCCATATCTGCCCTGCTAACCTTTGCTGATATTCCATCAAGGGCGGATATGGAATCCGCCCCTACAATAAATACAGTATCTCAGCCGCAAAAACCGTCTCGACTGAGTTTGGCGCGTTGAAAGCGTTGCTCGATGGCCTCGCCGTCGCGCTGGCGAATCGACTCAGCCAATTGAGAAAGGTTCGCCTGAAAATTACCCAACACCGCCAACAGAGCCTCTTGATTGGCCAACGAGATGTCACGCCACATGCGCGGATCACTGGAGGCAATGCGACTAAAATCCCGAAAACCACCGGCAGCGTAACGGAAAATCTCCTCGCGCTCTTGCAGCTCAGTCAAGGTGTTCACCAGCGAAAACGCCAGCAGATGGGGCAGATGGCTGGTGGCCGCCAACACACGGTCGTGATGCTCAACGGCGAGACACTCCACCTGCGCGCCGGTCTGTTGCCAGAGCGCCTGCACCGCCGCCACCGCACTGGGTTCGCTCTCTTCGAGGGGGGTTAAAATCACTCGACGGCCTTGATACAAAGTGGCAAAAGCCGCCTCCACGCCGCTGTTTTCCGTACCCGCAATGGGATGACCAGGCACCACCCGTGCGCAATTTGCCAGCACCGAACGCACATCGGCAACAAAACTGCCTTTGACGCTGCCCGCATCGCTAATAATCGTCTCATCGCTCAACCCCGACCGCAGCGCCAACAAGGTGCTGCGCATCGCCCCCATCGGCACGGCCAACAGCACCAACTCACAGCCCCGAACCGCCTCGGCCAGATCGGTCTCAAAGCGGTCGATCACGCCCAGATCCTGCGCGACCTGCAACCGAGTGGCGCTGCGCCCCGCACCGACAATTTCACCCTTAAAGCCATTCGCCTTCAAGGCCAACGCAAAGGAGCCGCCGATCAGACCCACACCGACAATGACAATGCGTTTCACGCCAAAACCTCAGCCAGAGCGGCCAAACAACGCCGGTTCTCTTCCGGCAAACCCACGCTGATGCGCAGATGATTGGGCAAACCGTAGTTGGCCACTGGCCTGACGATCACGCCTTTTTTCAGCAAGGCAGCAAACACCGGCTGCGCCACTTGATTCAGGTCCACAGTGATAAAGTTGGCCACCGACGGCAGACCGCTCAACGCCAACGCCCTCACGCCGTCTCTCAATTGCTTCAAACCAAGGCGATTATGCTCCGCACTGCGCTGGACAAAATCGTCGTCACCCAGCGCCGCTGTCGCGGCGGCCAGAGCCAAACTGTTGACATTAAAAGGCTGGCGGATTCGGTTCAAATAGTCGGCGATTTCCGCTGAAGAGGCGGCATAACCGCAGCGTAAACCGGCCAAGCCGTAAATTTTAGAGAAGGTTCGGCTCACGATCAGGTTGGGAAACTGCGCCAACAGCGCCAAACCATCGGGAAAATTGTCGTCTTCAACGTACTCTGTGTAGGCCTCATCCAACACCACCACGACCTGCTCCGGCACGGCCTGTAAAAAGTCGAGCAACGCGGGGCGCTCAAACCACGTGCCAGTGGGATTGTTTGGGTTGGCGATAAAAATCAATCGCGTTTTTTCGTCCACCTGCGCCAGCAGCGCATCGAGATCGTGACCGTAGGGCATGGCGTGATCAGCAGGATAGGCTTTCGCCACTCGCGCCTGTGCTCCCACCGCTTGAGTGACGATGGGATAAATAGCAAAGGCCTGCTCAGAAAAAACCGCGTTACAACCCGTGGTCAAAAAGGTACGCGCAATCAGATCCAAAACATCGTTGGAGCCGTTGCCCAGCGTGATCTGTCCCGCCTGTAGGTTAAATTTGCCCGCCAACGCTTGGCGCAGCAAAAACCCCGAACCATCAGGGTAACGGTGCAACTCCGTCAGCGCCGTTGTGAGGGCGTTTTGTGCCAGCGGCGAGGCTCCCAGCGGATTTTCATTCGAGGCCAATTTAATGATCTCTGTCAGACCCAACTCACGCTGCAAGGTCTCAATCGGCTTGCCTGGCAGGTAGGGGGTCAAGTGCGCCACCGCATCACAAACCACGGCTTCCATCTTCATCTACAACACCGCTTGTGGGTAGCTGCCCAAGAGACGAAACAGCGCCGCCTGCTCTTGCAGGTGCGCCAAGGCCGACTTGACCTCTTCATCGTCAGCGTGCCCTTCCAGATCAATAAAAAACAGATACTTCCATAAACCCTCGCCGCTGGGGCGAGACTCAATCCGGCTCAAGCTCAAGCCCGCTTCCGCCAAAGGTTGCAACAGCTCAAACAGCGCCCCAGGACGGTTGGCAGTAGAGACCAGCAAGGAGGTTTTATCCTTGCCACTGGCCGCCACCTGATCTTCACCGATGACCAAAAAACGGGTGGTGTTGTCGGCGTTGTCTTCGATGTTGGTCACCAAGATGGGCAGTTGATACAGCTCAGCGGCGCTTTCACTGGCAATTGCCGCGCTGCCCTGCTCAGCGGCAGCCAGCTTCGCCGCCTCGGCGTTGCTGCTGACCTCGATGCGTTCGACTTCAGGCAAATTTTTCTGCAACCAATCACGGCACTGCATCAAAGATTGTTGATGGGAGTAAACCCGTTTGATCTCGGAGAGCTGCTCGACTTTGCTCAACAGTTGCTGGTGAATGCGAATCACCACCTCACCGCAGACGTTCAAGGCCGAGTTCACAAACAGATCCAAGGTGTGCGTCACCATGCCCCCGATGGAGTTTTCCACCGGCACCAGACCGTAGGCGGCGCGCCCCGACTCCACCTCATGAAACACCTCGTTGATCGCCGCAAGGGGTTGAGTCGCCACCGCATGGCCAAACTGCTTGATCACCGCCGCTTGGGTAAAGGTGCCTTCGGGACCTAAATAGGCCACGGTCATCGGCTGTTCCAGCGCCAAACAAGCGGACATGATCTCTCGAAACAGACGCGCCACACTCGCATCGGGCAGTGGCCCTGAATTGCGCTGGGCCACCGCGCGCAGCACCTGTGCTTCGCGTTCAGGACGATAAAAAACCGCCGCCGCATCGCTGCGCCGTTTCACCAGCGCCACCTGCTGAGCGCACTCGGCGCGCCGATTAAGCAAGGTGTGAATCTGACGGTCAATGCCGTCGATTTCATCGCGTAACTGCACTAGGCTTTTCTCTTCACTCATGCCACTGTTCCATTTTTCATCAAAGCTGCGCCGCAAAAACTTAAGCCTTGCGCGCTTCAAAATCAGCCATGTACGCCACCAGCGCATCCACCCCCGCTTCGGGCATGGCGTTGTAAATGCTGGCGCGCATTCCGCCCACCGTGCGATGGCCTTTAAGGGTAAGCAAACCCACCTCTGCTGCACCGCGCAAAAATTCAGCGTCCAGATCCCCATTGGCCAAACTGAACGGCACGTTCATCCAAGAGCGGTATTTAGGCACCACCGGATTGGCGTAAAAATCAGAGCCATCAATGGCGGCATACAACTTGGCCGCTTTACGTTCGTTAACCTCTGCCATCGCCGCCAAACCGCCCTGTTTTTTCAGCCACTTGAAAACCAAACCGGCCAAATACCAGCCGTAGGTGGCGGGGGTATTGAGCATGGAACCGTTGTCAGCCTGTTTTTTATAATCAAACATGCTCGGCGTACCGGCGATGGTCTGGCCGATCAGATCATCACGCACAATGACAATGGTCAAACCCGCAGGGCCGATGTTTTTCTGCGCCCCCGCGTAAATTGCACCAAAACGGCTGACATCAATGGGACGCGATAAAATGGTAGAAGACATGTCCGCAACAACCGGCACCTCACCGTTACTGGGGATGCAATCAAACTCCACCCCACCGATGGTCTCATTAGGGGTGTAGTGAATGTACGCTGCATCGTCACTGAAATTCCAACTGGCAGCATCGGGCACAGTACTGAAGTTATCTGCTTCGCTGGAGGCAACCAGATTCACTTTGCAGTAACGACTCGCCTCTTTAATGGCCTTTTTCGACCACTGCCCCGTATTGAAGTAATCCGCTTTGCCTTTGCCACGCAGTACGTTCATCGGCACCATGGCAAATTGACTCGATGCCCCCCCTTGCAGAAACAACACTTTGTAGTTATCTGGAATCGCCAACAACTCACGCAGATCTGCCTCCGCCTGTTTGGCAATGGCGGTGTATGCCTCGCCGCGATGACTCATCTCCATCACAGACATGCCGCTGCCGCGCCAGTCCAACATCTCATCACTGGCTTGCTGCAAAACGTCACTGGGCAGCGTGGCGGGACCCGCGCTAAAGTTAAACAGTCGTGACATAACAAAGGTGTCCTCAGAAGATCAAAAAATGCTTAGTGAATAATGGCTTCCCGCTGACACGCGGGAATGACCGGTATTACGACGGTATTTCTGTAACATCAGACGAATCAGAATCAAGAGCAGAACCCGCCTGTTTGGCATCTGCATTTTCCTCTGTCTCCTCACCCTCTTCTTTTACCACTCGCTCAACCTCGGCTAGCAGCTCACCTTTAGAGAGTCGAATTAAGCGCACCCCTTGGGTATTGCGCCCCATGCTGCGCACTTCGTTGATGGCGGTGCGCACCAAAGTGCCGTGATCGGAGATCAGCATGATCTCATCCTCCTCCAGCACCTGAATCGCCCCCACCACCGCGCCGTTGCGCTCAGAGGTCTGAATCGAAACCACCCCTTGGCCACCGCGACCGATCAAGCGGTACTCATCCACTGGGCTGCGTTTGCCGTAACCGTTTTCAGTCACAGTCAGAATTTCACCTTCATTAACCACAATCAAGGAGATCACCTGCTGCTCTTCGCCAAGACGAATGCCACGCACGCCCGCCGCAGTACGACCCATGGCACGTACCGTCTCCTCTTTAAAGCGAATCGCTTTACCGCCGCTGGAGAACAGCATCACATCCTTTTCGCCATCGGTGAGATCAACCCCAATCAGCTGATCCCCGTCGCGCAAATCAAGGGCGATAATGCCGTTGCTGCGTGGCCGCGAGAAGTGCGACAGCGGGGTCTTTTTCACCACGCCCTTACGGGTGGCCATAAAGATAAACTGATCCTCGGAGAACTCGCGCACCGCCAAAATGGCGTTAATCCGCTCTTCCTTTTCCAGCGGTAGCAGATTGACGATGGGACGACCGCGAGAGCCGCGACTGGCCAGCGGCAGTTCATAGACCTTCTTCCAGTAGACTTTGCCCAAGCTGGAGAAACAAAGCATGGTGTCGTGAGTGCTGGCGATAAACAGCTTGTCGATAAAATCTTCGTCTTTCATCCGCGTCGCAGACTTGCCACGCCCGCCTCGATGCTGAGTGGCGTAATCGGACAGCGGTTGCGCTTTGGCGTAACCGGCATGAGAGAGGGTCACCACCACATCCTCTTCGGTGATCAGGTCTTCCACGGTCAGATCGGAGTGATCAATCAAGATCTGGGTGCGACGTTCATCACCAAACTGCTCTAACACCTGTTCCAGTTCGTCCCGAATCACTTGCATCAAACGCTCAGGATTACGCAAGATGTCCAACAGATCGGCGATTTTTGCCAGCAGTTCATTGTACTCTTGCAGGATCTTATTCTGTTCTAGCCCCGTCAAGCGATGCAGACGCAGATCCAAAATAGCCTGCACTTGCACGGGCGAAAGCCGGTATTCGGCGTTCTCTTGCAGACCAAATTCCGCCGCCAAATGTTCAGGCCGTGACGCATCAGCACCAGAACGCTGCAACATATCCGCCACCAGCCCGAGCGGCCAGTGGGTCGCCAAAAGACGCTCTTTGGCCGTAGCGGGATTCGGCGCGTCTTTGATGACTTTAATAATCGGATCAATGTTGGCCAAGGCGATGGCCAGCCCCTCCAGAACATGGGTGCGTTCACGGGCTTTGCGCAGCTCAAAGAGCGTCCGGCGGGTGACCACTTCACGCCGGTGACGAATAAAGGCATCCAAAATTTGTTTCAGATTCAGCAGACGTGGCTCACCGTCGATCAGAGCAACCATATTGATGCCGAACACCGACTGCATTCGAGTCTGCTGATACAGGTTGTTGAGAATGACCTCGGCCATCTCCCCGCGTTTCAGCTCCACCACCATCCGCATACCGTCTTTGTCCGACTCGTCACGCAAACCGGAGATACCCTCCAGTTTTTTATCTTTTACCAACTCGGCAATTTTTTCCAACAGACGGGCTTTGTTGACCTGATAAGGCAATTCGGTGACGATGATGCTCTCACGGCCTTTTTTATTGGTCTCAATCTCCGCCTTGGCGCGCACATGGATACGCCCTCGACCGGTGTTGTAGGCCTCTCGAATGCCGCGCGCACCGTTGATGATGCCCGCAGTGGGAAAGTCCGGCCCAGGTAGATGCTGCATCAAAGCGGCAATGTCCAGCTCAGGGTCGTCGATCAAAGCGATGGTGGCGTTAACCACTTCATTGATGTTGTGCGGCGGAATGTTGGTCGCCATGCCCACAGCGATGCCGGTGGAGCCGTTGATCAACAAGTTAGGCAGACGGGTTGGAAAAACCGCAGGTTCACTTTCGGTGCCGTCGTAGTTGGGTACGAAGTCCACCGTCTCTTTCTCAAGGTCGGCCATCAACTCATGAGCAATGCGCGCCATGCGCACTTCGGTGTAACGCATCGCCGCTGGAGCATCACCGTCCACAGAACCAAAGTTACCTTGGCCGTCCACCAGCATGTAACGCAGCGAAAACGGCTGAGCCATTCGCACGATGGTGTCGTAAACCGCTGAATCACCATGCGGGTGGTACTTACCAATCACATCCCCCACCACCCGAGCGGACTTTTTATAGGCTTTGTTCCAATCGTTACCCAAAACACTCATGGCGTAGAGTGCACGCCGATGAACCGGCTTCAAACCATCACGAACGTCGGGCAATGCGCGACCAATAATGACGCTCATGGCGTAGTCCAAATAGGACTGCTTCATCTCATCTTCGAGGTTTACCGGTAGGATCTCTTGCGTGTCATCAACCATTGAAAGGGGCTATCCTGGACAGAGAAGGGGGATAAATAAAGGCGCGAATTCTAGCACAAAATGGCTCTGGGAACAGAGACAAAGCGGATTTCCAAGGGAAAGACGCCTTCTAAGAGCCAAAAAATATTTGCCCTACCCCTCCATCTCAGCAATCAACTCAGCGCGCTGAAAGGCATCTTGACTCTCAGACAACAAACGCCGATAAAGCCGCCGTGCATCCGCCAGCAGACCGGCCTGTTTCAAACTCTGCGCGGCGCGGCGCAAGGATGTATGCCGCCAACGCTGTGCGCCCCCGCTCAACTCCGCCGCCTTTAAATAAAAACGACTGGCGCAAAGCAACTCAGCCTCGGCCTGCTTCACCTGCGCCATCGCAAACCACCACTGCACCCGCTCGGAGCGCGTTTGGGGCAACAGCGCCATCTGCTCCAACAATTCAGCGGCCAACTGGGGCTGCTGACGTGCCAGCAGATCGGCAACAAAACCGTGCAAACGCAGCCGTTGCGCCAACGTCCAGACCGATTCAAACGCCAGCAGCTCACTCATTTGTGCAGCGGCCTGCTGCACCTCGTTGACCAACAACAGCGCCAAAACCCGCGACAGACCAAGGTCAATACCAGCAAATCCCTCCGGCAACGGCTGCAACGGCAAGGCGAGCCGCTTGGCTAATCGCACATCAGAATCATCCAGCGCCTGTTGTTGCAGGTGTAAACGCACCACCAGTGGAACATCGCTCGTTGCTGGAAAACGCGCCGAATTGAGATAGAGCGCCCGAATCTGCGCTTCACCCAATTCATCGCCACGCAGCAATTCCAACAGCTGCCAATGCGCCTGCGCTCGTGCCGCCTCACTGCCGCCCATCAAGGCCACCACCGCAAGCAAAGATTTGGCTCGAACAGGGTGCAGTGGCAAAGAGGCCGCCACCTCGGTAAACCAAGCCCCATCGTCACCCAGCAGCAAATTTGCTTCGTTACCCAGCCGCTGACCGTAGTTTAAATACGCCTGCCAAACCTCTCTGGGCTTAATCTGCAATAACAACTCAACGGACAAGGTGCTCTGAAAACGCAGGGCAAAATCACTCGCCAGAGCGATATTGACCAACTCACCCTGCGCTTGCGCGGCTTTGGCCGCCAGCAACCAAAAATAAGCACGCTGTTGATCGCTGTTGGAGTTTTTCTCAGCGCGTTTTTTGAACTGACGATACAGCTTACCTGAAGACTCTTTTTCGCCTTGCAGCTGCGCCAAACCCTGCAACGCCAACCACGGAGCCGACCTCTGTTTTGGCAGTTTCAGCACTTCAGAAAAACGCCCCGCCATCAATAACAGACGCGCCTGCAACAAAGTGTGCTGACTCGCCTGCTGCGGGTAATCAAGCTGAAAACGTCGCCATGCGCTCTCCGTATCGGCGACGTTGTGCATCAACAGATAGGCTTGCACAATCTGCAACCGCCAGCGCGACACGTCACTTGCAGTCGCCTCTTTAGTCCAGAGCAACTCTCGCAACAGAGCCAAGGCGGTCTCACCTTGCCCCCGTCGCAGCGCCATTCTGACCTGCTGCTCTTGGCTCCACAAAACGGTTTGCGGATCATCACTCTGCTGTGACTGTCTCAGTCGTGACTCCAACTGCGACCACAAACGCGCCTGAAACAGCCACTCTATAGAAGCTCTTTCCAGCTTGGGATCAGATGAACGCTCAGCCAAAGCCAGCGCCAACTGCGGCTGGCCGCCGTCCAATAGAGACTGTAAATCGGCCACCGAATCGGCTCTGACCACATTCGAGCCAGCAAAACAGAGCGCCGCCACAACGCAAAACGGGCGAGTGATCTGCATCACCCGCCCGTTTTTGATCGGCATCAACAACATGCTGATAAAAAGCCTTACAGCTTTTCGCGGATACGCGCCGCTCTGCCGGTCAAACCGCGCAAGTAGTAGAGTTTCGCTTGGCGAACCCGACCGCGACGTTTGATTTCGATCTCAGAAATGATTTTGCTGTAGGTCTGAAACACACGCTCAACACCCACACCGTGAGAGATTTTGCGCACGGTGAAGGCAGAGTGCAAGCCACGATTACGTTTGGCAATCACAACGCCTTCGAACGCCTGCAAACGCTCACGAGTGCCTTCTTTTACTTTAACCTGAACGACAATCGTATCGCCAGGAGAAAAGGCAGGAATTTCCTGGCCCATCTGTTCCGCGTTTATTTCTGCAATGATGTTGCTCATCTCTTTCTCCAAAACTCAATAATAATCGCTGTAAAAAAATCAGCTCTGCTGCGCTTGAAATTGCTGCAACAACAAACGATCCTCTTCACTCAATTCCAGACCGTCCAACAACTCCGGCCTCCGTAACTCCGTTCGTCCCAACGCCTGCATTCTACGCCAGCGTTTAATCGCTTTGTGGTCGCCGCTGCACAGCACCTTAGGCACCGTGTCACCGTCCACCTGTTCTGGGCGGGTGTAATGCGGACAGTCCAACAGACCCTCCATAAAGGAGTCCTGTTGCGCCGATTCCGCATCCCCCAAAACCCCAGGGATAAAACGGCTGATGGCATCAATCATCACCATCGCCGCTAACTCGCCACCACTGAGAACGTAATCACCCAGTGACCACTCCTCATCAACGTAGCGTTGAATAAAACGCTCATCAACGCCTTCATAACGTCCAGCGATAAAAATCAAACCCGACGTCTGCGCCAGCTCCGAAACCCCCGCCTGATCCAGCTTGCGCCCTTGTGGACTGAGATAGATCACACGGCTCTGCGACGCCTGCTGTTTGACTGCCTCAAGGCAATCTCGCAACGGTGGCAGCTGCATCACCATCCCAGGACCACCGCCGTAAGGACGATCATCCACACGACGATGACGATTGTGGCTGTAATCCCGTGGGTTCCAACAGGTGAGACTCAAACGCTGCTGGTCTCGCCCTCGCCCCACCACACCGCAAGCAGTCACACTCTGCACCAACTCGGGAAACAGTGTGATGACATCAAAACGCATCGGCTAAAAGTCCGGATCCCAATCGACCTGCATCAGACCAGCGGCCAGATCCACATCAACGATGACCTGCTTTGGCAACCAAGGGATTAAGCGTTCCCGCTCACCTTTGACCACCATCACATCGTTGGCACCGGTTTCAAACAGATGATCCACGGTACCAAGCTGCACTCCGTTGATCGTCTCAACGCGCAGACCGACTAAGTCGCGCCAGTAGACCTCATCGTGCAGATCCGGCAGTTGTTCGGGACGTACCGCAATCTCCGCACTCAGCAAGGTGGCTGCGAGGTCACGATCTTGATAGCCCTCAAAACAGACCACAATGCCTTTGCCGTGTACTCGTCCGCCAATGCGCTTAACGGACTTCCAACCCTGAGCGGTTTTTAACAACCACGGATTGTAGTCCAAAATACCGTCACGAGGCTGCGTGTGAGAATAGACCTTCACCCAACCCCGAACACCGTAAAGCCCAGAGACGGTACCCAAAATAACGGGGCTGTCATCGGACTCCAGCTGACTCACGTCTTAGCTGCTGGCTTGGGATTTTTTATTTTCTTTAACAATGCTAGCAACACGATCAGACAACTGTGCACCATTGCCAATCCAGTGATCTACACGCTCCATGTCCAAACGAACACGTTCTTGCTGACCGCGAGCCATTGGGTTGAAGAAACCAACACGCTCAATATAACGGCCATCACGACGGTTACGGCTGTCGGTTACAACTACTTGATAAAACGGCTTCTTTTTAGCGCCACCACGGGAAAGACGAATGGTTACCATCGGGTCAAAACCTCAAAATCTGCATAACATAAAAAAGGGCTGCACACGGCAGCCTTACATGGATCGGCGGATTTTACTCGAAATCTGGCAAATGTGAAGGGATAAAGAGAAATTAATTGCCAAAAGGTGTTTTGAGTGGGAAAAACATGTGATTCAACTGCCCTACCCAGCCGTTCTCACAGCCTATCCGTTCAACCCAACCACCGTAGGGTGTCAATAACCAAAGGGCATTGCACCTGACACAGCCTTACGTTTTAACCCACTCAGGCAGACGATCCCGAAAACGTTTACCAAACAAACGATGGTTATCACGCTCATGACGCAACCGACCCGCCACAATGCAGGCCGAAACATTGAGCTTTTGCGCCAAAGCCTTCACCTCATCAACCTCACTCACGGCCAACAACTCAGCCTCTTCAATAGGCAACAAGATCCGTTGCGCCAACGCATCGGCCTCCTGCTCTCGCTGATCCGTTTGCTCTCCGCTGTACAGATCATCCACAAACCACGACTGCTCTTCAGTCAAATGCAGCGCCAGATGCGCCAACTCATGCAGCAAGCTAAACCAAAAATGATCCACTCGGTCGTAGCGCAAGGTCAATGCAATCACGGGATTGCAGCCTGTGTGCCGATGCGCTGCTCCATCCAGATAAGTTTTAGGCAGATGTTGCTCAAAAATCAGATGAATGCCATAACGGTTCAGATACTCCTTGGCCAATTTTGGCCCCTGCTCTGACCACGACAGTTGCGCCAAGGTCTGCATCCATTCAGGGGTCACACAGCCTTCACGATACTCTGGCAACGACTCCGCTTCCGCCTGTTGTAAGACCTTCACCTGCCACGCCCAAACGGCCATCGAATCCACCTCTCGATGGCTGCCACTGCGTTGCGCACTGCTTCGCAGCAGTGCTGGTTGCAACTCTAATCCGCCCTGCACTGACTGCAAAAAGCAGCGCATCTGCTCGCTGGCGTTGGCTTTTAGCTCACTCAAGGAGCCCTTAAACGCTTTAAAGTAGCCTCGTTTGTGCATCTCAGCCAATGGAAACTGTTCACCCTCCAATTTTGGAGCATGGCTATTAACCGGCTTTGGGGCTTGAATCAAGACCTGTGCCGAAATACAGAGACCTTCGCTAAGACGGCGAATCATCTGGGTGCTCAGTCCACGAGTACCGTTCAATACTTCGGTCACTTTCGATGCTGATCCTAAGTAGGGGATCAGGTCTTTTTTACGCAAGCCCTGCTGTTCCATGCGAAACTGAATCGCAGCAATGGGATCGGGTAGATCCATTGGAAAATGCTCTTTTTCGTACGCTTCAATCAAGAAAGCCAACAGCTCCAAATCATCGGCTTCACGGCTGCCCTCTTTTGGCTCCAGATCCATCTGATCCATCAAGCGATCCATCGCTTTTTCGTGCTCCTCATCGGAGCAAATGAGTTTGATGTGATTCATCACATTTCCCCTTTAAAAACTCTGTTTATCGTACTCCGCATGTGTGCCAACCCATTGGATTACCACAATGCCATTTTTATAGCGCACCTTTACCACCAAACGATAATGATTGCCTTTGATGTTAAAGATCACCCGATTACCTGAGAGAAAATCGGCGCTGTTGTAACGATTTTTGATCTCTTGAGGTGTTTTCCAGTCGGAATTTTCCACCTCATTGAACCAAGCATCCAAAGCACTTTTGGCGCGATCATGCTTGTTACCAAACTTTTGTAGTTTATCCCGACCCAAAAGCTTCATGCCACCTCAAAGTTCCCTTAAAGGGAAGTATAGACAAAGTTATAAAAAAGGGAAGTTTTGTTTTTCTTCACCTGAATCACGCAGCGGGGAATTTTAAGCAACTCTATGGCACTATAGCAACACACAATTGAGTTGCAAAACAGAAGGAAGAGCATGACTTTGTTGGATACCAATGTGCTGATTGAGCTGCTGAAACGAAACCCTCAGACCCAAGCGCAGATCTGCACCCTGAGCCAACCGCCCCGCATTTCGGTACTTTCTATCATGGAATTGATTCACGGCGCACACAACAAACAGGAGGTGGCGAACATCGAACACTTTCTGCGCGTCTTCGAGACGCTCCAGCTCAGCAGCGCCATTTCAGCCACCGCCCTCACGCTGATGCGCCGTTACGCTAAAAGCCACACTTTGGAGATGAGCGACAGCCTAATTGCCGCCACCGCTCTTGAACACCGCATCCCGCTGCTTACCTACAACAGAAAAGATTTTCGCTTTATTCATGCGCTTGAGATGGTTGCACCGTAGGGTGCAATAACCAAAGGGCATTGCACCTGCGATAAAACAGACCCAATAGGTAAACCTCACCACCGTAGGGGCGGAATCCATTTCCGCCCTTGCCTCAATCACATCACCGTAAATAAAAGGGCGAATATAGAATTCGCCCCTACACCCACGCGACCCAACCTTCAGCACGATGAAAATTATGCACGCAATTTTAAGCTAGCAAAGTGATCCATCACAAACGCTTCGTCTTACCAGTACGATGCTCCGCCAACGCAGCATCAGCAAGAGCATCCAACTTACCTGCCGCCACATCTGCCTCAACCTGCTTATCCCAATGATGCGCATCAAAGGCTTCAAACCAAGCACGAAACAGCGCCAACTGATCCTTTGGTAGCTGAGTCACCTCCGCCTCAAGTTCCTCTACTGTTCTAGACATCAACACGTTCTCCCTTGATAAATGATCACCACCCCATCCTAACCCCATTCAGCTGTTTTTCAAGATCGTAGGGTGCCAATAACCGAAGGGCATTGCACCTGCTGTAACCAACCCAAACATTGGAACATCACCACCGTAGGGGCGGAATCCATTTCCGCCCTTGCCTCAATCACATCACCGTAAATAAAAAGGGCGAATATAGAATTCGCCCCTACACCCACGCGATCCAACATCAGCGAACAGGAAAATCAATTTTGACGTTATAAAACTCAACCCCAACCCGTTCAATGTGCTCTTTCAAGGCCACATTTGAAATCTGTCGAAACAGGCTTAAATCAATTTTATAGGGCAACAACAGATCATCCAGCTCCACCTCAAGCTGCAACAGTGCCGCACCGCTGAGTTCGTCACCCATCACCGTCATATCAATATCAGAACCGCGACGATACGTGCCCTTTGCTCGGGAACCGTACAAAATTACCTGCTGGATTTCGGAATAATGAGAGAACACATGCTGTATTTTTTCGATGCTCTTGGCGGGCAAGCCTGTTTTGCTCAAATCAATCATGCAACGCCAGCCCTGCCATGACCTTTTCTAAATCAACAAACAAGGGGTAATACAGCGTCGTGGTGGTTTCGATCACCTCACGCGCCATCTCTTCATCGTAGGTATGTACGGCTTTGTTGCGCGTTTTGATCATGCGCATCCAATTATCGCCATCCGTAATCAAACCTTTTTGAAAGGCTTCACGGGTTGCATCCCGCGAGCCCATAATTTGACTGTTACCCTGATAGAAAAAATAGTCCTTGATGACGTTCCAAGCCAACTCATGAGTAAATTCAAACGCTTTCACAAAGCCCTGTTTTTCCAGCTTTGACAATGGCCTCTGCTGCTGTAGCTCAATCGCTTCCGACAACTCAGCTAAGGCATTCACATAATTTTGAAAACGCTGCTTCCAACGAACGTCCGGCTGCATAATAAAATGGCCTCACTGCATTTTGGGTCATGAAACATGAGCATCATATTATACCCACCTCAAAATTTATGACCTCCACATTCCGTAGGGTGCAATAACCGAAGGGCATTGCACCTGC
>JAUZSP010000009.1 GCA_030949385.1 Gammaproteobacteria bacterium | reverse complement strand
GGCGTTTTGATCTTTCTTGGTAGGCTGATTTATATGTTATAAAGCAGTGATGGTTTTCGAGTGGATTGTTGATTGTGTATCATATTGAGTTGATGTCTAGGGCAGTTAAAGATTTAAAGCAGATACCTAAGCTGGATGCGAAGAAGGTGGTTGGGAAACTGCAACAGCTTGAGAATGGATTGTCGGTTAATGTGAAAAAATTAACAAATTTTAGCCCAGAGTACCGTCTTCGGGTGGGTGATTATCGAGTGCTATTTGAGATAGAGAATCAGTTGATATTAGTTTATCGTGTAAAACATCGCAAAGATGCTTATGGAAAAGGGTAAAGCTATGAAATTGCATCCACAACTGATAGAGAAAGAGGGGCGGAACGAATTTGTTGTTTTGCCTTTCGATGAATATCAGGCACTGACTGAGCTTGTTGAAGATTATGAGGATTTAATGGATTTACGCAGTGCTAAAAATGCTGAACAGGGAAAAAAGCCAATTTCGCTTCAACAGGTCATATCTGACTTAGACCTTTAGTAGGGCCACTCCCCTCGCAAATTGCCAGCCGGAGCGTAATTACAGACCCACACTTGCGATAAATCCTCACAGATCGCCTTAGCGCACCCCACCTCTGTGCTGCTTTTCCAGACCATCTGTGTGTAGTGGCCACACTGTTCTCCCGCGACGCAGCGATTGCTGCTGTAATCGTAATCCTTTACCTCACTGCCCCATGCGTCCACGACCTTGTTTGAATCGGTCTCTTGCAGTGTGAGCTGGGTTGGGCGGTTGCTGTAGGTGTGGGTGACGGGGCTGGCCCAAAAGAGGTTTTCGCCAGTTTTGCCATCTGTGGGGCTGTGTTGCATTTGGCACTGGTTGCGTTCTTTGAGCCGATGGGCTCAGGTTTGTGCTTGCTGTTGCAGTTGGTTTGACCACGTCAGTGGCGGCACATTGACCTTCGCGCGCCAGCGATTGTGGGCGTTGACCATCTGTTCGGCATCGGGTGGTTGAGTGGCGGTTGCGCTGGGTGCGATGCGAATGCGTTGCTCGGCGCAGGCGGTGCTGCTGAGGAGCGCGACGCTCACCAGCAGCCTAAGGGGGCGATGTGCCATGAAGAACCTAAAGAGGTTGCTATTCGGTTTCAAACAGGTTGGCCAATTCAGCATAACCTTCTTTAACCAGATCCTCTTGGGGGATAAAACGCATGGAAGCGGAGTTCATGCAGTAGCGTTTGCCCGTGGGAGCTGGGCCATCATCAAAGACGTGACCCAGATGTGCGTCACCGATTTTGCTGCGAATCTCGGTGCGCGGCAAAATCAGTTTGTAGTCGGTGTTTTCATCCACGGCATCGCTGTTAATCGCTTGAGTGAAACTGGGCCAGCCGGTGCCGGATTTGTATTTGTCTTTGGAGGAGAACAGCGGTTCACCGGTGGTGATTTCGACGTAGATGCCGTCGCGTTTTTCATCCCAGTAGGGGTTGTCAAAGGGGCGTTCGGTGCCGTCTTTTTGGGTTACATCGTACTGTAACGGGGTTAAGGTTTTACGCAACTCAGCGTCGCTGGGTCGTTGGTATTTTTTGCCATTTTTTGAATAGTGTGTGTAGTCCACATGGATCTCCTCACCCCAAGTCTTTTCCAGATATTGGTCTCGACCGGAGTTGTAGCGGTAGAATTTATAACGTAATGGATTCTTTTTATAGTAATCCTGATGATACTCTTCCGCATTGTAGAAGATTTTGGCGGGTAAAATGGGGGTGGCCAGCGGTTTTTTATACCGCCCTGTGGCTTGCAGGGCTTTGAGAGAGGTCTCGGCCTGCATTTTCTGTTCTGGGGTGTGGTAGAAAATGGCGCTGCTGTATTGATGGCCGCGATCTACAAACTGGCCGCCTGCATCGGTGGGGTTGATCTGCCGCCAGAAGGCTTCTAGCAGACCTTTGTAGCTGATCACATCGGCATCATAAAAGACCTTAACGCTCTCGATATGGCCGCTGCCCCCAGAAGAGACCTGCTTATAGGTCGGGTTTTTCACATGGCCGTCGGTGTAACCGGAGAGCACCTCTTTCACCCCAGGCACCTTTTCAAAATCGGACTCGGTACACCAAAAACAGCCGCCAGCAAAGGTAGCCACGGAGAGGCCATCAGCGATGCGGGCTGTTTTATCGGCTTTTTCGGCATTGGCAAAAAAGGCGATGGAGAGGGCGGCTATAAAGAGTGCCGGAATGATCTTTTTCCACATGGATTGGCTCCGAGTTGTTTATTTTGTGTGTGTTGCGATAATACACTGTCTTTTACCAAGACCGCTTGAGTCTCTTTTAAGTTCCTCTATCCTATCGGTAAAAGTGAGATCATACTTTATGAATGTGTTAATTGTTGTGAGTGTATTGGTGACGCTTGCCAGCATCGTGCTTTGCCATCAAGTGGCGAAACGACGTGGTTTGAAACCTGTTTTTTGGGGGGTGATGGGCGCGACCTTTGGCCCTTTTGCGATCCCTTTTGTCTTTTTTGTAAAACCAAAAAGTGAAACGGTATGAGGCTTGTTTTGTCTTGCTTGCTGTTGGGTCTTGGTGTTGTGCCTCTGAGCATGGCCGCGCCACTGGATGTGCTGATAAAAGAGAAGGGCAGCGGTGTTTTGATCGAAGGGGCGACGGTGGTGCTTGATGCCGGTGAGCAGTACGGTCAAAGCTCAACGCAGGGTCAGATACGTTTTGAAGAACGTGAGGGAGCCAAAAAAGTCAAAGTTTTAGCCAGCGGTTATGAAACGTTGAGCGAAACGCTAAAACCGCAGCAGAGCAAGATTACCCTCTATCTGCGCCCCCTGTTGGTGGAAAGCGATGGTTTGCAAGTAAGTGCTGCCCGGCTGGTGGAAAAAGGCTCTAAATTAACCCTCTCCAAAGCCGAATTATTGCAGACCGCTGGCAGTGGCGGTGATCCGCTAAAGGCGATTACGGCGTTGCCAGGCATTGTGGCGGCGAACGAGGGTTCGGCTGAGGTCTACATGCGTGGCAGTAACGGGCGCGACAACATTACTTGGGTTAATCATACCCCAGTGGGCTATCTCTACCATTTTGGTGGTTTTCAATCGACCATCAATCCGGCGTTGATTGAAGACATTAACGTCTTTTTGGGCGGTTTTCCGGTGCAGTACGGCGATGCCTTAGGCGGGGTGGTGGATGCGCGGCTGCGTGCGCCAAAAACAGATCGTCTGCACATGCAGTTTGATGTTTCTACCGTTTCCAGTTCGTTTTTGTTTGAAGGGCCGGTGGGGGATCAGGGCGATGGCTTTTTTGTTGCTGGGCGGCGCAGCTATTTAGACCTGCTGCTCTCTCCTTCGGCGGCCAGTGACCTGTTTTCCGATCCAGGCGAGCAAGACCCTAATCAGGTGCTGTTGGTGCCGCGTTTTTATGATCTTCAAGGCTTATATCGTCATCAATTAAAGGGCGGTTATGTGGAGAGTTATCTGTTTGCGGCGGGAGATGAGGTGGCGCTGGAGTTGCGTGGGACGGTGCGCTCCGATCCTCAGTTGGCCGGTGAGCTGCACAGCAAAGTTGAGTATCAGAGCGTCGGTTTGACGTGGCAGCAGCGCTGGAACGCTGAATCAGACAGTGTGATTAATTTGGCTTACCTGCACAATAAGAGTTCGGTTCGGGTGGGGCGAGATGAGAATGGCGCGTCGTTTTACGCCGATGTGGAGCAGAAGACGTTGCACCTGCAGCCCGAATGGCGACGCACGTTGAGTGAGGGGGCCTTATTGACCGTGGGGGTGGATTTGAACTCGGTGCTGGTGCCGTTGGATCTTTATGTGCCACGTCGTCAGACGGAGAATGACGTTAATGTTGATTTTACCTCGCAAACGAAGTTTCGGGTGAAGAGAGAGTTAAAGGCGCAGAGCAGCGACCCTTATGTTAAATATCGTCACCGTTGGGGTGACAATCTCACCACGCAACTGGAGCTGCGTTCCAGCAATGTGTCGATCAGCGGCGGTTTTGAGGCGCATCAAATTTCACCTCGTTTGGGCTTGGAGTATCAGCTCAACAGCGACACCCTGCTGACGGCCAACTGGGGGCGCTATCTGCAACAGCCCAACGGTGCGGATATTCTGGAGGGGGTGGGCAATCCAGCTCTGTTGATGCAGGAGGCGGAGCATCGCATTTTGGGCGTGGAGCGGCAGTTGAGTTCGCTTTACAGTCTGAAGGCGGAGGTCTACCACAAACCGATGAAAAATTTGGTGATTGCCTTGGATGAGAATGCGCCACCGAATAATTTTGCTAATAAAGGGACGGGGGAAGCGGTCGGCTTTGACCTGTTTCTGAAGCGCAAAACAAGCCAAGGCAAACGGGGTTGGTTGTCTCTGTCGTGGGCAAAATCGGAGCGTACCAATGAGGTCACCGGTATTACCCGTGATTTCTCTGGCGACCAGCCACTGACCTTGATTGTGGTGTGGGGGCAGCCTTTTACGGGGCGTTGGAGTCGTTGGGATTGGAGTGCCAAAGCAGAAGTGCATTCAGGGCGACCGTATACGGCGGTGATTGCACGTCATCAGGAAGACCCAACGGACATCAACAGCCGTTGGTTGCCGGAATTTGGTCAACACAACGTGGAACGTCTGCCTCTGTATCGACGGATTGATCTGCGCCTCAGTCGTGACTTTTTGTTTAATGAATCAAAAATGAAATTTTACTTGGATCTGCAAAACGTCACTTTTGCCAATAATATTGTGGAATACGATTATGGCAGTGAGTATGAAAAAATTGATAATCCGACGGAGATCAGTGGGTTGTCCTTTTTCCCTTATATGGGCGTTGAAATGGAGTTTTAAGGCATGAGTGTGCAACAGAATTTTTTGGCGCTGATGCAGAGCGGTGGGCCGATTATGTGGGTGATTTTTCTGGTGGCGTGCATGGCGTTGGGGATGTTGATTTGGGAGGCGCTAAAAGGGCGGCAGTTAATGCGCTTGGCAGAGCGAGATTATCAAATTTTGCGTGGGGCTGGCGAAGTATCGCCACTCAAAAAAGGCGGCAGCCCTGTGGCACAGGTGTTGGCGCTGCTGAGTTGGCAGCAGATTGACTCCCAACAGATGCTGGCCAAAGAGATTAATATTCATCTGGCCGAGATTGTGCCGAAGATGAGCGGCACGCTTGCCACCATTGCTATTTTGGCTTCATTGCTGCCGATGTTGGGTCTGCTGGGTACGGTGACGGGGATGATCAATGTTTTCGAGGTGATTGCCATCCAAGGCAGTGGCAAGCCGGATCTGATGGCCGATGGCATTTCTCAGGCGTTGTTGACCACCGCCAGCGGTCTGATTATCGCCATTCCGGTGATTTTTCTGCATCATCTGTTGGCGCAGCGGGTTAATCGTTTGATGACCTTGACCCATCAAGCAATTCAGTTGGTTTTACATCGCGATATTGAAACTTTAAAACAGGGTTATCTGCATGAGTGACGATGACCTCTGTCCGATGCCAAAGTTGAATCTGGGGCAGCCAGAGATCAGCATGGCTCCGCTGGTGGATGTGGTGTTTCTGTTGCTGATTTTTTTTATGGTGACCACCATTTTTCCTGATAACGAAGGCGTGGTGATCGAAAAACCCAGCTCGGAAAACAGAGCCACCTTGCCGGACAGACCTTTTCGTATTCAATTAGATCAGGCAGGCCAAGCCTACCTTAAAAAACAATCGGTGAGCTTGGCGGATCTGACTCGTTTGATTGCAATCGAATCTAAAATAAAGGCGGATCTGAGCGTGATGTTGCAGGTGGATCGGCGTGCCACGACGGAGATGTTGATGGCGGTGGTGGATGCGGCCAAAGCCGGTGGCGCTCAATCCTTGGCCATTGCGACTGATGCTAAAGCACAATAACACGGTGGAACAATCGCCGCTGTTATGGGTGTTGACCTCGTTGGTTGGCGGGGTCCTGTTGGCTTTTTTTCTGCTGTTTTCAATTGATCTGTTAGCCCATTCGCGCTCCGAGCCAGTGGAGCTAAAACCCGTTTTAGTGTTGAATTTACTTCAGCCCATTGTGCAAAAGTCAGCACCTCAACAACCCGTAGTGAAAAAAACAGTACCAAAGCCAAAGAAAAAAAGGGTGCAAAAGCCGAAGCTGATTAAAAATAAAATTTTAAAAAAAGCCGCACCAAAAAAGATCCAGCCCAAAACAATTGTCAGCACACCCATTGAACAGGTCGTAGAAGAGCCGCCGAAACCAGAGGTAACGCAGCCAGTGAAACCGGTTGTTACGGCGCAGGCCAAAGAGGTTTTGCCAACACCGGAGCCTATTTTTAAACTCAGTGAGCTGCCGCAATTTTTGCATCGTGAAGCGCCTATTTACCCTGAAACGATGCGTGCTGCGGGGCGCAGTGGCGTGGTGAAATTGGAGGCGTTGATTGATAAAACCGGCAAGGTTCGCCGTGTGAGTATCATTACCTCGGAGGGTGAGGCATTTGATCAGGCAGCAAAGAGGGCGATTATGGCATCGAGTTTTTCACCAGCAAAAATTGCTGATCGTGCCGTGGCGGTGCGGTTGCGGTTGCCGGTGCGGTTTTCATTGCGCTGAAATCTTTTGATCATGCCAATTTTATTCACAGTGGTTACATAAACCGTGCCTTGACATGGCAAACTTGCATTCCAACAGTCTCTGCTTTACCTTGCACGGTTGGTTTTTACTGTGTTGATGTTATGGCTCCCCGTACCCGTTACACCTCTGCGCCGCACGGCGAGCGCACCGATTTTCAAAATCTAAAACGTATCTACCCTTTTATCTGGGACTACCGTGGCCGTGCGCTGCTGGCGCTGCTCAGCTTGCTGTTGGCCAAATTTGCCATTGTCGGTGTGCCTCTGGTCTTCAAGGAGATCATTGATTTTCTTGATCAAGAGCCACAGAATGCCGTTGCGCTGCCAGTGGCGTTGCTGCTGATTTACGGCGCGTTGCGCCTGTTTGCCTCGCTGTTCAATGAGTTGCGCGATGCTATTTTTGCGCGGGTGCGTCATCGGGCGATGCACAAACTGTCCAATCGGGTGATTGCTCATTTGCACCGTTTGTCGCTGCGTTTTCATCTGGAGCGGCGTACCGGTGCCATCAGCCGTGATCTGGAGCGCGGCGCGCGCAGCGTCAGTTCGATTTTGAATTACTTGGTGTTTAATATTTTCCCTACAGCGGTAGAATTTATGCTGGTGGCGGCCATTTTATTCAGTCAATACAGCGCCTATTTTGCCATCGTCACCTTTGTTACGGTGCTGCTGTACGTCGGTTTTACCCTCAAAGTGACGGAGTGGCGGATGCACTTTCGTCATCAGATGAACGCGCTGGATTCGGATGCCAACAGTCGCGCGGTGGACAGCCTACTCAATTACGAAACAGTTAAATATTTCAATAACGAAGCGCATGAACTGCGGCGTTACGATGAGGTGATGGGCGGTTGGGAGGAGGCAGGGGTTAAAAGCCAAACCACCATGTCGATGCTCAATTTTGGTCAAGGGGTGATCATCGCCGTGGGGGTGACGGTGATCATGGCCTTGGCGGTACACGAGGTGCAGACCGGTGAGATGAGCTTGGGGGATCTGGTGTTGGTCAATACCATGATGTTGCAGCTCTTTTTGCCCTTGGGTTTTCTGGGCATTGTTTACCGTTCGCTGAAATACGCGCTGGCGGATATGGATCTGGTGTTTAAATTACTTGATCAGCCGGAAGAGATTAAAGACAAAACTGACGCAAAGGTCATGCGGGTTGATGCAGCGGAGGTGCGGTTTGTCGAGGTTGATTTTGCTTATCAGCCCGACCGCCGCATTTTAAATAAGGTCTCGTTTACTCTGCCTGCAGGTCAGAAGGTGGCCGTGGTGGGGCCTTCGGGGGCGGGTAAATCCACCCTCTCGCGGCTGTTGTTTCGTTTTTACGATGTTAACGCGGGAGCGGTATTGATCGACGGCCAAGATCTGCGCGACTGCACCCAGCAGAGTGTGCGCCGTGCCATCGGCATTGTGCCGCAGGATACGGTGCTGTTTAACGACAGCATTTATTACAATATTCTCTACGCCAAACCCGATGCCAGCCGTGAAGAGGTGGTCGAAGCGGCTAAATTGGCCGACATTCATCGCTTTATTGAGAGCTTGCCTGAGGGTTACGAAACCGTGGTGGGTGAGCGGGGGTTGAAGTTGTCGGGCGGTGAAAAACAGCGGGTGGCGATTGCGCGGGTGATTTTGAAACGCCCCGCTATCTTGGTCTTTGATGAGGCCACTTCCAGCTTGGATTCACGCTCGGAGCAGGCGATTTTAGCGGCGCTGGAGAAGGTTTCGGCGCAGACCACCACCTTGGTGATTGCCCACAGACTCTCCACCATCGTGGATGCGGATCAGATTTTGGTCATGGAACAGGGTGAAATTGTCGAGCGTGGCAGCCACAGCAACTTATTGGCGCAAAAGGGTTTGTACGCCCATTTGTGGGCGTTGCAGCAGCGTGAGCGTTTGAGTGACGATAAAAGTAAATGATTTTTTAATTATGAAACGAGGTTAATAGGATGGATGACAGTTTAGGCAGTTGTGCAGCGGGTGAGCCCTTTGCGTTGCAAGTGTTGGATACCAGCATGGAGCCGGAGTTTAAAAAAAAGACGATTATTATTATCGACCCTGAAGGGATACTCAGAGACGGCTGTTTTGTGATGGCTAAATTGGCCGAGGATGATTATATTTTTCGGCAGTTGCGTATTGATGAAAACAACAACTACAGCTTGCATGCGCTGAACGAGGGTCATGAGGTGATCGCCATTGGGGGGCGTGGTGATTTGGTGGGGGTGATTGTGCAGCAGCAGTTTGGTAAGGGTCGTAAAGGGCGTACCTTTTATAACGAATCGTAGTTTTTAGCGCATAAATGCGCTGCTTAAAACAGTGCCTTGAATTGATGGCTCTGCTGTTCGATGTTTTCCCCTGTAAAAATCCCACCCACCACCGCCAGCATATCCGCTCCGGCGGTGAGCAGCGGCTGGGCGTTGTGCTGGGTGATGCCGCCAATGGCGCAGATGGGCAAGGTGAGTTCTTGTCGTGCCTGTTGCAGTAAGCTCAAGGGTGCGGGGCAGGCGTTGGGTTTTGTTTTGGAGGGGAAAAAACGCCCAAAGGCGACGTAGCTGGCTCCTTGTTGTTCGGCCTGTTTGGCTCGCTGTAGAGAGTCGTAGCAGGTGATGCCAATGATCGCCTGTGGGCCTAATGTGTTGCGCGCCTGTTTTAGGCTGTCGTCTTCCAAACCCAGATGCACACCGTCGGCTCCGACCTCAAAGGCCAGTTCAATGTCATCATTGATAATCGAGAGGGCGCGGTATTGTCGGCACAGCCTTGCCAGTGTTTTTGCCTGTTGCTGACGGCGTTTGTGATCGCTGCTTTTGTCCCGATATTGCACTACTCTGGC
This sequence comes from Gammaproteobacteria bacterium, assembly GCA_030949385.1. Lineage (NCBI taxonomy): Bacteria > Pseudomonadati > Pseudomonadota > Gammaproteobacteria > Gammaproteobacteria bacterium. The sequence goes on along the minus strand of JAUZSP010000009.1, from coordinate 159,058 downwards.
TCCGCCTTTAAGAGCTGCTGCAACGCTATTGGCAAAATTCTGGTGTGCAATCAAATTTTGGTCGGTGATGACGTAGAGTCCGTGCAGCATTATTTCTCTTCACTCTCATTGCTGGCCCAGTAAAAACGGTTGGGCAGATGCTGCCCCATGCCGGGTCGGTGGGCGGCTTTCAGGCTTTGCCAGGTGTACTCTTGGGCTTGACGCACGGCGGCGATGGGGTGTTCTCCTTGCGCTAACAGACCGGCGATGCTGGCGCTCAAAGTGCAGCCGGAACCGTGGTAGCTGTGGGGCAGCCGTGGCCAATCGAAGCGTTCCAACTGAGTGGCGTTGTGGTAGAGCACGTTGTGAACCTGTTCGGTTTTGCTGTCAGCGCCGGTGATCAAGACGTATTCGCAGCCACTTTCCAATAGGTTTAGGGCGGCGCTCTGTTCGTTTTCTGTGCCACTGAGGGTGAGTGCTTCGTGGCGGTTGGGGGTCATGATAAAGGTGTTGGGGATTAAATAGCGTTCCATCGCTTCGATTAAGTCGTCGCTGGCCATCGACTTGCCGCTGCCGCCGGAGGCCAAAATGGGGTCGAGCACCATGGGCAGTTCGGGGTAATCCATTAAGACGCTGTAGAGGGCTTTGACGATCTCCACTGAGCCAAGCAGGCCGACTTTAATCACGGCCACCGGCATGTCTTCCAGTACCGTTCTCATCTGTTGGGTAAAAAGGCTGGGGTGCAGCGGTTCGATGCGTTTAACGTCTTGGCTGTCTTGCACCGTCAGACAGGTAATGACGGGCGCGGCATGACAGGCTTGGCTGCTGAGGGCTTCGATGTCGGCTTGAATGCCTGCGCCGCCGCTGGGGTCGTTGCCGGAACAGCAGAGTACGACGGGAAATATTTCAGGGGAGTCCATGGAGTATCTCTTACGAAGCTGAAAGAAAGTGGCTTTGATTTTATCAGCTGCACAGGTTGGGTGTCGGATCAAAGTGGGAATCGGTTTGTTAGGTTTAGGCTTCGGTTAAGGAACACCAGAGGTTCCAAGGATAGGGAGTGGATTATGGGGGAGTTGCAAGATGTGATGCCAATGCAACGGCGCACGGAAGCTCGCATGGAAGGTTTGGCGCTGCAGGTTGGCATGCGTAAGCTCAATTCAACGCGCTTTAAACGCTGTGCTTTATTAAACGTGACGCAGGGGGGCTTGGGGCTGTTAACGGACAACGTCAATTTTCGGATTTTAAAACCGATTGAATTGCGCGTGGATCTGAATGAGCAACAGTTTATTGTGCGAGGCGTGATCGCCTATCGTCAGTTGCGTATGGAAGGGATGCAGTATGGGGTAATCTTTACCCATGTGCCCTTTGAATTGGAGCGGTTGCTGAGTGAGTTAAGCGTGTTGTTGGGAAATTCGGTGCAGGGGGAGGCTGAGCAGTTGTTGCTGAGTAAGCAGAGCAACAGCCAAGTGTCACCTCTGCGGCGCTTTGAGACGCGCTATCGAACATTGCAGTTACAGCTTAAAGTGCGTCGTCGTGATCAAGAAAACAGGCGTTATTACAGCGGTTGTTCTTTGTTGGACATCAGCCGCACGGGGATTGGTTTTATTGCCGATGAGTTACAAACGGGGCTGGCCGGTGAAGTGGAGTTGGGGTTGATGTACGGTAACCAAAGCTTTTGTGCTCGTGGCAAAATAAATTACCGTAAGGTGGTTCGTAAAGGGGTGCGTTACGGGGTTGAGTTTAGTTACATCAGTTCTGATTTGCTGCACATGATTGCGTTGCAAAACCAGAGCTGAGGTGGATTTAATTCAGTTCGTTGCGTCTCTCATCGGAGAGCGCTTCCAATAAGGTATCTTCCATTTCAAAACGCAGCGAGAGAGTCTCGCCCAAACGGTAGATGTCACTGGCAAGCTGTTTGAAGGCTTTGCAGGCGGCATCGCTGGCGTATTGGTCGTTGAACTCGACCAAAATATCGGTGGTTTGGGCGATCAAAGGGTAGACGGTGGCGGCACTTTCACGCACATTGAGACGACGTTCTTTGCCTTCAATGATGCGCTGGTAAATCTCAAAATGCCCCAAGGCCAAATAGTCCATTAAAATTTGGCAAAAGCCTTTCAAGTGTTCTTCCAGTTCAGTGTGGCTGCTTTTGTGTTGCGAAGTGCCGCTGAGCGCGCTGAATTGGCTCAATAGTTGAGTGCGTTCCGTCATCAGTTCTTGAATGGTGTGTTGAGTGCGACCACGACGGTTCGTTACCGCAGGTTGTGGAACGGTGTAGGGTGATGTTGTTTGAGGGGCGACCTTGCTCATCAGTTAACTCTCCTGGCGGTTCGTAGGTGTGGTGTTTCATCTGTTGATTAAGGGCACTGCCCTTAATCACATTGTGCAGCCCTGATCGCATTTCCTCAAGTGTTAATCTTGCCTTTCCAGCTGAGGGTTTTCTTTCGTGATCGGGGTCGGTATGCTTAGCGCGATTGTTTCTCTTGGCTGATGTTTTTTAAGTAGGCAACGCGTGTCATCTATCTTTTGTAATCGTTTACTCTTTATCCCACAAAATATGCAAAAATCGTTCCTAAAATCAGTGGTGGGAAGAACTGTCTCTCTGCTGCTGATCTGTTTACTCACCTTTCCAGCTGTTGCGGCCAATGATTTATGGCGTTTTTGTGGCGAGCCCTCGCCACTGTTGCCCGTGTCTCGTTTTGCTGATGAGCGCATTCGCATCAGTGCCGAGCGTACGTTCAGTGCCATTAAAGGCGTTACTGAGCTGGAAGGTGATGTACGTTTGACGCAGGGAGATCGTCTGCTGTTGGCGGATCGGATGAAGGTGGATCAGCTGAAGCAGGAGAGCCGTGGTTCAGGTCACGTTACGTTTCGCACGCCGGAGTATCAGCTCACGGCGGAGTCTGCATTGATGAGTATGAATTCTGCGGTGGCGAAGTTTAATGGCGTGACCTATCGCTATCCAGAACGCCATGCACAGGGGCGAGCGTTGCAGACACGCCGTGATGCGCAGCGAGTGACCTACCTTCAGGAGGCGACGTATTCTACCTGTCTGGCGTCGCAAGAGGATTGGGTGGTGGTGGCCAAAGAGATGGTGTTGGATCCCAATACGGAGGTTGGTACGGCAAAACACGCCTACTTAAAATTTAAAGGCGTGCCTTTTCTCTACACGCCCTTTTTCAGTTTTCCTTTGGGAGAGAGTCGAAAAAGTGGTTTTCTGGCACCGGTGATTGAAAACTCAAGCAGTCGGGGATTGGAGGTGAATACACCTTACTACTGGAACATTAAACCGCAGGCCGATGCCACCTTGACCCCCCGTTGGATGAGTGAACGTGGCACGCAGATTTTGTCAGAAATGCGCTACCTTGATCGGTGGGGTGATTGGCATTTGGATGCAGATTATCTTGATCGGGATCAGAAGTTGAATAATGAAAAACGTTATTTTTATCGTCTGCGCCATAAGGGTTTGATTGATCGCCGTTGGCACACGTCAATTGATGCCGGAGAGGTCTCGGATAAAAATTATTTTAACGATTTGGGCAACCGTTTGAGTGTGGCCACGATCACTCATTTGGAACGGCGTGCCGATGTTGCTTATCATGCGGATCGTTATGTCTTGAGCAGTCGAATACAGAATTTTCAAACCCTTGATGATTCTATTGCGGTTGCCAATCGTCCCTATCAGCGCATGCCGCAGCTGAATTTTGATGGCCGTTTTCCTGCTTTGTTGCAGGGTAGTTTGAAATACGATGTGGATGTGGAACTGGTGCGTTTTGATCGGGAGGAGAGTGATACGGGTTTGCGTTTTGACAGCACCTCAAAGGTGAGTTGGCCTTATCGTAAAACAGCAGGTTTTTTTACCCCATCACTCTCTGTGCGACATTCACAATACGCTCTCAATCTAGTGGCAGCTGGAGCGCAACAAATCCAACGCACGGTACCTCTGTTGTCGTTGGATGCGGGGCTCTATTTTGATCGCGAACCTTCCTCGGAAGGGGGGCCATTGCAAGTGTTAGAGCCGCGTCTTTATTATTTGAATGCGCCTTTCACGTCTCAGGATGAGATTCCGTTGTTTGACAGCAGTCAACTGGGCTTTAGTTACGCTCAACTGTTTCGTAATAATCGGTTTACTGGCGGTGATCGGGTGGGGGATGCCAATCAGCTCGCAGCGGGTTTAACTTATCGTCTGATTGACTCTGACAGTGGTAGAGAAATGATGAGTGGCAGTTTAGGGCGGATCTATTATTTTGCTGATCGTGAGGTGACGTTACGTCCGACTCAGCAGGTGGATGAGCAGCCTAGGTCGGATCTGATTGCGGAGGCCAAGGGGCGTTTTAGCCGTAATTGGTCTGTGAATACTACTTTTTTGATTAATTCGGAGACGGGCAATACGGATCGGGCTGATTTCCAATTTCGTTATCGGCGCGATAATGAACACATTGCCAACATTCGTTATCTTTTTTCTCAAACAGCGCAGGAAAAGTTGTTGACCGAACAAGTTGATCTGGCCATGCGCTGGCCTCTTTCCAAGCAGTGGCGAGTGATGGCGCACTGGAACTACTCCCTCAAAGAAGAGAAGGTGCTGGACAGTTTTGCTGGGTTGGAATACGAGAGTTGCTGCTGGTTGTTGCGGCTGGTGGGGAGGGAGTTTTTGAATGTGGTTAACGGGCGAATTCTGGACGATCAAACCCAGACGGCGCTCTATGCGCAGCTGGTACTGAAGGGCTTGGCTCCGGTGGGGCAGGGTCCCAGAAAGCTGCTGGAAGATGGTATTATTGGTTATCGTGCAATTGAGTATTGATTTGATATGAATAAAAATATGTTTACCGCGCTGTTATTGAGCTTTGTGGTGTCAGCATCGCAGGCAGCACCGCAGTTATTGAACGGCGTGGCTGCGATTGTGAATGACGATGTGATTTTGAACAGTGAGTTTGAGCGGGGTTTAGAGCGCATTCGTGCTCAATTGCAAGAGGCAGGGCAAGCCGTTGATGATCAGCAGGTGCTGCGTGAGCAGGTTATGGAGCGTCTGATTTCACGCAAGGTACAGGCGCAAAAAGCCAAAGAGCTGGGTTTGCGGGTGGACGACAGTGAGCTGAACCGTACGTTGCAGCGCATTGCGCGCAACAATCAGATGAGTTTGTCTCAGTTCCGCCAAGCGCTGTTGGCAGAAGGCGTGGATTACCGTGATTTTCGTGAAGAGGTGAGAGAAGAGGTCTTACTGGCACAGCTGAAAAAACGTCAAGTAGAGATGCAGACCAAGGTCAGTGATCAGGAGCTGGATGATTTTCTCTCTCTGCGTCAACGGGTATTGAAAAACAGTTTTGAATATCGTCTGCGCCATATTTTAATTGCCACCGGTGAAGGTGATGATTTGGCCTTGATCGCTAAAGCGCGTGCAAGAGCCGATAGAGTGTTGACAAAAGTGCAAGCGGGAGCTGATTTTGCCGCTTTGGCGATGCGCACCTCCGATGGTCAGTACGCTCTGGAAGGCGGTGATTTGGGCTGGCGTAAATTAGAGCAGTTACCGAAAGTATTTGTCGAGGCGTTGCAAACGGCCAAAGAGGGCGATCTGTTGGGGCCACTGCGCAGCGCCAGTGGTTTTCATCTGCTTTTATTGGAGCAGAGTCGCGGTGAGGAACGTCACTACATTAAACAGAGCCATGCGCGTCACATTTTATTGCGGGTGACGGAAGTTCGAGACAGTGAAGCGACCTTGAAAACATTGAAATCGTTGCGAAAACGCATTGTGGCTGGGGAAAAGTTTGCTGCGCTGGCCAAAGAATTTTCTGATGATCCTGGTAGTGCCGTTGCCGGTGGTGATCTGGGTTGGTTTGGCCCGATGTGATGGTACCCGCGTTTGAGAGCGTGGTGAAAGAGTTGGCTAAAGGCGAGGTGAGTGAGCCGTTTCGCTCCGCTTTTGGTTGGCATGTGGTGCAGTTGCTGGGCAAACGAACTCAGGATGACACCGACGAGTTTTTACGCGGTCAAGCGCGTCAACGTCTGCTGGAGCGCAAAGTGGAAGAAGCTTCCGAAGTATGGTTGAGGAAATTGCGCGTGCAGGCGTACGTTGAAGTGCGTTTGGCCGATCTCTCTGCGGATGATGCCAAATGAACATGAATAAGCCGTTGCGTTTTGCCATTACCCCTGGCGAACCAGCAGGCATTGGGCCTGATTTAGCCGTGCTGCTTTGTCAAAAATCACATGAACATGAATGGGTTTTTATTGCTGATCCTGAGTTGCTGGCCGAGCGCGCTGAGCAGTTGGCGTTGCCGCTTTCACTGGCCGAGGTGGATTTTGAGCAAGCGCCACAAGCGGGGCGTAATTGTATTTTGCCAGTGGCACTTTTGGATCAGGTGCAGGCCGGTGAGCTGAATGTGCTCAATGCCGAATACGTCTTAGAGACGCTAAGAGTGGCCACCCGAGGCTGTTTAAAACAGCGTTTTTCCGCTCTGATTACCGGGCCGGTGCATAAGGGCATTATTAACGATGCTGGAGTGGCTTTCAGCGGTCATACGGAGTTTTTGGCCGAGCAGACCGACGGTTTTCCGGTGATGATGTTGACCGCAGATACGTTGCGGGTGGCGTTGGCCACCACTCATCTTCCCCTGTCTAAGGTGAGTGAAGCGATTACGGATCGCGCTCTGGAGCGAGTGATTCGTATTTTACACCGTGATCTGCAACAGCGTTACGGCATTGCGGAGCCGCGTATTTTGGTCTGTGGCCTTAATCCTCATGCGGGCGAAGACGGGCATTTGGGTTGGGAGGAGATTAAGATCATTCAGCCGGTGCTGGAGCGGTTGCGCGCCGAGGGGCAAAACCTCATCGGTCCGCTGCCCGCCGATACTTTGTTTACCCCCAAATACCTTGAACAAGCCGATGCGGTGCTGGCGATGTATCACGATCAAGGTTTGCCGGTGTTGAAACATGTGGGTTTTGGCCATGCGGTCAATGTCACTTTGGGCTTGTCGATTATTCGTACCTCGGTGGATCACGGTACAGCACTGTCGCTGGCGGGAACGGGCAACATCGAGCTGGGCAGTTTTGAGGTGGCTTTGGCCGTAGCGCAAACGATGGCTGAGAACAGCAATGATGGATCATAAACCGCGCAAACGTTTTGGCCAAAATTTTCTGCATGACGGTGTCATTATTGATCGTATTGTGCGAGCGGTTTCGCCTAAAAAGGGGCAAAAATTGGTGGAGATTGGCCCTGGTTTGGGAGCCTTGACCTTGCCGATTTTGCAGCAGTTGGGGCGGCTTCAGGTGGTGGAGCTGGATCGAGACCTGATCCCTCGTCTGGAAAAACTCTGTGCCGATCAGGGCGAATTGACGATTCACAGCGCCGATGCATTGAAGTTTGATTTTTCAGCTCTGTGTGCTGAAAACGAAAAGCTGCGTCTGGTGGGCAATCTGCCCTACAACATTTCCACCCCGTTGATTTTCCATCTGTTGCAGAGCGTCGATAAAATTCATGACATGCATTTTATGTTGCAGTACGAAGTGGTGCGGCGCATGGCAGCAACACCAGGTGGGCGGGATTACGGTCGTTTGTCGGTGATGTGTCAATATTATTGCCAAGTTCAGGCGCTGTTTACCGTCCGTCCAGGGGCGTTTAACCCACCACCGAAAGTCAATTCGGCCATTGTGCGTTTGACACCGCACACCGAGCCGTTGGTGGAGGTGGGTGATGTGGTGCTGTTTGCCAAACTGGTGCGCCAAGCGTTCAGTCAGCGGCGAAAAACCTTGCGCAATACGCTTAAAACGCTGTTAAGTGCCGCTCAAATTGAGGCCTGTGATATTGATCCCAGTGTGCGAGCGGAGACCTTGAGTTTGGCGCAGTTTGCTACCTTAAGTAGTTATTACAGTGAGCACGTTTCTTAGTTTAAGGATAGAATGGTGTCATTGTTATTACAGCTAAGCAGAGTGAGTGGATTTTTTATGGGACCGGAAATAAAAATTGATATTGAGACCTCGTACATTGAGGCGGAATCTGAGCCACAGGAGGATCGTTATGTGTTTGCCTACACCGTTACGATTCGTAACGAAGGCACAGCGCCAGCACGCTTGTTGAAGCGTCATTGGATCATCACCGATGCCAATGGTCGGGTGCAAGAGGTCAAAGGCGACGGTGTGGTGGGCGAACAGCCGCACCTGAAACCGGGAGAAGGGTTTCAATACACCAGTGGCACCATGTTGGAGACCTCCGTTGGCACGATGGGTGGCAGTTACCAGATGGTGGACGATGATGGAATTAACTTTGATGCCGCCATTCCTGAGTTTTTACTCACTACCCCAAGGGTGTTGCACTGAGTTGTGAAGGCGGTTTATGTTATTGGGGATGTGCAGGGCTGTTATTTAGCCTTGCAGGCTCTGCTGGAAAAAATCGAATTTAAGCCAACAAAAGACCGGCTCTGGTTTGCCGGTGATTTGGTCAATCGAGGCCCTGATTCCTTAGCCGTATTGCGTTTTGTAAAAGCCTTGGGCAGTGCGGCCATCACGGTGTTGGGCAATCACGATCTTCACTTATTGGCGATGCAAGCAGGGGTAAAGTCGATTAAAAAAGGCTGCTCTTTAGCGCCTATTTTTAAGGCTGATGACGGTGAAGAGCTGTTGTGTTGGTTGCGCCAACAACCGCTGCTGCACTACGATAAAAAACTCAATTATGTTATGGCTCATGCGGGTATTTATCCTCGGTGGGATTTAGCGCAGGCACAAGCGGCGGCCTTGGAAGTAGAGGCGGTGCTGCGTGGCGATGATCATCAGCGCTATTTTGAACAGATGTACGGTGATCAGCCGGATCTCTGGTCAGAGGAGTTACAGGGCGCGGCTCGGTGGCGTTTTATCACCAACAGTTTTACTCGGATGCGTTTTTGCAGTTTAAGTGGGCAGCTGGACATGCTGGAAAAACACGCACCCGGTCAGCAGGCAGACGGTTTATTGCCGTGGTTTGAGTCTGCCGAGTCGAGTGACGGCCCAAGGGACACACATTCTGTTTGGTCACTGGGCGGCCTTAAGCCACTCCTTGCCACTGAAGGTCAAAAAAATTCACCCGACGGATACGGGTTGCGTTTGGGGGGGTGAGTTGACCGCTTTGAAATTGCAGCAGGGTAAAAAACCGCAACGGATCTCTGTGCGCTGCGATAGGGCTTTAAAAACGGGCTAATTTTACCGCTCGCCAAACGACTCCGATAACGTCTTACGCAACGGTTTCAGCAAGAAATTCATCAGGGTTCGATCTCCGGTACGAATGTCCACCTGCGTGGTCATGCCTGGTAGCACTTCCAAAACTTTGCCGGTGGTGGTGGTGACGGGATTGCTGTCGGGTACGATGTGAACGCGGTAATAAATTTCCGTCCCCTTAGCCGTTTCTTCTTTAAGGGTGTCCGCACTGACGTAGGTTACTTTGCCGGTTACACCGCCATGAATGGTGTAATCGAAGGGGTCAAAACGAATGTTGCTTTCCAAACCTTTACGGATTTGAGCGATGTCGGATGGGCTGACCTTGGCTTCGATAATTAATTGATCGTCCACTGGGATAATTTGCATCATCTCTTCACCGGCACGCAACACCCCACCCACAGTGGTCATGCGGATGTTTTTCACAATGCCAGGTACTTGGGCAATAAACAGACAGCTGTCCAGTTGTTCTTGACGTTGTTTGAGAATCTGCTCATTTTGCGAGAGTTCGTCTTCAACGGTGGTCAGTTCGGTTTGAACCTCTTCCAAAAAACGGTTTTTACGGTTGATTAATTTGGCATTGGCCTCGTTGAGATTGCGTTTTGAGGTTAAATGCTCGGAGCGACTGACATCACCGGTTTGCAATAATTCTTTTACCAAATCGAGGTGTTCTTTGGCTAAAGAGACCGCTGTTCTGAGGGTGGAAAGGTCTTGCCTGAGACCGTATCGACGTTGCTGAAACAGGGCTTTTTCAACCTTCACGGTATCGGAAGAATTTTTTTCAAACTCCACTGGAAAATCCAGTGATCTGGCTCCAGTGACTTCGGCGCGCAACCGGATTGCTTTTGATCGTAGGGCAAACAGACGTGCTTCGACCTCGGACACCGCTGCTTGAGCGCGGGTTTGATCCAGTTTAGCCAATATTTGACCGGCTTTAACACGGTCGCCTTCCCAGACATTCAATTCCGATAAAACCCCACCATCAATGGCTTGAATGACCTGTACACGACTGCTGGCAATGACTTCGCCACTGGCCTTGGCCACTTCATCAATGCGCAGATAGTTTGCACTGACGATAAAACTCGTCAAACCGATTAAAATAAACCACAAAACATAGCTGGAGTGTTGTAAGTGGTAACTTTCCAAACGCTGTATTTTTGGCGAGACGTCTTGTTCACTCGCTTGTTTAAATAACATCGACTTTTCCTCGCTGATTCAGATGTGTTACAACCGGTTTAAGGGGGTTTTTTGCATTTTGGCTTAACAGTTGTGGCAATACTTTTTCAGGTTTGCCGTCTTTGCTCACCTCACCTTGATCCATGACGATAATGCGGTTGGCAAAGTTATCGGCACTCATTGGTCGATGGGTGGAGACAATGACAATGTCTTCGGGGCGTACGGATTTCTTCAGTACTTGCCAGAGGCGTTTTTCACTCTTTTTATCCAGCGAAGCGGTGGGTTCATCCAGCAGCCAAATTCTAGGACGGGCAATTAACAGGCGAGCCATCGCAACCAATTGACGTTGGCCACCGGAGAGGCCTTCGCCGCCTTCACTGATTTCCAAATCCATCCCCAGAGGGCTGTTGGCGGCAATGGTATCAATGCCAAGATAACGAGATATGCGCAACAGACGTGCATCACCAACCGCACCAGAAAGGCTTAAATTACTGCGCAGAGTGCCTTTAAACAGATGCACCGTTTGTGGTAAATAGCCCAAATGTGTGGCGACAATTTGTGGGTCCACTTCCCAAAGATCCGCATTGCCTAAGCGTACTCGGCCTTCCGAGGGACGATAAAGTCCAGAGAGCACTTTTAACAGTGTGGATTTACCACAGCCCACTTTGCCCATCAGCAAGACACGATCACCGGGTTTAAAGCTGAGTTTTTCAATATTGACCTGTTTGATGGGGCTGTCGGGATAGGCGAAACGCACCTTTGACAGCTCCAGAGCTTGTGGACGATCATCGAGCAGCAACAGATCCTGTTTATTGCGCCGTTCACCGTCCAATTGAAACAGTTGATTGACCATCTGCAAGGCTTCAGAGACCTGTTGCCACTGTGCCAAGTGTTGCACGCTGGCGGAAATGGGCGCAATAACACGACCACCCAAAATACTGCACGCAATCAGCGCCCCCATGGTGATGTTGCCTTGCTCAATTTGCCCCACGCCAACCACCACCGCAGAGACGTAGGCGATGGTGGAGAGGCTGCTGGTGGTCACACTGGAAAAACTGCTGACCGCTTTTTGCTGCAAATTGTAACGGGCAATGGAGCTGCTGATGGAGCGCCACTCTTCAGAAAAACGCCACGTGGCGTTATTGGCACGAATGGATTCTGCGCCACGAATGCAATCCACCAATAAACCTTGGCGCTCATTAGAGCGAATCATCTGGTTGTGCAGCAGTTTTTTCAGGCGTATTTGGGTGATTATTCCCAGCAGTAATGCCACGGGCAATAATAAAATATACACCCAGCCAACGGCACCCCCGATCAGCATAATAAAGGCGATAAACATAAGGGCAAAAGGCAGGTCAATTAGGGTGAAAATAATACTGGATGAGAAGAACTGCCGCACCGAGTCCAAACTGCCCACTTGAGCGGCCAAACTGCCCAGACTGCGCGGTTGCAGATCCAACTGAATGTGCAGCAGATGATCGAATACTTTTTGTGAAACCCGTTTATCCACGGCACAAGAGACGCTGTCTAAAATTTTGGCTCGAATGGTTTTTAAAAACCAATCAATTAAGACAATGATCATCATGCCCGCAGTCAAAGTGGTGAGGGTGGCGTAAGCCAAGGTGGGTACGACGCGATCATAGACCTGCATGGCAAAGATAGAGGTGCCGATGGCCAAGGCATTGATCATTACCGTGGCGATGGCGATATTGATTAACCAAGCTTTGTCTGTGAGCAGCTCTTGCCAAATAATGCGCGCCGCAATGTTGCCCTTCAAACTTAAAAAAGCCGGTTTTTCTGCGCGTTGGCGTACTTGCAGCCAGACCACCAGCGCATCTTGTAATGTTTCATCCGTGAGTGATGTTTTATTGTTTTCAGCATCAAGAAAAACCGCTTCGCCAGCTTCTTCTTCTGCTCGTGTCACCATATACCAATCGTTATTGCAGAACACCAACGCGGGTAGACGACGCTGATCAAAGCGTCGCCACAACAGCTGTGCAGGGCGAACGCCTTTAATGTTTGCCTCCGCTAAAATCAACTGAATTTTTTTTATTAGGGCTGTTTTTGCATGGTCGTTATTTATTTTTTTGCAAGCGGCTTCCAGCTTTTCTGCGTTGAAAGGCACCTTATGCCGAATCAGCAACTGCTGTAAAAAAAGCGTGGGTAGCGTGGTTGGTTTTGTCCTTTTTTTCGAAGCTCTGTCGTGCGTTTTGTCATCCATTATTACGGCCTTTTTCCTTCAGCAATGGATCTAACATCCCTGTTAGAATACGAATTTTTAAGGTGTTGATTAACCACTCATTATACGCTTGGGTCTGTTGTATTCTTTGCTCGGTTAATTCGCGCTGTAGATTGAGAACCTCTAACCACGCTTTAAAGCCAGCGCCGTATTGACGACTGTACGAGTCCATTGTGGTTTGTAAATCATCCACCGCTTGCTGTAATCCTCTGATGAGAGTCTGTTGCATTTGACGATTATTGAGTAAGGTTTTGATCTTACGTCGTACGTCATTGCGGGTTGCATACAGATCTTGTTTGGCAGCGTCTAGCTTTGCTTTGGCAGCCCGAGAGCGGCCAAAAGTGGAAAATCCAAAACCATCCAATGTGCCATCGAGCATTACGCTGTAGTGCGTACCTGAGATGTAGCCAGGGGCGTTGAGGTTTTGCTCTGCTTGCAGATAGAGCGTTGGCATGGCAGAGCTAAAGACCCGATCGACATTGCTGGAGGCTAAAGTAATGAGCTGTTTTTTATGTTTGATGCTGGCTTCGTTTTGGATTGCCATGGTTGCCAGCCGTTCGCTGCTGGGCAGTTGAGTAAATTCACTGGACACTTCGGCAGTGGCATCAATGTCTGTTTGGGTTAATGCTTGCAACTCATTTTTGGCAACGTGCAGTTCGCCTCGGGTACGCAACACTTGGGTGCGGGCTTGACGTAAACGAACTTCGACCAATAACACATCTGTTTTTGAAGCCAGCTTGCCTTGGTGACGGCGTTTAATTTGTTGGTAAAGTTGTTTGTGTTTTTCAACATTGTCCAATGCCACGCGCAAACGTCGGTTAATGCCTAAAATGGCCGCGTAGGCTGTCGCCGTATCTTCCAATAATTTACGTTTCACTCTTAAAAAATCGGCATCGCCGACCTGTTTGTCGGCGGTGGCGTAAGCAATGCCATTATCAATGCGGCCAAAACTCCATAAAGGTTGGCGTAGGGAGACAATGGCAACCTGCTCTTCGTCCCTTTGTCCTACTTGTGCGCTAAAAGAGGGATAACGCTGTGCTTTAGCACTGTCGATGGCATAACCTTTAGCGTCCACTTCAGCCTGTTTTCCCCGCATGGCAGGGTGCCATTTGATCGTCGAGCGCAGGGCGGCCAGTAAGCCACTTTCAGTCGCATGGGCAAACGGGGTGTTGCTGAGTAGCAGCACCATGACAATGCTAAGCCAGCCTTTGTTATTCATTTTCTCTTCTCGTTTTTAGGGTCGGTTGACGGCACTCATTGGCGCGCTTTGCATCTCTTGCCAATGGGAGATTTCGTCGTTATTGTTTTTAGGTTGTGGTTTTTTATCCAGCCGATAGCGTTTTGTTAACGCCGCTGCTTTTTCGTGTTGTTTGCTCATGTTGTAGGCTTTGAGCAAATTGGTGCTCCACTCCCGTTTCCATGGGGCGTGTTTTAATGCTTTTTCAATCAACTTAACGCCATCGTCGAGGTTGTTTTTACGCAGATAAATCTCCCCGACCATGTAGTTACAGGCGGCGTGGTTGGGGTTGTGGTGCAGCATTTTTTTAAACAAATATTCAGCTCCGTCCAGATCCTGTTTTTTATAGAGGGCAAAACCCTCTTGCAAAAAGGCCGGTTCTGGCAAGCTGAGCATGTCGCTGATCGGGTCGAATTCAATGCGCGCATTGGTGCCAGCGGTTAACGGTGCAAGATGCGCTTGATAGCGTTTCCACTTGGCGGTGGAGGTTTTATAAATGGGTTGACGTACTTGCCAGACGCTGGCGGTTTTCACCGGCCGATCCAGTTCGTTGAAAGCGACCACTTGTGGTTGCCAATCAACGCCGATGTAGTTCAACATTTTACGCGCGCTGCCCTCGGTATCATTGACCACATCTTCGTAATTGACTTCCAATATTTCACCTGGAAAAAGTTGATGCCAATGCTGCATCAGCAGGTTGTGATCGGCCAGTTGTTCGCCGATGTGAGTGAAATCGTAGGCGAAACCCATGCCGCCGTGTTTGGCTTGGTAGTCGGTGAAAAAATTGGAAATAGCAATGTCCCGTGGATCACGGCGTACTGAGATGATTTTGGCCTTGGGAAAGAGGAATTTAATCAAACCAATGTTTTCAAAATTGTGCGGTAATTTATCAATGATGTGTTTGGCCTTGGGGTCGTACTCTTGCAGCTCTTTGAGCACGTTGTCGGCAATGCCTGAGCTGATGTAGGGGTTCAGGTCATCGACACAATCAGGAAAACTGCGGCCTGAGCCGACGTGTCGTTCCCAACGATTCAGACCCTGTACTACGGCAGGAATCAGGCCCAACTCACCGGCTCCGGCAATCTCGCTGTGACCGGCTAAAATTTGTTCTATCAACGTGGTGCCGGAGCGGGGCATACCAAGAACGTACACCGGTACGCTGGAATCCACACCACAATCACGACGTACGTCATAGAGGCTCTTACTGAAGGCATGGCGAATGCGAGCACAGCGGTTGCGGTGCTCTTTGGCATCGTATGTTATAAACCGTTGGCTGAGGTCATTGGCCTCTTGGGCAAAGCTAAAAGCTTTGTCGTATTGCTTGCGTTTTTCCCACGCTGAAGCCAATTGAAATAATAAACTGGTGCGCGCAGAGCCTTCCATGCTGGGGGTGTGGGCGACTTGATTGAGCTGCTCTAAGGTTGTTTCATCATCGGGAAAATGGCGTGCGCTGATTAAAGCGGAGTGGCCTTTAATTGGATCTAGGCTTTTTAATGTTTCAAACAGATGAATGGCATCATCAATGTTGCCGCGTTGCATCTGCTGCTGGCCGAGGCTTTGCAGAGCTGGGGTGAATTTAGGGTCAATTTCCAATATTTTGCGAAACAGTTGTTCGGCGAGGTCAAAGTTTTGCTCTTGGCTCTCCACTTGAGCCAATGCGTGTTGAGCTTGCAGGCGCAGCGCTGCGATTTTTTTCTTGTTGTATTCGGTGTTGATTTTCAATGTGGCCGCCAGTTTGACCGCTTTTTCCGCTGTGGTGCGTGCTCGTTTCGTCTGTTGATGCAGGCAGGCGGCTGACAATTTTATCCAAGGCAGAGGATTTTTTTTGTCGTGTTTAATCACCCGTTCAAGGGCTTTAATCGCCATGTTAGAGCGACCTTGCAGTTGTGCCAGTTCAGAGAGCTGCATTAATAAGGTGCTGTTGTGAGGGTACGGTTTTAAACCTTCACGCAGAATTTCTGCGGCTTCTTCGTGGTGATCACGTTCGGCCAACATCTGGGCGTAATTACTGCGCCAGAGTACGCTCTGCTCTTCGTCGTCTTGCGCATCGACCAGTTCAAACCAATGCTCTGCTTGTGCTTGTTGATCGGTTTCGATCCAGAGTTGCAGTTGCAGGGTGCGCAGGCGTTGGCGATGTTGTTGATTAAAAAACTCGGAGAGTTCGTCTTGTTGTTGTTCCAGCGCAGTGCGGCCTTGATCGAGGGCATTTTGCGCGTGATCATATTGGGTTAGTTGACAGTGGACATCGGCCAAATTGCTCCAGACGGCGATGCGGCTGGGGTCAAGGTTGGCAGAGTGGGCAAAACAATCGGCCGCTTCTGAGAGTCGTTGGGTCATTAAATGACACAGGCCTAAACGAGCCAAAGCCAGACTGTGCTGAGGATCTTCTTTGACAATGCGGGCTAAACGTTGAGTGGCTTGCTCGGCCTGTGAGTGCAGAATAAACACAGCGGCCAGATCGCAGAGCGCATCGTGATCCAGTTCGGTTTCATGTTCTAGCAGCTGATTGAAGAGGGCTTCCATGCCGTCCAGTTGATTCAAGTTGATCGAGGCCAAGACCAATAAAATACGTGCAGCGTATTGATCTTTTCTTTCTGCAAGACAGGCTTTTTTGAGGGGCAGGTATTGCTGTTGAGCGTACAGTTCTCTTAGAAAGGCCAAGTTGTTCATACTAATTCCTTGTAGTAATGATGTTTTAGTGATTTAAATTTTGCTTAATGTCAATGACTTAGGCTTATGTTAAGGCTTGCTACCCAAAAAAAACCGACGGACAGAGATAACGAATTTTTAAACTTTTGAAGAGTGAAGTGCATCACAAAAAGCGGGTTTTTGTGAGTGAGTAGATAATGGTTTTAGAGATGTAAATAAAAAAACCGCAGTTGAAATACTCACAAAGAGCAGCTCAACAGCGGCAGTTAAGGAAAAAGTGAGGGCAAAGAGCAAAGCCCCTTGCCGTCGTTTATGGCATTGCTGCCGGTGTTACGCCAAACCTTGGCTGGTCAACAGGCCAACTGGGGTGGCTTGTACAATGCCACCCAAGTCAGCACCGTCACCGAGAGCCGCCCAAGTGCCATTCCAGAGGTTGGCGCTTGATCCACCCACAGCGGTATTACGAGTGAAGAGACCCAGCTCGGTCACGCCTGCCGCTACCGCATTGAGGGTTGCTCCTGTCCAAGCGTAGCTCGCACTGGGCAGGGTGTTGGTCACAGCGGCGGGTTGAGCCACGGTAGCTGTATTACCCAGTGCGCCAGTGAGGGTGCCGGTGCTGGTGGTGAAGATGATGTTGTCATCGGCACCCAAGTTACCTGCACTGGCCCAAGTACCGAAGGTACCCACTGCTCCTACTGCGGGTGCGGTGTTCAACGCACCTGCGGCGGGATCAACCACCACGTAGATGGTGTAGGAGATATTGGCATCAAAGACCCGACCAGAGTGATCAGAGCTGGTACCCCCCACCAGATCAAACACCACTACTGTTGGATCAACCGGTGAAGCTGCGGTGGTGAAGTCCTGAGCGATGGGATTAATTTGTGCCGCCAGCCCGTTACCGGCGAGATCGGTCAAAACCCCCGCAGCGTAGGTGACAGCTGTAGTTAGCTGCCTCCGACCAGATCACCAGTGGGGTTAATGGTTACGGTGTTACCGGTGACGGTGACCTGAGTGGCGTCGTTGACATCAATCAGCCGAACATCGCCTGCGCCGTTGTCGATGGTAAAGCTACCCGTACCCGCCTGTACCGTCTCTGACAGGGTGATGACGATGTTATCAGTGACCAGTACCCCGATGGCGTTGTCCGCTGGGGTGACGGCGGTAACCGATGGCGCGGTGTCATCAATGATGAAGTTGCTGGTTGCTGTGAGCGCTGACGTTGCCCGCCAGATCGGTGCTTAAGGCATTGAGGAAGATGGTGCCTTCGCCCAAAGTGGTGAGATCCGCTGCGGTCAAGGTGACCGTTTGTGCGGCACCGGTGCCAATGATGATTTTAATCACCGTGGTGTTGATCGCATTGGAACCGTTGGTGAAAATCACCGTGGTGGTTTCACCCACCGCTGGCGCAATGCTGACCGTCCCAGCGGCAACCGCTGAGGTGGTATTAGCATCGGTGATGGTCAGGATCGGTGTTGCCGCCGCCAGTGTATCCAGAGTAAAGCTGGAGCTGCTGGTGGCCAGATTGCCTGCCAGATCGCTGTTGCTGGCATCAACGGTGACAGCGCCATCACCGAGGGTGACCAGATCCGCAGCGCTGAGGGCAACCGCTTGCGCTGCGCCAGTACCCGTTACAAGGATGGTTACCGTACCCAGTGTGCCGGTAAAGACCACGCTGGTCACTTCACCGACTGCGGCGGTGACTTCGATAGCACCTGCTGCGGCTTCAACAGCCGTTGCAATGCTACCCGCTGGTGTGACTGCAACCGTGGGAGCGGCAGGCCCGACGGTATCCAAAACAAAGCTGCTTTGAACGGCTGCTGCGGAAACATTGCCTGCGGTGTCGGTGCTTACTGCATCAACGCTAATGGTGCCATCACCAAGCGTGACCAGATCCGCAGCGCTGAGGGCAACCGCTTGAGCGGTGCCATCACCGACCACGGTGACGGTGACACTGGTGCCATTGACGGCGTTGCTGAAGACCACATCGGTGCTTTCACCTGCGGCTGGAGCAATGCTGATGGCTCCGGCAGAGGCTTCGGCAGCGGTGGCAAGATCAGCCCCCGCGACCACGGTGAAGATCGGAGTGGTTGCAACCACCGTATCCAAGAGGAAGCTGGTGGCTGCGCTGGAGACGTTGCCTGCGGTATCAGTGATGCTGGCGTCAACACTGACCGCCCCATCACCGAGGACAAGCAGTTCCGCTGCCGTGAGCGTCAGCGCTTGTGCTGTGCCAGTGGCGGTGATGGTTTGTGTCACCGCACCAAGAGCACCGGTGAAGGTCACTGTAACCACTTCGCCAGTCGTCGCAGTTAGTTCGGCTGCTCCTGCTGAGGCTTCAGCAGCGGTAGCAAAGTCAGCACCGGCAACCAGAGTCAGAGTCGGTGCCGCAGGCGCTGCCGTATCCAAGGTAAAGCTGGCTTGGGCGGCTGCAACAGAGACGTTACCCGCTTGGTCGCTGGTGGTGGCATCGACGGTAATGATGCCGTCACCCAGTGTGGCTTGATCCGCCGCGCTGAGCACGACCGCTTGAGTGGTGCCGTCACCGGTAATGGTAACGGTGACGCTGCCAACGGTGCCGGTAAAGACCACATCGGTGCTTTCACCGGTGAGCGGTGCGACGGTGACTGCGCCAGCCGTTGCTTCAGCAGCGGTAGCGATGGTGGCACCCGCAGCAACGGTCAGAGTCGGTGCATTGGGAGCCACCGTATCCAAAACAAAGCTGCTTTGAGTTGCAGCAGCGGAGACCGTACCGGCTGCGTTGGTGCTGGTGGCATCAACGGTAATGGTGCCATCGGCCAACAGAGTTTGCTCGGCAGCGGTGAGTGTCACCGCTTGTGCTGTGCCATCGCCGATGATGCTGACGGTGACGCTGTTAACACCGTTGCTAAAGACCACATCGGTGGTTTCACCTGTGATGGGTGAGACTGTGATTGCACCGGCGCTTGCTTCAGCGGCGGTGGCGAAATCAGCCCCTGCAACCAAAGTGATAACCGGTGCGGTGGGAGCCACGGTGCTGAGGATAAAGCTGTTGCTCGCGCTGGAGACATTACCGGCCAGATCCGTGGTGGTTGAGCTGACGGTGATGGTACCGTCGGCTAATCCGCCCAATTCGGCAGCGGTCAGAGCGATCACCTGTGCGGTACCTGTGGCGTTACCAGTGATCTGTTTGACCACCTGAACGTTGTTGATGTCCGTGAAGGTGATGTCAACCACATCGCCTGTGGCGGCGAGCACTTCGACTGAACCCGCTTGGGCTTCGGCGGAGGTGGAGATGTCTGCACCCGGCAGCACCGTTACCGTAGGCACATTAGGCGCAAGAGTATCCAGCACAAAACTGCTTTGGGGCGCTGCTGCTGAGACATTGCCAGCGGCATCAATATTGGTCGCATCAACGGTGATGGTGCCATCGCCGAGTGTGACCAGGTTCGCAGCGGTCAGAGTCACCGCTTGGGCTGTGCCGTCGCCGATGACGGTTACGGTTACGCTGCCAGCAACACCAGTGAAGATCACAGCAGCGGTTTCACCTGCGGCTGGGTTGACCGTTACGGCTCCGGCAGAGGCTTCGGCTGCGGTGGCCAGATCGGCACCAGCGACGGGGGTTAGGGTCGGTGCATTGGGAGCCACGGTATCCAAGGTAAAGCTGGTGGTTGCAGAAGTGCTGTAGTTGCCTGCCAGATCGGAGTTCGATGCACTGAGGTAGATAATGCCATCACCTAAGGTGGCGACTTCAGCAGCGGTCAGGGTGACAACTTGAGCTGTGCCATCACCAATGACGGTTTTGGTGATGATGTTGGGTCCGTTACTGAAGAAGACCACACTGGTTTCACCGACAGCTGGGTCAATGGTGACCGCACCGGCAATGGCTTCAGCAGCCGTTGCTAAGGCCGTTGCCGTCGAGACGGTTAAGATGGGAGTGCTGGCCGCAGCGGTATCCAGTACGAAGCTGGCGAGGGCTGCCGTTGAGGTGTTGCCCGCCACGTCGGTGGTGACCGCGCTGATGTTGATGGTGCCATCCACTAAGCTGGCAATTTCAGCGGCGCTCAGAGCGACGGCTTGGGCAGCCCCAGTACCGATAACGGTGACCGGAATGCTGGTTACTCCGTCGCTGAAGGTAACAACGACGGTGTCGCCTGCCAGAGCAGTAACCTCTACTGCACCCAGAGTGGCTTCAGCGGCTGTAGCGATGGCGTTGGTGGCCGAGACATTCGCAGTGGGTGCCGTGGGAGCCACGGTATCCAGAGTGAAGTCCAGTGCAGCAGAGGCCGCACTGACGTTACCGGCCACATCGGTTTGGCGAACCATGACACTGTTAGCACCTTCGACCGCAGTGAAACCAGCAGTCCAGTTCAGACCTGCATCAATGCTGTATTCCACCAGCGCACCGGCTTCAGCGGCTACGGTCAGAGCACCGTCGTTGCTGATGTTGTCGGTACCAAGCGCGCCGGTGTCGTTAGTCAAGCTGACCGTTGGAGCAACTACGGTGGTATCAAAGGTAAAGGCCAGAGGCGTGGAGGCTGCACTGACGTTACCGGCTGCGTCGGTTTGACGAGCGATGACGCTGTTGGCTCCTTCGGCTGGTGTGAACGCAGTGGTCCAATTAAGGCCAGCGTCGGTGCTGTACTGCACCGTGTTACCGGCAATTGCGCCGGTTACGGTCAGGGTGCCGTCGTTAGAGACGTTGTCAGCAGCAAGACCTGAATCAACGCTTAACGCGAGACTGAGTGTGCCAGGAATGGTGGTGTTGAGGGTAAAATCGAGCTGCGAAGCGGTGCTGATATTACCCGCCACATCCGTTTGGCGAACCAAAACGCTGTTGGCACCTTCGACGGCGGTGAAGCTGGCAGTCCAAGTTGTGCCTGCATCAATGCTGTATTCAATCAACGCGCCGACTTCGGTGCCGGTGATGAGTAGAGCACCGTCGCTGGTGATGTTGTCACCAGCGGTACCGGTGTCGTTGTTCAAAGCGACGACGGGAGCTGTAACGGTGGTGTCTAAGGTGAAGTCGAGTGCAGCGGAAGCAACGCTGACGTTACCGGCAACGTCTGTTTGGCGAGCGATGACGCTGTTAGCACCTTCGGTTGCGGTGAAGGTGGTTGCCCAAGTGGTGCCTGCATCAATGCTGTATTCGACCAGAGCACCGACTTCAGCACCCGTGACCGCCAGAGCACCGTCGTTGGAGATGGCATCACCCGCAACACCAGAATTAACGCTGAGCGCCAGACTGGGTGCAGCCACTTGAGTGTCTAAGGTAAAGGCCAAAGCAGCAGAGGCCGCACTGACATTACCGGCGACATCGGTCTGACGCACTTGAACGCTGTTAGCACCTTCGGTTGCGGTGAAGGTGGTTGTCCAAGTGGTACCGTTATCAATGCTGTACTCGACTAAAGCACCGGCTTCAGCACCAGAGACGGTCAGAGCGCCGTCGCTGCTGATGTTGTCAGCCAATGCGGTGTCGTTGGTCAGTGCCACAGTGGGTGCAGCCGCTGCGGTATCGAGGGTGAAGGCCAGTGGCGCAGAAGAGGCGCTGACATTACCCGCTACGTCGGTTTGACGAACGATAACGCTGTTCGCCCCTTCGGCAGCGGTAAAGGTGCCTGTCCAAGTAACGCCATTATCAAGGCTGTACTCGATCAGCGCACCTGCACTGGTGCCTGCAACCGTCAAAGCACCGTCGCTGGTGATGTTGTCACCAACGATGGCGGTGTCGTTGGCCAGAGTGACGCTGGGCGCGCCTGCAACGGTGTTAAGGGTGAAGTTCAATGCAGCAGAGGCGGCACTGACGTTACCGGCTACGTCGGTCTGACGCACCATGACGCTGTTCGCCCCTTCGGCAGCGGTAAAGGTGGTTGCCCACGTTGTGCCCGCGTCAATGCTGTATTCGATCAGCGCACCGGCTTCACCACCGGTAACGGTCAGAGCGCCGTCGCTGGTGATGTTGTCGCCAGCGGTACCAGTGTCGTTGCTTAGGGCAATGCTGGGTGTCGCAGCGGCAGTGTCCAAAGTAAAGCTCAGTGCAGCAGAAGGGGCACTGACGTTACCGGCGCTGTCGGTTTGACGCACCATAACGCTGTTAGCCCCTTCAGCGGCAGTGAAGGTGGTTGTCCAATTTAAGCCAGCATCAATGCTGTACTCCACCAGAGCACCGGCTTCGTTGCCGGTGACGATGATGGCACCGTCGTTGGTGATGCCATCACCGACTGCGGCGCTGTCAAAATTCAGGACAACGGTAGGAGCAGCAACAGCTGTATCCAAAGTGAAGTCAAAGGCCGCAGAAGCGGGGCTGACGTTACCGGCGGCGTCGGTTTGACGAACCATCACACTGTTAGCACCTTCAGCAGCGCTGAAGCTGGTGGTCCAAGTGGTGCCAGCGTCGATGCTGTATTCCACTAAGGAACCGACTTCAGCGCCCACATTCAGTGTGCCATCGTTGCTGATCAGATCAGCAGCGGTACCGGTGTCGTTGTTGAGAGCAACTGTCGGAGCCAGAGGAATGACGGTGTCTAAGGTAAAAGCAAGCGCAGCAGAAGCAGCGCTGACGTTACCAGCTTCGTCGGTCTGACGAACCATCACACTGTTAGCACCTTCAGCAGCGGTGAAAGTGGTGGTCCAAGTGGTGCCCGCATCAATGCTGTATTCGACCAAAGCATTCAGCTCAGTACCAGAGACCGTCAAAGCACCATTGCTGCTGATGCTGTCGGTGCCAAGGATACCCGTATCGTTGCTAAGTGCCACGGTGGGTGCAGTCACTGCGGTATCCAGAGTAAAGTCAAAGGCCGCAGAAGCGGCACTGACGTTACCGGCGACGTCGGTCTGACGCACCATAACGCTGTTAGCACCTTCGGCAGCGCTGAAGGTGGTTGCCCAAGTGGTGCCAGCATCGACGCTGTACTCCACCAGAGCACCGGCTTCAGCACCAGTAGTGGTTAAGGCGCCGTTGTTGGTGATGCCGTCGGCAGCAGAAATACCGGTGTCGCTGGTGAGGGCGATAGCTGGAGTGGCGGGAGCGGCGGTATCGAGGGTGAAGGCCAATGCCGCAGAAGCAGCACTGACGTTACCGGCCACATCGGTTTGACGCACCATGACGCTGTTAGCCCCTTCGGCAGCGGTAAAGGTGGTTGTCCAAGTGGTGCCAGCATCAGTGCTGTATTCCAGCAGAGCACCGGTTTCAACTCCGGTGAAGGTCAGAGCAGCGTCACTGGTGATGTTGTCGCCAGCAACTAGACCGGTGTCATTAGTCAGCGCCACAGTGGGTGCAAGAGCCGCAGTGTCTAAAGTAAAGTCGAGCGCCGCAGAAGGGGCACTGACGTTACCGGCAACGTCGGTTTGACGAACCATAACGCTGTTGGCACCTTCGGCAGCGGTAAAAGTGGCTGTCCAAGTGACACCCGCATCAACACTGTATTCCACCAGAGCACCGGCTTCAGCGCCGGTGGTGGTGAGCGTGCCGACGTTGCTGGTGTTGTCTGTGGCAATGGCAGAATCGGTGGTTAGGGCGATTACCGGTGTGGCGGGAGCTGCGGTATCCAGAGTAAAGGTTAAGGCAGCAGACGCAGGACTGACGTTACCGGCAACATCGGTTTGACGCACCATGACGCTGTTAGCGCCTTCGGCAGCAGTGAATGTGGCTGCCCAAGTGGTACCACCGTCGATGCTGTATTCCACCAGCGCATTGGCTTCAGCACCTGTGGTAGTCAAGGCACCGTCATTGGTGATGCTGTCCGCAGCGGCCAGACCGGTGTCATTGGTAAGCGTAATGGTGGGAGCGGCAACGGGAGCAACCGTATCCAAGGTAAAGGTCAGAGCAGCGGAAGCGGCGCTGATGTTACCGGCCACATCGGTCTGACGCACTTGAACGCTGTTAGCACCTTCGACGGCGGTGAAAGCGCCATTCCAGGTTGTGCCACCGTCGATGCTGTATTCGACGACAGCACCGGCCTCAGCACCGCTGAGAGACAGAGTGCCGCTGTTGGTGATGCCATCAGTTGCCAGTAATCCAGAGTCATTGGTGAGAACAATGGTTGGAGCCGCAACAATGGTATCCAGAGTAAAGGTCAGCGCAGCAGAAGTGGGACTGACATTACCGGCGACATCGGTTTGACGCACCATGACGCTGTTAGCACCTTCGGCAGCGCTGAAGGTGGTTGCCCAAGTGGTGCCACCATCAATGCTGTATTCCACCAGAGCGCCAGCTTCAGCACCAGTGGTGGTCAAAGCACCATCGCTGGTGATGCCATCAGCGGCAGTAGCGGTGTCATTGGTAAGTGCAATGCTGGGGGCTGCAACAGGAGCAACTGTATCCAGAGTGAAGGTAAGGGCAGCGGAAGCAGGACTGACGTTACCGGCTTCGTCGGTTTGACGCACTTGAACGCTGTTTGCACCTTCGGCAGCGGTGAAGGTAGTTGCCCAAGTGGTGCCGTTATCAATGCTGTATTCCACCAGAGCACCGGCTTCGACTCCGCCAAGAGTGAGGGCGGCATCGCTGCTGATGTTGTCGGTGCCAAGCAGGCCAGTGTCATTAGTCAGTGCCACGGTGGGCGCAAGAGCGGCAGTATCCAAAGTAAAGTCGAGCGCGGCAGAAGCGGGGCTGACGTTACCGGCTTCGTCGGTTTGACGAACCATAACGCTGTTAGCGCCTTCGCTTGCAAGGAACGTTGCTGCCCAAGTTGCACCGCCATCAATGCTGTATTCCACCAGACCATTGGCTTCGGCACCGGTGGTGGTGAGCGTACCCACATTGGTGATGCCGTCGGCCAGAGCGGAATCGGTGGTTAAGGCAATTACAGGGGTGGCGGGCGCTAAGGTATCTAAAACAAAAGAAGTCGAAGCTAAAGCGGTAGTCACGTTGCCTGCGACATCCAGAGTCACGGCGTTCACGTCAATTGTACCGTCGCCAAGGGTGGTTAGGTCGGCTGCGGTTAGAAGCGCAGGTTGTGCGCTGCCGTTGCCAACGATGGTGACGTTGACAGAAGTGCCAATGGCATTGGTGAAAGTAACCTGAGTGGTCTCACCCAGCGCGGGTGAAACGTCCAGTACGCCAGCGAGGGCTTCATTGGTGCTGGCAAGGGAATTAGCAGCAGAAATGATTAATGTGGGTGCTGTTGGAGCCACGGTGTCTAAGACAAAGCTGCCTTGAGCGGCGGCAGCTGAGACATTGCCGGCGGCATCCGTAGTGGTGGCATCAACGGTGACGGCTCCGTCACCGAGGGCGGTTACATCTGCGGCGGTTAAGGCAACGGACTGCGCTGCACCTGTGCCAGCGACCGTAACGGTAACGCTGCCGTTAACACCAGTGAAGACCACATCGGTGCTGTCACCGACGGCAGGATCAACGGTGACCGCCCCAGCAATCGCTTCACCTTCGGTGGCGTTGGTTGCAGCGGCGGCGACAACAATATTGGGAGCAGCAGAAGCGACGGTATCCAAAACAAAACTGGTGGTTGCGGTAGCTGTGACTCCCAGTGCATCGGTGCTGGTGGCATCAACGGTGATGGTGCCATCACCAAGGGTGATCAAATCAGCGGCACTCAGAGCAGCCACTTGTACAGTGCCATCTCCGGTCAAATTGACCGTAACGACATTGGCACCGTTGCTGAAAGCTACGGCGATGGTTTCACCGATGGCGGTGGCCACATTAATCGCACCTGCGGTGGCCTCAGCGGCGGTGGCGATGTCGGCATCAACGGTCAAAGTCAGGGTGGGTGTCAGTGCTCTGGGTGTGAGCAACGGCGCGTTGTCTGCCGCTTGACTGAAGAGGTTGACCGATGAGAGGCCACCGGTGAGCAGCGCACCGCCCGCCATGGCCAGCGTGCTGGGATCAAAACCGAACAGGCCTTCTGAGCCGCTGGCATCCGCTGACCAGATAACGGCTTCGTCGCCGATGGCGGCAGCCAGCACACTTTGGTTGGAGATAATGCTGGCCGGAGCCGCGTCGCTGACCATGACGCTGCCGTCGGTGGTGAAGGTGGCGTTGCTGTTTTCGTCGAAGAAGTTGTCGATACTGGCAAGCTCTTTGCCATCATCTTCAATGACCAGCACGCTGCCTTTTTTAATGATTTTTAAATTTTTTGGCGGTTGTTGGGTTTCAGAATCAATCAGGGTGTAGTTGGCACCTTGCTGAGCGTCAATAACCAGCTCTGCGGTGACTTCGATGTGTTTGGTACGGCCATTGGCGAGGGTCTGAAGAATCAGGTAAGTCATAAGGGAAAACTCCGTTTCTAGGGTAAGGTCCATTTGCTTGTTGTAACGATGGACAGACTAAGCAAAACATCATATTAAAATCTTAATTTCTAGGAATAGAAAGTTAAGGTGGCGGTGATCGGTTGGAAAGGGTGAAAGGGGGGCGGCGGATACCGGCTTGCATATCAGGGGAAAACCCCATGCGTGCGCTGAGGTGTTTGATTGGGTCGTTGACGAGGGTCTGAAGAATCAGATCTGTCATGATTTCAAGCTCCATCTTGAAGGTCACATCCATTTGTTTTGTTGCTGAGTAGAATCTTAAGCTCACGGTCAGATTAAAACCTGACCGTAAAGCTGAAGCCAACGTGCGGCATAAACCGCAGGTCAGATGTGGATAAAAAAAGGCGCTGTTTGCGTTACGCCAAACCTTGGCTGGTCAGCAGACCGGCAGGCATGGCTTGTACAAGGCCACTGAGATCAGCACCGTCACCGAGAGCCAACCAGCTGCCACTCCAGAGATCGTTGCTTGCTGAACCTAAGGCGGTATTGCGGGTGAAGAGACCCAGCTCGGTAATGCCTGCCGCTACCGCATTGATGGTTGTTCCCGTCCAAGCGTAGCTGGCATTGGCTAGGGTGTTGGTCACAGCGGCAGGTTGCGCCACCGTTGCCGTGCCGCCCAGAGCGCCTGCGATGCTACCGGTACTGGTGGTGAAGATGATGTTGTCATCCGCACCCAAGTTGCTAGCATTTGTCCAAGCTCCAAAAGTGTTGGCTGAACCTGCTGCTGGTGCAGCGTTCAGTGTGCTATTGGCAGGATCGACGACCACATAGATGGTGTAGGTGATGTTGGCGTCGAAGACTCGACCTGAGTGATCCGAGCTAACCCCATTGACTAAGTCAAAAATGACCACGCTAGAATCAACCGTCGGATCAACTGCTGTGGTGAAGTTTTGCAAGGTTGGATCTGTTTGTGCCGCCAGAGCATTGCCTGAGAGATCGCTCAAGACCCCAGCTGCATAAGTGACGTTGTAGTTGGACGTTCCGATCAAATCACCGGTTGGGTTAATGGTCACCATATCGTTCAGGATGGTCACCTGAGTAGCGTCGTTGACATCAATAGTACGAACATCCCCCGCGCCGTTATCGATCACAAAATTGCCTGTTCCTGCCTGCACATTTTCCGACAGGGTAATGACAATGTTGTCGGTCACGGCCACGGCGGTGGCGTTGTCCACAGGAGTGACCGATGCGACGGTCGGCGCAACGTCATCAACCACAAAGCTGGTTTGGGCTGTGGTGGACACATTGCCCGCCGCATCGGTGGTCTGCGCGTTTACATAGATGGTGCCTGCGCCCAAGGTGGCCACCTCCGCTGCGGTTAAGGCCACCGTCTGTGCGGTACCGGTACCGCTGACGGTTTTGAAAATGAGGTTGGCACCGTTGGAGAAGGTCACTGTGGTGGTTTCGCCACTCAGCGGCGAAATACTGATGGCACTTTCAGCCTCAAGCGCTGTGGCCAGATCCGCATCCGCCGCAAGGGTCAAGGTTGGGGCATCGGGTACGGTGGTATCCAAAATAAACGCTGCCGTGGTGGTGGCAATGTTGCCCGCCGCATCGCTGATGCTGGCTTCGACATTGATGCTGCCGTCGCCCAAGGTGATTAGATCCGCAGCCGTCAGAGCCAAAATCTGCGCCGCCCCCGTGACGTTATTAAAGGTCACAGTGCCAGCGGCACCGGTAAAGGTCACGGTGCTGGTTTCGCCCACTGGGATGGTCACTTCAACGGCTCCGGCAGTGGCTTCAGCCGCTGTGGCATTGAGGTTGGCCGGGGCGATGGTCACGGTTGCGGCGGTTGGGGTGACCGTGTCCAGAGTAAAGCTGACTTGGGTCGCAGCAGCCGAGACATTGCCAGCCGTGTCGGTGGAGGTGGCATCAACCGTAATAGCACCTTCACCGAGGGTGGTCAGATCAGCGGTGCTGAGCTGGACAGCCTGTGCGGTACCGTCGCCAACCACCGAGACCGTAACGCTGCCAGCGGTGCCAGTAAAGACCACGGCGGTGGTTTCCCCCGTGGCAGGCGAGATGGTAATGGCTCCTGTTAGCGCCTCGTCGGCGGTGGCAATATCAGCACCTGCAACCGCAGTCAGTACGGGGGTGGTGGCAACGGTGGCATCCAAGGTAAAGGTGGTGCTGCTGGTGGAGACGTTGCCTGCCAGATCGCTGATGCTGGCATCTACGCTGATGGTGCCATCGGCCAAGTTGGCTACATCGGCTGTGGTCAGAGCCACCGTTTGTAGTTGTCCGGTAGCGGTGAAGGTTTTGGTGATGGCTGGGTTGATCCCATCCGAGAAGCTAATGACAACGGTTTCACCGCTGAGAGCGATGAACTCGATGGCACCGGCTGCGGCTTCGGCTGCGGTAGCGAAGTCAGCACCAGCGACTACGTTTACGATGGATGCGGTTGGAGCCACAGTGTCGAGGGTGAAGGCCAGAGCCGCAGAAGCGGCACTGACGTTACCAGCCACATCGGTCTGACGAACGATGACGGAGTTAGCGCCTTCGGTTGCGGTGAAGGTGGTTGCCCAGGTTGTGCCCGCGTCGATGCTGTATTCAATCAAGGCACCGGTTTCACCTACGACCGTTAATGCCCCGTCGTTGCTGATCAAGTCAGCGGCGGTGCCGGTGTCGTTGGTCAGTGCTACGGTGGGCGCGGCAGCGACGGTGTCGAGGGTGAAGGTCAGAGGCCGCAGAAGCGGCACTGACGTTACCGGCCACATCGGTTTGACGCACGATGACGCTGTTGGCGCCTTCGGTTGCGGTGAAGGTGGTTGTCCAGGTGGTGCCTGCGTCGATGCTGTATTCAATCAAGGCACCGGTTTCACCTACGACCGTTAATGCCCCGTCGCTGCTGATCAAGTCTCCGGCGGTGCCGGTGTCGTTGGTCAAGGAGATTGTGGGTGCGGCAGCCACGGTGTCGAGGGTGAAGGTCAGAGCCGCAGAAGCGGCGCTGACGTTACCGGCGACATCGGTTTGACGCACGATGACGCTGTTGGCGCCTTCGGTTGCGGTGAAGGTGGTTGTCCAGATGGTGCCGTTGTCGATGCTGTATTCAATCAGCGCACCGGTTTCAGCGGTAACGGTCAGAGCGCCGTCGCTGCTGATCAAGTCTCCGGCAATGCCGGTGTCGTTGGTCAAGGAGATTGTGGGTGCGGCAGCCACGGTGTCGAGGGTGAAGGTCAGAGCCGCAGAAGCGGGACTGATGTTACCAGCGACATCGGTCTGACGCACGATGACGGAGTTGGCACCTTCGGCAGCGGTGAAGGTGGTTGTCCAGATGGTGCCGTTGTCGATGCTGTATTCAATCAGCGCACCGGTTTCAGCGGTAACGGTCAGAGCGCCGTCGTTGCTGATCAAGTCTCCGGCAATGCCGGTGTCGTTGGTCAAGGAGATTGTGGGTGCGGCAGCCACGGTGTCGAGGGTGAAGGTCAGAGCCGCAGAAGCGGGACTGATGTTACCAGCGACATCGGTTTGACGCACGATGACGGAGTTGGCACCTTCGGCAGCGGTGAAGGTGGTTGTCCAGGTGGTGCCGTTGTCGATGCTGTATTCAATCAAGGCACCGGTTTCAGCTACGACGGTCAGAGCGCCGTCGTTGCTGATCAGATCAGCGGCGGTGCCGGTGTCGTTGGTCAGGGCTACGGTGGGTGCGGCAGCCACGGTGTCGAGGGTGAAGGTCAGAGCCGCAGAAGCGGCGCTGACGTTACCAGCGACGTCGGTTTGACGCACGATGACGGAGTTGGCGCCTTCGGCAGCGGTGAAGGTGGTTGTCCAGGTGGTGCCGTTGTCGATGCTGTATTCAATCAAGGCACCGGTTTCAGCGGTAACGGTCAGAGCGCCGTCGTTGCTGATCAAGTCTCCGGCAATGCCGGTGTCGTTGGTCAAGGAGATTGTGGGTGCGGCAGCCACGGTGTCGAGGGTGAAGGTCAGAGCCGCAGAAGCGGCGCTGACGTTACCGGCCACATCGGTTTGACGCACGATGACGCTGTTGGCGCCTTCGGTTGCGGTGAAGGTGGTTGTCCAGATGGTGCCGTTGTCGATGCTGTATTCAATCAGCGCACCGGTTTCACCTACGACGGTCAGAGCGCCGTCGTTGCTGATCAGATCAGCGGCGGTGCCGGTGTCGTTGGTCAGGGCTACGGTGGGTGCGGCAGCCACGGTGTCGAGGGTGAAGGTCAGAGCCGCAGAAGCGGCGCTGACGTTACCAGCGACGTCGGTTTGACGCACGATGACGGAGTTGGCGCCTTCGGCAGCGGTGAAGGTGGTTGTCCAGGTGGTGCCGTTGTCGATGCTGTATTCAATCAAGGCACCGGTTTCAGCGGTAACGGTCAGAGCGCCGTCGTTGCTGATCAAGTCTCCGGCAATGCCGGTGTCGTTGGTCAAGGAGATTGTGGGTGCGGCAGCCACGGTGTCGAGGGTGAAGGTCAGAGCCGCAGAAGCGGCGCTGACGTTACCGGCCACATCGGTTTGACGCACGATGACGCTGTTGGCGCCTTCGGTTGCGGTGAAGGTGGTTGTCCAGATGGTGCCGTTGTCGATGCTGTATTCAATCAGCGCACCGGTTTCAGCGGTAACGGTCAGAGCGCCGTCGCTGCTGATCAAGTCTCCGGCGGTGCCGGTGTCGTTGGTCAAGGAGATTGTGGGTGCGGCAGCCACGGTGTCGAGGGTGAAGGTCAGAGCCGCAGAAGCGGCGCTGACGTTACCGGCCACATCGGTCTGACGCACGATGACGGAGTTGGCGCCTTCGGCAGCGGTGAAGGTGGTTGTCCAGATGGTGCCGTTGTCGATGCTGTATTCGATCAGAGCACCGGCTTCAGCGGCAACGGTCAGAGCGCCGTCGTTGCTGATCAGATCAGCGGCGGTGCCGGTGTCGTTGGTCAGGGCTACGGTGGGTGCGGCAGCTACGGTGTCGAGGGTGAAGGTCAGAGCCGCAGAAGCGGCACTGACGTTACCGGCGACATCGGTTTGACGAACGATGACGCTGTTGGCACCTTCGGTTGCGGTGAAGGTGGTTGTCCAGATGGTGCCGTTGTCGATGCTGTATTCAATCAAGGCGCCGGTTTCACCTACGACCGTTAATGCCCCGTCGCTGCTGATCAAGTCAGCGGCGGTGCCGGTGTCGTTGGTCAGTGCTACGGTGGGCGCGGCAGCCACGGTGTCGAGGGTGAAGGTCAGAGCCGCAGAAGCGGCACTGACGTTACCGGCCACATCGGTCTGACGCACGATGACGCTGTTGGCGCCTTCGGTTGCGGTGAAGGTGGTTGTCCAGGTGGTGCCTGCGTCGATGCTGTATTCAATCAAGGCGCCGGTTTCACCTATGACCGTTAATGCCCCGTCGCTGCTGATCAAGTCTCCGGCGGTGCCGGTGTCGTTGGTCAAGGAGATTGTGGGTGCGGCAGCCACGGTGTCGAGGGTGAAGTCAAAGGCCGCAGAAGCGGGACTGACGTTACCAGCCACATCGGTCTGACGCACGATGACGGAGTTGGCGCCTTCGGTTGCAGTGAAGGTGGTTGTCCAGTTGGTGCCGTTGTCGAGGCTGTATTCGATCAGCGCACCGGTTTCACCTACGACCGTTAATGCCCCGTCGTTGCTGATCAAGTCTCCGGCGGTGCCGGTGTCGTTGGTCAAGGAGATTGTGGGTGCGGCAGCGGCGGTGCTCAGCGTGAAGTCAAAGGCCGCAGAAGCGGCACTGACGTTACCGGCGACGTCGGTTTGACGCACGATGACGGAGTTGGCGCCTTCGGCAGCGGTGAAGGTGGTTGTCCAGTTGGTGCCGTTGTCGAGGCTGTATTCGATCAAGGCACCGGTTTCAGCTACGACCGTTAATGCCCCGTCGCTGCTGATCAAGTCAGCGGCGGTGCCGGTGTCGTTGGTCAGAGCCACGGTGGGTGCGGCAGCGGCGGTGGTGTCGAGGGTGAAGTCAAAGGCCGCAGAAGCGGGACTGACGTTACCAGCCACATCGGTCTGACGCACGATGACGGAGTTGGCGCCTTCGGTTGCAGTGAAGGTGGTTGTCCAGTTGGTGCCGTTGTCGAGGCTGTATTCGATCAGCGCACCGGTTTCACCTACGACCGTTAATGCCCCGTCGCTGCTGATCAAGTCAGCGGCGGTGCCGGTGTCGTTGGTCAGAGCCACTGTGGGTGCGGCAGCGGCGGTGTCGAGGGTGAAGGTCAATACAGAGGAGTTGGCACTGACGTTACCCGAGGTATCGGTCTGACGCACTTGAACGCTGTTTGGACCTTCAACGGCAAGGAAAGAAGCCGTCCAAGTGTTGCCGCCGTCGATGCTGTATTCCACTGTGGCGGTGGGATCAGCGACCACATTGAGAGCACCGTCGTTGGTGATCAGATCACCAATCGCACCGGAATCGACCGCCAAATCCAGCGTGGGTGCAGCCAGTGCAGCGGTGTTCAGGGTGAAGACCAGCGGTGCCGAAGCAACACTGACGTTACCGGCAGCGTCGGTCTGACGTACTTGCACGGAGTTATTGCCTTCGATGGCGGTAAACGTGGGTGTCCAGTTAACGCCGTCGATGCTGTATTCAATCAAAGCACCGGCTTCGGTGCCGGTGACGTTGAGAGTGCCGTCGTTGGTGATGCCGTCGCCGATTGCTCCAGAATCGACACTTAAAGTGACGTTGGGAGCGATGGGTGCAGCGGTATCAAGGGTGAAGGTCAACGGAGCAGAAGCGAGACTGACGTTGCCCGAGGTGTCGGTTTGACGCACTTGAACGCTGTTTGGACCTTCAACGGCAAGGAAAGAAGCCGTCCAAGTGTTGCCGCCGTCGATGCTGTATTCCACTGTGGCGGTGGGATCAGCGACCACATTGAGAGCACCGTCGTTGGTGATCAGATCACCAATCGCACCGGAATCGACCGCCAAATCCAGCGTGGGTGCAGCCAGTGCAGCGGTGTTCAGGGTGAAGACCAGCGGTGCCGAAGCAACACTGACGTTACCGGCAGCGTCGGTCTGACGTACTTGCACGGAGTTATTGCCTTCGATGGCGGTAAACGTGGGTGTCCAGTTAACGCCGTCGATGCTGTATTCAATCAAAGCACCGGCTTCGGTGCCGGTGACGTTGAGAGTGCCGTCGTTGGTGATGCCGTCGCCGATTGCTCCAGAATCGACACTTAAAGTGACGTTGGGAGCGATGGGTGCAGCGGTATCAAGGGTGAAGGTCAACGGAGCAGAAGCGAGACTGACGTTGCCCGAGGTGTCGGTTTGACGCACTTGAACGCTGTTTGGGCCTTCAATGGCAGCGAAAGCCGCTGTCCAAGTGTTGCCGCCGTCGATGCTGTATTCCAGCGTGGCGGTGGGATCAGCGACCACATTGAGAGCACCGTCGTTGGTGATCAGATCACCAATTGCACCGGAATCGACCGCCAAATCCAGCGTGGGTGCAGCCAGTGCAGCGGTGTTCAGGGTAAAGACCAGCGGTGCAGAAGCGAGACCAACGTTACCGGCGGCGTCGGTTTGACGCACTTGCACGGAGTTATTGCCTTCGAGAGCAGCGAAAGTGGTTGTCCAGAGGCCACCACCGTCGATGCTGTATTCAATCAAAGCACCGGCTTCGGTGCCGGTGACGTTGAGGGTGCCGTCGTTGGTGATGCCGTCACCAATTGCTCCAGAATCAACACTTAAGGCGACGTTGGGAGCGATGGGCGCAGCGGTGTCGAGGGTGAAGGTCAATGGAGCAGAAGCGAGGCTGACGTTGCCCGAGGTATCGGTCTGACGCACTTGAACGCTGTTTGGACCTTCAATGGCAAGGAAAGAAGCGGTCCAAGTGTTGCCGCCGTCGATGCTGTATTCCAGCGTGGCGGTGGGATCGGTGACCACATTGAGAGCACCGTCGTTGGTGATCAGATCACCAATCGCACCGGAATCGACCGCCAAATCCAGCGTGGGTGCAGCCAGTGCAGCGGTGTTCAGGGTGAAGACCAGCGGTGCCGAAGCGAGACCAACGTTACCGGCGGCGTCGGTTTGACGCACTTGCACGGAGTTATTGCCTTCAATGGCCGCGAAAGTGGGTGACCAGTTAACGCCGTCGATGCTGTATTCAATCAAAGCACCGGCTTCGGTGCCGGTGACGTTGAGGGTGCCGTCGTTGGTGATGCCGTCACCAATTGCTCCAGAATCAACACTTAAGGTGACGCTGGGAGCGATGGGCGCAGCGGTGTCGAGGGTGAAGGTCAATACGGCTGAATTGGAGCTGACATTGCCTGCCGGATCAACTTGGCGAGCGACGACGTTATTCAAACCTTCAGCAGCGATGAATATGGGTGACCAAGTAATGCCATTGGTGCTGTATTCGACGCTGGCTGCTGGATCTGTGCCTGTGGCTGTGATCGTACCGACGTTGGTGATGCCATCTGCAAGCGCACCAGAATCGACATCCAAAATAAGGTTGGGGGCGGCCAATGGAACGGTATTCAGAGTGAAGGCGAGCGGTGCAGAAGCGAGACCGACGTTACCAGCGGCGTCGGTTTGACGTACCTGAACAGAGTTATTGCCTTCAATGGCACTGAAGGTGGGGATCCAAGTGATGCCGCCATCAATGCTGTATTCCACGACGGCATCCAGTTCAGCACCAGCAACCGTCACAGAACCGTCGTTGCTGATGCCATCACCGACCGCTCCGCTGTCGCTAGTCAATGAAACGCTGGGTGCTGAGGGAATTTGGGAGTCAAGAGTGAAGGTCAATACGGCTGAGTTGGGGCTGACATTGCCTGCGGCATCAACTTGGCGAGCGACGACGTTATTCAAACCTTCAATGGCGGTGAAAGTGGCTGACCAAGTAATGCCGTTGGTGCTGTACTCCACTGTGGAACCGGCTTCGGTGCCGGTGACGTTCAGGGTGCCGTCATTGGTGAGAGCGTCACCGGCCAGCCCAGAATCCACATTCAAAGCGAGGCTGGGTGCCAGAGGTGCGAGGTTGTCCAGAGTGAAATCCAGCGGTGCAGAGACGGGGCTCACATTGCCCGCTGCATCGGTTTGACGCACCACCACACTGTTGATGCCATCAATGGCAGTGAAGGCCGTTGTCCAAGTGATTCCAGCATCGCTGCTGTACTCTACAACGGCTCCGATTTCTGCACCAGAAACAGTGATAGAACCGTCGTTGCTGATCCCATCACCGACCGTTCCGCTGTCGTTATTCAGTGAAACGCTGGGTGCGGAAGGAATTTGAGAATCAAGAGTAAAGGTCAATACAGCAGACGGGGCGCTGACGTTACCGGCAGCATCGGTTTGACGTACGACAAGGTTATTCAGACCTTCCACGGCAGTGAACGTCGGTGTCCAGATGATGCCGTTGGTGCTGTATTCCACTGTCGCACCGGCTTCCACGCCTGTGAGTGCCAGAGCGCCGTCATTACTGAGGTTGTCTCCAGCCAGCCCAGAATCAATGCTCAAAGCAACGCTGGGTGCCGTTACCTGAGTATCCAGAGTGAACGTCAGTTCTGCAGAAGGAGTACTGACATTACCGGCGCTGTCGGTTTGGCGCACCATGACACTGTTGCTGCCTTCAACTGCGCTGAAGATCGTTGCCCAGGTGTTGCCTGCGTCGCTGCTGTATTCGATCAGAGCACCGGCTTCGGTGCCGGTGACGTTCAGAGTGCCGTCGTTACTGATTAGATCAGCGGCAATGCCGCTGTCATTGTTCAAGGCGATATTGGGGGTGGCGACTTGAGTGTCTAAGGTAAAGGTCAGCGCTGCGGAAGCGGGGCTGATATTACCGGCCACATCCGTTTGACGCACCATGACGCTGTTGACACCTTCGACGGCGGTAAACGTGGTTGCCCAAGTAATACCTGCATCGCTGCTGTATTCGATCAGTGCACTTGCTTCGTTACCAGAGACAATCAGGCTGCCGTCGTTACTGATGCTGTCACCGGCTGTGCCGCTGTCACTGTTTAAGGTGATGCTGGGCGCGGTGGGGACAACGGTATCCAATATAAAGGTGGATGATGTGGAGGAGATCGTGATGTTACCCGCAGTATCAAGGGTCACGCTGTTGACGTCGATGGTGCCATTGCCCAAGGTAGCCTGTTCTGCAGAACTTAGACTGACGGCTTGAGACAGACCTGTGCCAATAACGGTTTTGTTGATTTGAGCTGTGCCGTTGGTAAAGGTCACTTGGGTGGTTTCACCCAAGGCTGGATCAACGCTGACTACTCCGGCAAGGGCTTCGGCTTCGGTGGCGTCTGCATTGGCAGCGGAAATGATTAAGGCAGGCGTGGCAGGAGCTACGGTGTCTAATATAAAACTGGTTTGAGTTGCGGGAGCAGAAACATTGCCTGCGGCATCGGTGGTGGTGGCATCAACGCTGATGGTGCCGTCACCCAGAGTGGTGAGATCCACTGAACTCAGGGCAACGGATTGTGCTGTGCCATCGCCCGCGACAGCAACGGTCACGCTGTTGCCGCCATTGCTGAAGATCACGTTGGTAGTGTCACCAGCAGCGGGGTTAACCGTTACTGCCCCGGCTTGCGCTTCGGCAGCGGTGGCATCGGCAGCGGTTACGCTGATGTCAGGCGCAACGGAGGCGACGGTATCCAAAACAAAACTGGCGCTGGCTGTGGCGATGAGGTTGGCCGCATCGGTACTGGTGGCATCTACGCTGATGGTGCCATCACCGAGAGTGGTTAGATCAATGGCTGTTAGGGCAACGGTTTGTGTTGTGCCGTCTCCAACCAGATTGACTGTGACGTTGTTCGCGCCGTTACTAAAAACCACACTGATGGTTTCACCCACTGCGGTGACCACACTCACGGCTCCCGCAGTGGCTTCGGTGGCGGTGGCGATGTCGGCACCCACGGTTAAAGTCAGGGTGGGTGTTAGAGCTCTGGGTGTGAGCAACGGTGTGTTGTCTGCTGCTTGATTGAATAAATTAACCGATGAGAGGCCGCCGGTGAGCAGCGCACCACCTGCCATGGCCAACGTACTGGGATCAAAACCGAACAGCCCTTCTGAGCCGCTGGCATCCGCTGACCAGATAACGGCTTCGTCGCCGATGGCTGCGGCGAGCAGACTTTGATTGGAGATGATGCTGGCCGGAGCCGCGTCGCTGACCATGACGCTGCCGTCGGTGGTGAAGGTGGCGGTGCTGTTTTCTGCGAAAAAGTCATTAATATTGGCGAGTTCTTTGCCATTTTCTTCAATAATTAAGGCATTGCCTTTTTTAACGATTTTTAAATTTTTCGGCGGTTGCTGCGTTGCTGCGTCGATAAGGGTGTAGTTGGCACCTTGTTGGGCAGTAAGGTTTGTATTTTCAGTGACTTCAATTTGTTGGGTACGGCCATTAGCAAGGGTTTTCAGAATAAGGTAGGTCATGAGGTTAAAGCTCCATCTTAAGTATTAAATCCATTGGGGGGCTACTTTATGAAATTTAAAGTAGATTTTTCGTGGGCTGCTGAGTTCGTTTGTTGCTGCGGGCGTATTGGATGCCCTGATGAATGCCAAGAGAGAATCTCTTGGTTTTGTTGGTCTGTTTTCTGTAGGTGTTAGATAGGTTTTGAAGAATCAGATGATCCATGGGGTCAAGCTCCGTCTTGAATATCAAATCCGTTTGAATTCTGTCGCTGGGCAGGATCTTAAGTTATACCATCATACATAAACCTTACTAAAATCAGATAAAGGGTTTTTTAATCTTATTTTTTATTAAACTAATCCTTGACTGGTTAAAAGTCCCGCAGGCAGAGGGATCATGGTATTGCCTGGATCTCTGCCTGCACCGAGGGTGCTCCAGGATCCCGTCCAGACATTGGCGAATTGAATTTGACCGCTCATAAAACGCCCGACGGTACCGTTGTTATCGGCATACAGGGCGAGTTGAGAGGAGGTCCAGGCTGCCAGCAATGAGGGGTATGAGGAGACTTGACTTACCGGCTGTGCCACGGTGCCGACGTTGCTAACAAAGCCAATAACGTCGGCACCCGTTGCTCCGTTTACCCCGCTGATAAAGTTTAAGGTGTCGTCGGCTCCCAGTGAGCCGCCACCCGACCATGTACCGTATGAAGCAGTGAGTCCTGCTGCGGGGGTGGTGTTCAAGGCCACGGCGGTTGGATCAATAATAATCTGAATGGTGTAAGCAACGTTAGGATCAAAGGTGCGTCCTGAATGGTTGGAGCTGACCCCGTTTACCAAGTCGAAGATCACCACAGATGAGTTTCCTGCGAAGGCAAGGGT
The DNA here is from genome assembly GCA_030949385.1 of Gammaproteobacteria bacterium. Classification (NCBI taxonomy): domain Bacteria; kingdom Pseudomonadati; phylum Pseudomonadota; class Gammaproteobacteria; species Gammaproteobacteria bacterium. Next base: position 120,188 of record JAUZSP010000009.1, on the reverse strand, counting down.
ATCAAAATTATGTGCCAGTGGATCGGCTTGGGCGGTAATTCCGTTGCCTGAGGCATCGCTGAGGACACCGGCAGCGTAGGTGACATTGTAATTGACTCCAGCTGCCAAGTCGGCGCTGGGATTTAGGGTGACGCTGTTGCCGCTGATGGTGACTTGAGTCGCATCGGTCACGGCAATGGTTCGTGTGTCTCCCGCGCCGTCACTGATGACAAAGTTACCGCTGCCTGCCTGTACGTTGCTGTCAAAGTTGAGCACGATGTTATCGGCTAATGCCACTGCGGTGGCGTTGTCCACGGGGGTGACGGAGGTGATTAAGGGCGCTGCGGTATCTAGGGTAAAGACCAGAGCAGCAGAGGCGGGACTGATATTACCGGCGACGTCGGTTTGACGCACCATGACGCTGTTGTTGCCTTCGGCAGCGGTGAAGGTGGCTGTCCATGTGAGACCGGCATCAACGCTGTATTCCACGCTGGCTCCCGCTTCCACACCAGTGGTAGTCAGGGTGCCGATGTTGCTGATGCCATCTGTAGCAGAGGCACCGGAGTCGGTGGTTAGGGCGATGCTGGGAGCAGCAAGAGGCGCTGCGGTGTCCAGAGTAAAGTTAAGCGCTGCGGAAGCGGGGCTGATATTACCGGCGATGTCGGTTTGGCGCACCTGAACGCTGTTGTTGCCTTCGGTAGCAGTGAAATTGGCTGTCCATGTGAGACCGGCATCAACGCTGTATTCCACGCTGGCTCCCGCTTCCACACCAGTGGTAGTCAGGGTGCCGGTGTTGCTGATGCCATCTGTAGCAGAGGCACCGGAGTCGGTGGTCAGAGCGATGCTGGGGGCAGCAAGAGGCGCGGCGGTGTCCAGAGTAAAGTTAAGCGCTGAGGAAGCGGGGCTGATATTACCGGCGATGTCGGTTTGGCGCACCTGAACGCTGTTGTTGCCTTCGGTAGCAGTGAAATTGGCTGTCCAGCTGATTCCACCATTGACGCTGTATTCCACTGTGGCTCCTGCTTCCACACCAGTGGTGGTGAGGGTGCCGACATTACTGATGCCATCAACGGCAGAGGCACCGGAGTCGGTGGTCAGAGCGATGCTGGGGGCAGCAAGAGGCGCTGCGGTATCTAGGATAAAGACCAGAGCAGCAGAGGCGGGACTGATATTACCGGCGATGTCGGTTTGACGCACCATGACGCTGTTGTTGCCTTCGGCAGCGGTGAAGGTGGCTGTCCATGTGAGACCGGCATCGACACTGTATTCAATCAACGCGCCAGCAAGGCCGGTGACATTAAGCGTGCCGATGTTGCTGATGGCATCTCCAGCGATGCCCGAGTCTGTGTTTAGAGCCACTGTTGGAGCGGCGACTAAGGTTTCAAAAGTAAAGCTGAAAGGGGTGACGGGGCTGGCATTGCTGGCGGCATCGCTTTGGCGTACCTGTACGTTATTGAGGCCAGCGACAGCGGTAAAGGTGGTTGCCCATGTCACACCGGCATCGACGCTGTATTCCACGGTTGCGCCTATTTCAGTGCCGCTGATATTGAGGGTGCCGACGTTGCTGATGTTGTCTCCGACAATGCCGGAGTCGGTGGTCAGTGTGACGACAGGGGCAGTGAGGGGGGCGAGGCTGTCTAGGTTGAAAACCAGTGCTGCGGAGGGCAGGCTGACATTGCCTGCCACATCAGTTTGACGCACCATGAGGCTGTTATTACCCTCAATGGCGGCGAAAGTGGGTGTCCAACTCAGACCGGTGTCGATGCTGTATTCCAGCAGTGCGCCTACTTCCAAGCCGGTGACGGTGACAGCACCGTTGTTGCTGATGCCATCCCCAATGAGGCCGGAGTCGATGCTGAGCGCCACCGTGGGGGTGATGGGCAGTAGCGAGTCAAGAATAAAATTGAGTGGAGCTGAAGGTAGACTGATGTTACCGGCGACGTCGGTCTGACGCACTATGACGCTGTTAGCACCTTCGATGGCGACAAAGGTGGCTGTCCACGTTGTTCCGGCATCGACGCTGTATTCCACGCTGGCTCCGGCCTCTACGCCGGTGGTGTTGATTAGGCCACTGTTGGTAATGCCATCACCGAGCAGACCTGAATCTGCATTTAGAGTCAGAGTGGGTGTTATCACGAGGGTATCAAGGGTGAAATTGATCGGCGTTGCGGCGCTGATATTACCGGAAAGATCCGCTTTGGCGAACGAGGACGTTATTCAGGCCTTCGGTGGCCGTGAAGGTGGTTGTCCAGTTGGCTCCGGCATCAACGCTGTACTCCACCAGAGCACCGACAACAGAGCCGACATTGAGGCTGCCGATGTTGCTGATGGCGTCTCCAAGTGTGCCTGAGTCATTGGTCAAGGTGACCGTTGGAGCGGCGACGAGGGTTTCAAAGGTAAAACTGAATGAAGTGATTGGGCTGATGTTGCCTGCGGTGTCGCTTTGGCGTATTTGAACGTTGTTGAGCCCCGCAACCGCGTTAAAGCTGCTTGTCCATGTTACACCGGCATCGACACTGTATTCCACCAAAGCTCCCGCTTCAGCTGAAACGGCCAACGTGCCAACGTTGCTTATGCCATCGCCAATCACACCTGAGTCTGTTGTCAGAGCTACGCTGGGAGCGTTGGGAGCGCGTTGCGGAGCGGCGTATACCGGTGTCTCTGCGTGTGCCTTCAGGGGAAGGTGGCCATCAATCTGCGGAGAGCGCGGGCCGCTGATGATTACCCGTGGGCGATCAGGTCTGATCGAAGGACCAGCTGATCGCTGTTTGCTTGCCGCTTTGACGCGAGCGTGTGCCACAGGGTGAAGGTGGTTGTCCACGTGTTGCCGCCATCAATGCTGTATTCAATGAGAGCGCCGGTTTCGGTACCGCTGACGGTGAGTCCCGTGCTGAGGGAGAAGGCAGCGCTGGGGGCATTGGGGGCGATGGTGTCTTGGGTAAAGGTGGCGGCAGCGGAAGCGGGGCCGGCGTTGCCCGCGATGTCTACTTGGCGAACCATAACGGTGTTGACGCCTTCCACGGGAGTGAAGCCGGTTGTCCATGTGTTGCCGCCATCGATGCTGTATTCTATCGTGGCTCCGGCTTCCGTGCCGTTGAGAATAAGTCCTCCTGTTGTCGATATGGTTGTTTGTGGTGCGCTGTTGGGCGCTGCCGTATCGAGGGTGAAACTGAAGGCCGTGGTGGGGCTGACATTGCCGTTGTTGTCGTTTTGTCGTACCTGAAGTTGATTAAGGCCTTCAATGGCGTTAAAGGTGTTGCTCCACGTGCTGCCGCCATCAAGACTGTATTCAATTACGGCATTGGCATCCACGCCGCTGATGTTCAGAGTGCCGATGCTGCTGATGTCATCACCGGCGATGCCAAGATCGCTGCGTAGAGCGACTCGAACGGTACCTAAGACGGGGTTGGTCACGTTGGGATTGGTCACGCTGGGGTTATTTTGATTGTTGGGCGCTTCCAGAGTTGTGGTTTGGCCGGAGATTCCGGCGGCCAATACCCCAGCGGAGAGCGTACCGCCGAGCAGGGTTAAGGGTGATAAGGCCAGAAAGGATGAGTCGCTCTCTGCTGCCCAGAGCAGTCCCTCTTCACCAGCAAGGGTTTCGCTTTGGCTGCTGAGCAGATGACTGTTTGATGTTTCGCTGGGCAACGATGTGCTGTCAGGGGTAAAGGTTGCATCACTACCCTTGGCGAAAAAGTCGTTGATTTCAGCCACTTTTTTATCATCATTTTCAATGATCAGGGTGTTGCCCTGTTTAAACACTTTCAAACAGTTGGGTGGCTGTTGCGTGTCTGTTTTAATTAGGCTGTAGTTGCTGCCTTGCTGAACATTGAGCGAGAGTCCTTCTGTTACAGGAATCTGCTGGGTACGGCCATCAGCAAGGGTCTGAAGAATCAGATAGGTCATGGGTGGCAAGCTCCGTCTTAAAAGTCAAATCCGTTTGAATATCTCGATATTGTAAAGCCTAAACTAGGCGGTCAGATTTTAATCTGATCTTCTGGTTTAGTTTTACCGGTTGCGAATCTCAACACGTCGATTCAGTTTGCGCCCCTCAAAGGTGGCGTTGTTTGCGATGGGGCTGCTGTCGCCGTAACCCTGAGCAGAAATTTGATCACCGTTGACACCCAGTGACATCAGATGCTCTTTTACCGATTCGGCTCGTTGTTGTGCCAGTTGTCCGTTAAGCTCGTCAGAACCACTGGTGTCGGTGTAACCGGCTAATTCAATGTGTAAATTGGGGTGTTCAATCAATTGGTCGGCTATGGCAGCCCAAGCTGCCTTTGCTGAGTTGCTGAGTTGATAGGCGTAAGCATCGAAGGGCTCAACATCAATGCTGAGCTCAGGTGAAGGTTCTTCTGTTTGCAGTAGCTCATTGGCTCTCAGCTGCTAAATCGGCGCTGCTCATGGTGTGTTGCTCAGGTATTGTTTCATTGCGATTAAAACCGCTCAGTACTATTTGCTCCTCAGCGACGCCGAAGCCGATTAAAAAACTCTGGACGCTTTCGGCTCGTTGAACGGCTAATTGGCGTACCCAGTAATCGTTGTCCCGACTGTTTTTGCTGCTCAGTTCGACTACTTTGTATTGAGCCTCATTTAATTCCTTAGCCATGTTTGACCAGATTTTTTCGCCTACTTTATTAAGGCGATGCAAGCCTGGGTCAAAGGGCGCTTCACTGCGGCCTAAATCAACTTTAATAATCTCTTTAGGAGCATCAGCAGAGAGTGAGCGTGATAAAACGTTATCGCTTCTACTGCTCTCTTCGTTGCCAAAGAGAGAGAAGGCGGGTTTGTTACTGGAGTTGTTAAAAAGTTGATAACGTAATCCCGCTGAGGCGACAAACGAGTCTTTTCCGTAGCTGCTCAGATCAACAATTAATCGCCAATCGGGAGAGAACTTCCAGATGGCTCCCGCTCCGAGGTGAGTGCCAACACTGGAACTTTGACTAAAGAGAATACGTGTGTCGGAGGCGCTGTTTTTAACACTGTGTAAGCCGCCTTTTAAATAAGGTGAGACGGTGTTACGGGCTGAAAAAGGCATCCAAGAGAGGCTGCCGCCGTAATATTTATAATTCAGTTGTCCCAATAAGCCACTGTTATCAGAGACATCGACGCCACCCGCATCAAGATAAAATCCACTTAAGAGTAAATGTTTGTTCCAGAGGTAATCCAGTGACAGAGAGAAACCTACGTTTTGATTATTATCAACATTTAGCTGGGTGCTGTTTTTGTAGGGTGAAAGAAGGCTGATGCCACCCAAAGCGCTGATCGACCAGTTAGAGCCTTGATCTTTTTCTGTGTTTGCGGACGTGAGTGGTGAGAGTGCTAATAGGGTGAAAATAGAGAGAGAAAGAGTCCGCACATGATGCTGAGGGTGGGTCATAAAAACGTCCTTGTAAACGATCTGTTTGCAGCTAAAAAGCAGATCCGTGATAAGCCAGTGTCTGCCTTGTTATGTTGAGTTATATTCTGTATTTTGACCTGTTTTATTTGTAAACTCTTGATTAAGAAAGAGTCTGTACTGTCAGGTAAAACAACATGAATTTTGGCTAGAATAGCGGTTGTACGGTATTTTTTTCTAAAAATGGGCTGGGAGGTTGTTTTCCAGTGATGTTCTTGGCTAAAACGTATCTGTTTTTTTGCAAGATCATCGCTGTTTGACGTGATGATTAAGCTAGATGGACAGGAGACTCTGAAGAGGTGGGGCGTTAAATTAACGTTCTAAGCCGTACATTTTTAGTTTTTTGCGCAAGGTGCCACGGTTGATGTTGAGGATCTCAGCGGCTTTGCTTTGGTTATTGCGAGTACGTTGCATGACGATGCCCAACAGCGCTTGTTCTGCTTCACCAATGACCATTTTATAGAGATCACTGGGGTGTTGATCACCCAGAGCATTGAAGTAGTGTTCCAGTTCTGCTTGCAGGCAGACTTTTAATGGGGTGATGGATTCTATGGGAGCTTGATTGGGATTGTCTGCATCATTCATGCGGTTACCTGAGGGTTGCGAGTTGGCTCTGAAAAAAAACGTTTTACCTGCTCGATCTGACATTGACTCTCTTCTATTTTATATATGTTTTTTCGAAACGCAGCACTGTCGGGTTTGTGTTTGCAGTACCAGCTGATGTGTTTTCGCGCCACGCGAACCCCCTGATGTTCGCCATAAAACGCGTACAACTGTTGCAGGTGCTCAATAAAAATGGCACTGATTTCCGCATCGCTGCGAGGTGCCAAGGTTTGACCTGTTTTTAAAAAATGCTCGATTTCCGCAAAAATCCAAGGTCGGCCTTGTGCAGCGCGACCGATCATAATGGCGTCCGCTTGGGTTTTTTCCAGCACCATTTTGGCTTGTTCGGGGCTGCGAATGTCGCCGTTGGCAATCACGGGGATTGATATTGCTTGTTTAACGGCGGCAATGGTGTCGTATTCGGCTTCGCCTCGATAGGCATCGGCGCGGGTGCGGCCATGAATGGCCAGAGCTTGAATGCCATTTTGCTCAGCGATGCGGGCGATGGTGAGGGCGTTGCGGTGTTCTTGATCCCAGCCGGTGCGAATTTTGAGCGTGACAGGAATATCCACTGCTTTGACGACGGCTTTAATAATTTCTTCTACCAGTGGTTCGTTTTGCAGCAGAGCGGATCCTGCTTGTTTATTGCAAACTTTTTTCGCTGGGCAGCCCATATTGATGTCGATGATCTGTGCGCCATGTTCGGCATTAAAACGCGCCGCAGCGGCCATCATTTCAGGTTCACCCCCAGCAATTTGCACGCTGCATGGTGCTTCTTCGCCCTGAAAATCGATGCGTTGTAGGGTTTTTTTACTGTTCCACAACAAAGCGTTGGCGGAGGTCATTTCTGACACCGCCAGACCTGCTCCAAAACGGCGGCAGAGCTGTCGAAAGGGGCGATCTGTGACACCGGCCATGGGAGCCAAGATCAGATTGTTTTTCAGTGTGTAATTGCCAATCTGCATAACTAAGATTTTTGCATCAGAAATGAAAAAAAGACCAACAAGGGTCCCTTTGTAATGTTTTGCGATCCATTGCCATCACTCTTATCGTTGATGGTCACTGATTAAAGCTGGCTTAAGTGTACTGATTTTGTCGTCTTTACGCCACTTGTTTGTCGTATTTGTGTTGGAAATTTTAGGATTTTTCAGTCTAGTTAGGCTTTTTTTGTTTTAAAAAAACAACAAAATGGCGCTGAAAGTAGCGTTTACAGAAAATCCAACTCGAAGGTGAGCGCATTTTGGCCAGGATCTTCGACCTCTAAGACAATGTTGATTTCGACTCCAGCGGGCATCTTATCGGGCTGTTGGTCGGGGAGGTATTCAGTGGGTTTGAACACTCGCCCAACCAGAGTTTGGCCACGTAAATTGGCCATGCTGATGGCCAGCTTAGGGTAGGGTTGGGGGTAGTTGGCGTTGTTAATTAAAGTGGCATTGATGATTAATGCCCCTTTGATATTGGGGTGAGAGTAAACGTTGCGCTCCAGCAGTTCGATTTTGCTGAGGTCGCGTTGCGGTGGCAGTTGGCACTCTAGAATGTGGCAAAGTTGCTCTAACAGGGGGCGCAGTTCGGGACGTTGTGCCAGTTGCTCACGTTCAAAGTAGAACAGTTGTGTGGCCAGTGCCAGCAGCAAGACGAGCAGCAAAAGCAGAGTGAGACTGAAACGCAACAGACGACGGCCAAGGCTGCGCTGTTGTTCTTGTTTTTGGAGATCGTCGCGTAAAATGCTGGGAATATCGGCACGATCTTGCAAGATTTCGGGTTGATGTTTTGTTTTACGCGCGTGTTTTTTTATCTTGGAGTCCACTTCTGCGCTTTTTTGTGTTGGCTCATCGTCAAACACCTGCAAGGTTTCGTGGGCATCAAACACGGTTAAACAGGAGCCACAGCGCACCCGACCCTCCGCCGCTTCCAATTGGTCGAGGGTGATGCGAAACAGTGTGTGGCAGCTGGAGCAGCGAACAAACATAATTAAGACCTAAGCGTGGTGACGCAGACCGTGCAGCAAGATCCACTCCCCTTGTTGTTGGGTGGGAGAGAGTTCAAACCACGGTTGGTAGACGCTTCGTACCTCTTCTGCTTGTTCAGCCAAAAGCCCCGAGAGAATGATTTGGCCACCTGAGGTACACAGAGCAGCTAAACGGGGAGCCAATTCGGTCAGTGGCCCGGCTAAAATATTGGCCATCACCAGATCACTTTTTGGCGCTTCAAAGTCTTCCACCAAACAACAGGTGAGGCGTGAGTCAACGTTGTTTAACTCGGCGTTGCTCTGCGTGGCCAGCAGCGCTTGGGGGTCGATGTCGGTGGCCTGAGCCTGTTTGGCTCCCAATAGCAGCGCGGCAATGGCTAAAATGCCAGAACCGCAGCCGTAATCAATTACACTTTTGCCTTCTAAATCCGCGTTGGCTAACCAGCTTAAACAGAGGGCGGTAGTGGGATGAGTGCCGGTACCAAAGGCCAGACCTGGATCGAGGCGTAGATTGACCGCATTCGGGTTGGGCGGTTGCAATGTGGTGGGGCAGACCCACAGTTGAGCGCCAAACTGCATCGGTTGGTAATCGTCCATCCACGCACGCACCCAGTTGCGATCTTCCAGCAGTTCAAATTGATGTGCCGGTGGACGCGCCAGATTCAGCTCAACACACAGCTGCAATAAAATCCGTTCGGGTAAGGTGTCGTCGTTGAACAGACCAAACAGGCGCACCTGTTGCCAGATGGGGGTTTCACCAGGAGCCGGTTCCAGCAGCGGTTGATCCGCTGCATCGGTGTAGGTGATGGAGAGTGCGCCTGCATTGAGCAGAGCATCTTCGTGCTGTTCCAGCTGTTGTTTCTCCAGCTCGAGGGCGATCTGTAACCAAGCCATTAGCGGCGCAGTTTCTCTTCCAGATAATGAATGTCGGTGCCACCGGCACGGAAAGCCGAATCTTGCACGATGTCGCGGTGCAGAGGGATGTTGGTTTTGATGCCATCGATCACCACTTCGCTGAGTGCGCCACACATGCGAGCCAGTGCCGTTTCACGGGTTTCACCGTGAACGATCAGTTTGCCGATCATGGAGTCGTAGTGCGGTGGGACGGTGTAGCCGTTGTAGAGGTGGGAATCGACACGCACCCCAGGCCCGCCGGGGGCATGGTACTGTTTTATGGTGCCTGGTGAGGGCATAAAGGTTTTCGGATCTTCGGCGTTGATGCGGCATTCAAAAGCGTGGCCGTTGATTTTGACCTCGTCTTGTTTGATCCGCAGGGGTTCACCGCTGGCGATGTAGAGCTGCTCTTTTATGATGTCGATGCCGGTGATCATCTCGGTGACCGGATGTTCTACTTGTATGCGGGTGTTCATCTCGATAAAGAAAAATTCGCCGTTTTCGTAGAGAAACTCAAAGGTGCCTGCGCCTTCATAACCGATGGTGCGGCAGGCTTCGGCGCAGCGTTCGCCAATTTTGGCGCGCATCTCGGGGGTGATGCCCGGTGCGGGGGCTTCTTCGATCACTTTCTGGTGGCGACGCTGCATGGAGCAGTCCCGTTCGCAGAGGTGAATGGCGTTGCCGTGTTGATCGGAGAGCACTTGGAATTCCACATGGCGGGGGTGTTCGAGGAATTTCTCCATATAGACGATGTCGTTATTGAACGCCGCAGCCGCTTCGCTTTTGGTCAGGGCGATGGAGTTGAGCAGCGAGCCTTCGCTGTGAACGACCCTCATACCACGACCGCCGCCACCGCCAGAGGCTTTGATGATGACGGGATAGCCGATTTGACGTGCCATGCGCAGGTTTTCATCGCCGTCTTCACCCAGGGGGCCATCGGAACCTGGCACACAGGGAACGCCCGCTTCTTTCATCTGCCGAATCGCCGCCACTTTGTCACCCATAATGCGGATCACTTCAGGTGAGGGGCCGATGAATTTAAAGCCGCTGGAGGTGACGCGCTCGGCAAAATCGGCGTTTTCTGAGAGAAAACCGTAACCTGGGTGAATGGCGACGCTGTCCGTTACTTCCGCTGCGCTGATGATCGCAGGGACATTCAAATAGCTGTCCATAGATTTGGGTGGGCCGATGCAGACCGCTTCGTCGGCGAGGCGCACGTGCTTGAGGTCGCGGTCGGCAGTGGAATAGACCGCAACGGTGCGGATGCCGAGTTCGCGGCAGGCACGCAAAATTCGCAGCGCGATTTCGCCACGGTTGGCGATTAGGACTTTTTCAATCATAGGAGTCTGCTTATTCGAATTATTCGATGATGATGAGGGGTTCGCCAAATTCAACCGGCTCGCCATTTTCAATCAAAATGGCTTTAACGGTACCGGCTTTGTCCGCTTCAATCTGATTGAGGATTTTCATTGCCTCAATAATGCAGACGGTTTCACCAACGCTGACCTGTTGGCCCACTTCCACGAATGCTTTGGAGGTGGGAGAAGAGGAGCGGTAAAAGGTGCCGACCATGGGGGATTCAACGGCGTGGCCGGAAGGCAGCGCGGGGCTGCTTTCTGCTTCGGTTGCTACGGCAGCAGGTGCGGCGGCAACGGGTGCGGCGGCAACGGGTGCGGCGGCAACGGGTGCGGCCATTTGCATGGGAGCGGCCATCATGTTGTTTACCTGACGGCTGATGCGAACGGACTCTTCGCCCTCTTTGATTTCGATCTCCGCAATGCCGGATTCTTCCAGCAGTTCAATGAGTTTTTTTACTTTGCGTATGTCCATTGATATGACCTTGGTGTTTAATTCTTTGGTTTAGAGAGCTGCTCTAGGGCAGCGTTTAGCGCGCATTCGTAGCCGATGACGCCCAGACCTGAAATAACCCCGACCGCGATGTCGGAGAAATAGGAGTGGTGTCGAAAGGCCTCTCGTTTGTAGACGTTGGAGAGGTGGATTTCGATAAAGGGAACATCGATAGCCAGCAGTGCGTCGCGCAGTGCCACACTGGTGTGGGTGTAGGCGGCAGGATTAAAGAGGATAAAGTCCACTTTTTCCTTTCCTGCGGCGTGAATTCGGTTGATCAGCTTCTCTTCGCTGTTGCTTTGAAAGGCAGACAACACAACATTTGCCTGCTGAGCGAGGTCAGTGAGGCGTTTATTGATGGTTTCCAATCCGGTGGATCCGTAGTGGCCGGGTTCACGCTGACCGAGGAGGTTTAGGTTCGGGCCGTGCAGAAGCAGAATTTTTGCCATAAGTTTGGGTGTTGTCTATTTGGAACAAACCTTGAGTGACGCTTAAGTGAGAAAGAAGCATTTTCTCTCTATCTCGTCGATTTCTGCGAAGTTTAGCGCAGATACGTGCGGAGTTGTAATCTTTTAGCGTGATGCGAGTCGTTTTTTTGTGGTTAAAGTGCTTTTTAGTGTTGTTTTTTTGCGACTGATAGGGGTTTTCCCCTGCTTTAAGTTGCTGTTTAGAGCTGTGGCATAGAAGTTGGTTCCTGCTATGGTTAACAGTACAGAGAATGGAACAGGAGTGTTGTGGTGAAAAAAAATGCCTTACTGCATTGGCGGCGAACCAAAATTATTGCCACCTTAGGCCCTGCAAGCAATTCAGAGCAGAGTGTGACCGAACTCTTGGCTTTGGGAGTGAATGTGGTGCGTTTGAATATGTCCCACGGTGATCATGATCAGCACCGTGTTCTGTTCAAACGAGTGCGGCAGGTGGCAGCGCGACTGATGCAGCCGGTGGCCATTTTAATGGATTTGTGTGGGCCTAAAATTCGGGTTGGGACATTTTCCGAAGGCAGCATTGAGCTGCATGAGGGAGAGAGTGTGAGGATCACCACGCGCAAGGTGTGTGGTGAGTCGGGTTTGATTCCCGCTTCGTACGCAAAATTGCATCAGGAGGTGGCCGTTGGCGAGCGCATTTTACTTGACGATGGCAAGTTGGAGTTGCACGTTGAGCGAATTGAAGCGCAGGATATTTTTTGTCGGGTTATTTATGGCGGTGTTTTAAAGGATCGTAAAGGCATGAACTTGCCCGATTCAGAATTGAGCGTACCGGCGTTTACGCGTAAAGACCGTCTTGATGCCGCTTTGGCAGCGGAGTTGGGGGCGGATTATGTGGCGCTTAGTTTTGTGCGCGAGTGCAGCGATGTGGTTCATCTTAAAAACCATCTCAAGCGCCTTAAAGCGGATATTCCAGTGATTGCCAAGATTGAGAAGCCGGAAGCGGTGGAGAACATATTGGCCATTTTGCAGCACAGTGACGGCATTATGATCGCCCGTGGTGACTTGGGTATTGAGCTGCCTGCTGAACGCATCCCTCTGATTCAACAAGAGCTGATTTATCAGGCACGCAGCCACTACAAGCCGGTGATCGTTGCCACACAGATGTTGGAGTCGATGATTACCTCAGCGCGTGCCACCCGAGCAGAAGTGAGCGATGTGGCCAGCGCGGCGATGTCGTCGGCGGATGCGGTGATGCTTTCAGGGGAGACGGCGATGGGAAAATACCCGTTGCAAGCGGTGCAGACCATGGATCGGGTGTTGCGTGAGACCGAGCGTCATCAATGGCAGAGTCGTCAATTTGGCCCTGGTTTGAATAACGTCAGTGATGAGCAACATTTTCCTTTGCGTACCGCAGTGGCGCATGCGGTGGTCTCTTTGGCTGAAGATTTGAAGTTACAGGGTTTGGTGATTCCAACTCAAAGTGGCACCACAGCCCGTGTTTTGGCCGCTGAACGTCCTACGGCACCCTTGATGGGGGTTTGTAGCAGTGCAATTCAGCAGCGGCGCTTGAGTTTGTTGTGGGGGGTGGTGCCGATGTTGGCCAGCGATGCGCAGTGTGAAGATTGGTCGCAGTTGCGTGAGTTGATCGCGAACACCTATCTGCTAGAGGGTGATGGCAATACCGTGCTGTTTGTGGCCGGTTTCAGTGATGACCCACAGTTAAATCAGCCGGTGATGAAGGTGGTTCATCTGTAGGCGTTGTCTGGTCGTGTTTAGGGCAGTAAAAACAGCGTTGCCAAGCCGAGAAATGCCATAAAACCAATCACATCAGTGATGGTGGTAAGAATGACGCTGCCCGCCAGAGCGGGGTCAATACCAAAACGGCTGAGCAAGATGGGGATGCTGACCCCCGCCAATGCTGAGGTGAACATATTGAAGATCAAGGCGGCGGCAATGGTTAAGCCAATGCTTAGGTCTTGAAACCAAAAAAAGGTGATGGCGGCCACCACCACCGCCCAAATGCAGCCATTGAGCAGACTGACCGCCACCTCTTTGGCCAACAGTGAGCGGGTGTTGTTTTTGCCTAGATGGCCTAAAGCTTGACCGCGAATTACCAGTGTCAGGGTTTGAGAACCGGCAATGCCGCCCATGCTGGCAACAATGGGCATTAAGATGGCCAAGGCGACGATCTGATCGAGAGTCGCTTCAAATAGGCTAATAACCCAAGAGGCGAGAAACGCGGTCATGAGATTGAGGCCGAGCCAGATGGCACGTTGTTGACTGCTTTTGATTACGGGGGCAAACAGATCGCTTTCATTGTTGAGACCTGCGCGACTCATGAGGGTGTGTTCCGCCTCCTCACGAATCACATCCATCACATCATCGACGGTAATTCGACCGATCAGCTTATTGTCCAGATCCACCACCGGTGCGGAGATCAGGTCGTGGTCTTCAAACAGTCGTGCCACTTCCGTGGCGGGCCGGTTGGCATGAATGGCTTCCACATCGGTTTTCATGATGTCGGCGACCATTAAGTCGGGGTCGTTGGTGAGCAGTTTACGAATGGATAACACACCGAGGTAGGTGTCGTAACGATTGACCACAAACAGGCGGTCGGTGTGGCGGGGTAGATTGCCTTTTAGACGCAGGTAACGCAGCACCACATCCAGCGTCACATCGGCGCGCACGGTGATGGCGTCCAGATCCATTAGACCGCCCGCGCTGTCCTCTTCAAAGGAGAGCACCGTCTCCAGTCGGTGACGGTTCTGTTTATCCATTCCTTGCAGGGTTTCTTGAATCAGGGTGTTGGGCAGCGACTGGAGGAAATCCGCCAGATCGTCCAGCTCCAGTTTTTCCGTGGCGGCCAGAATTTCGGTGGTTTCCATGTCTTGCAGCAGAGTTGAGCGAACCTCGTCACCGACCTTCATTAAGACTTGGCCACCGAGATTAGGGTCAACCATTTTCCATAACAGTTCACGTTGTTGCAGTGGCAACGACTCCAGCAAACTGGCAATTTCCGCCGGATGTAGGGCGTTCATGGTGCGTTGTGCCTGTTGCAGACTGCAACTGTGCAAAATTTCGCTTAGATCCGTAAGACGCTGGTTGCTCTGTTGGCTCTGTGTGTCAGGCATGAGTTCGATTTGAGTTATGGACGTTGGAGGGGTGTGATTGCACTTTTAAATAGTCTAGCAGTACTGTTATTAAAAAAATGAGTTCTGTTCGAGAAATAAGGAAAAAAAGCGTGTGTTTAGCGTGCGGCTTGGCTGTAAAAGCTTTGCGGTTCAATGCCCAGATTCAGTTGTTGCAGCAGCGTTGCTTGTTGCAATGGTTCACTGCAATGCAGTATTGCTTGCGCGGACTCTTTTAGGTTGTCCAGGTGACTGTTATTGATGACTTGTTTTACCTCCAGCACCGAGTTGGGTGGCATACTGAATGTTCTTAAGCCGAGGCTCAATAACAGGCGCACATAACGAGGATCACCCGCCATCTCACCGCACATAGAGACGGGGATTTTGGCGCTTTTACCCGCTTCAATAACGTGGTTGATTAAGGTTAGCACCGCTGGGTGCAATGGGTCGTAGAGGTAGTTAACTTCGTCGTCGATGCGATCCATCGCTAAAGTGTATTGAATCAGGTCGTTGGTGCCGATGGAGAGAAAATCCACCGCTTGGGCAAAATCGTGCGCTGAGATGGCGGCAGCGGGGACTTCGATCATGGCTCCCACTTCAATCTGTGGGTCGAAGGGCAGACCACTGTATTGCAGTGACTGTTTGCTGACTTCCAGCAGCTCCAAACTTTGGTGAATTTCACTCAGGTTGCTGATCATTGGCAGCAAAATTTTGACCGGTCCCTTGGCGGAGGCACGTAAAATAGCGCGCAGTTGGGGCATAAACAGCGCGGGTTCATTTAAACAACGCCGAATGCCTCGCAACCCCAGTGCAGGGTTGTGTGCCAGTGGGCGTTCGTTATCGCTTTGAATCTCTTTATCCGCGCCAAGATCCACGGTGCGAATGGTCAAGGGTGCGCCCTGTAAAGCGGTGACAATGTTCAGATAGTTTTGGTAGTGCTCCTCTTCGCTGGGGATGTCGTTGCGATTCAGATAGAGAAACTCGGTGCGATAGAGACCGACGCCGTGAGCCTTGACGGCATGCAGAGCGTCGATGTCGTGGGCGCTCTCGATATTGGCGTGCAAAATAACCGGAGTGCCGTCTAAGGTAATGGTGTCGGCGTCTTTGAGGTCGTTGAGTTGCAGGCGCTGCTGCTCTTGTGCTTGTTGTTGGCTGCGAAAATGAGTGATGGCTTTGTCGTCGGGTGTGGCCAATATGAGGCCGCTGTAGCCGTTTAAAATCACCTCTTCGCCGTCTTTTATGTAATGTCTAGCTTGATGGACACCGACGATGGCAGGAATGCCTAAACTGCGCGCTAAAATGGCGGTGTGTGATAGGGGACCGCCTGACTCGGTGATAAAACCGACAATGCCTTGATGTTGCATAACGATCATGTCGGCAGGGGTCAGGTCATCGGCGATCACGATGGAGCCGTGTAAGAAGCTGATATTCTCCGGCTCTTCAAGCGGCTCTTTTTTTAGTAAGATTCGTTGGATTCGTTGCACGACGTGATCAATGTCGTCTTTGCGGGTGCGAAGGTAGGGGTCATCCATACGTTCAAAGACCTCGACAACGGCATCTCTTTGCAGTTTTAACGCCCATTCGGCATTGCACTGCTGCTCGACAATAATGCGGGTGGGAGCCTCTTTGAGCATGGGATCGTCCAACATCAGCAGATGAGTGTCGATAAATTCGCTAATCTCTACAGGGGTGTTGTGCGGTATGTTGTCACGTACCGAACGCAGCTGTTGCAGGGCAAGGTCAACCGCCGATAAGAAGCGTTCAATCTCTGCATTGATCTGCTGTTGTTCGAGTTGTTGCTGAGAAATGTCCAACTGGTCGCGCTGCAACAGGTGTACTTTGCCAATGGCAAAACCGCGTGAAACACCGATGCCGTTGAAGAGCAGGCTCACGCCTATTCACCTTCACCAAAACGGTCGTTGATCAGCTCGATCAACTGTTGGCTGGCTTCGCTCTCGTCGTCACCGTCCACCAGCAGGCGCAGTGTGGTACCGCGACTGGCCGCCAACATCATCACCCCCATAATACTTTTGCCATTGACGCTGCGGCCGTTGTTTTCCAGTTCGACGTGGCTGTGAAACCCCGAGGCGATATTGACAAATTTGGCTGCGGCTCGGGCGTGTAAGCCGAGCCGGTTAATGATTTCGACGTCACTGCTGAGCATGATTATCTCCGTGTGGTTTGAAGTGGATGAAAGGCTTTAACATTGCATAATGCCGTTGTGAGCCCCTTCAATGGCTTTTTCTGTCAGTTGATCAAGAGGCAGATGGGCGTAGTTAAAAATACGCACCATCATGGCGAGGTTTAGGCCGCCAAGCACCTGTAGCTGGTGTTTATGGCTCAGCTGTTTGGCGATATTGCAGGGAGTGGAGCCGAAAATGTCGGTTAAAATTAATACCCCATCGCCTGAATCCAACTGTTCGAGCAGCCGTTCTGTTTTTTCCAGCAGGCGAGTGGGATCGTCGCTGCTTTTGACTCCGATTGATTCGCTTTTCAGTGGCTTCTTGGCAACGATAAGCTGAGCCGCAGCCAGTACTTCATGGCCGATGTTGTTATGTGTGATGGTTAATAATCCAATGCTCATGGGCAGCCTCCATAGGGGGATTTTCTTACTCTAACTCTCGATGGCGTAAAGCAACGTGTTTGATCTCTTTACGAAAATGTAAGTAGAGTTTTTCGCTGAGAAAGACGGAACGGTGTTGGCCGCCGGTGCAGCCGATGGAGACGGTTAGATAGGAGCGTTTGTCTCTTTGAAAGCAGGGGATCCAACTTTCTAAGAAGCAACGAATCTGCTCAAACATCTGATTGACCTCATCAAATTGCGATAAATAGTCTGCGACATTCTGGTCTCTGCCGGTACTTTCACGCAGCAGCGGTTCCCAGTAAGGGTTGGGCAAACAGCGTACATCGTAGACGAAATCGCTGTCGGCAGGCACGCCTTTTTTAAAGCCAAAAGACTGCACCAGTAAAGAGAGATTGTTATCGGTTTTGGGCAACAGACGCTGCACAATTAAATTACGCAGTTGATAAAGGGAGAGGCTGCTGGAATCGATGATGAGATCGGCCATTAGACGTATTTTTCCTAGTACGACGTTCTCGACTTCGACGGCCTCCAATAATGGAATACCACGCTGTGAGAGAGGGTGTTTGCGTCGTGTTTCACTGAAGCGCAGGAGTAGGGTTTTGACTTCAGAGTGTAGGAAGACAACCTCTACTTGCACCCCAAGGGTTTTGAGTGTCTCTACCGTACTGGGAAAATTTTGCAACTCATTGGCGTCGCTGCGCGCATCAATGCCAACCGCCACATGATTATAGAGTTTGAGGCGAGCCTGTTTTAGGTTTTCAATTAAGGGTAATAACAGCCCAGTGGGTAAATTGTCGATGCAGTAAAAACCTTGATCCTCAAGCGTATTGAGGGCAATGCTCTTGCCGGAGCCGGAGAGGCCACTGAGAATGACCAGTCTCATTTTGTTGTTAGCTGTTGTCATTTAGCATCTTACTCTGCCGAGCAACCATATCACTGGCTGCGTTGTAACCGTTTTCAGACAGTAAAAAAGTTGCGTACTGCCGTCTCGACTAAGACGGCGAGGTTGCGCCCAGGTGCGACGGGCAGGGTGATTTCGGTAATGTCGATTCCCAGCACGCGACGGCTGCGGCTGTTGCCAATAATGCGTTCCATGCCATGGGGGAGGCTGTCGTGTTGGGATTGGTGTTTGAGGTGAATGATCAACTTGAGATACTTGCGTTGTTTAATGGTGGCAGCGCCGTACATGGCGCGAATATTCAGAATGCCCAGCCCACGTACTTCTAAAAAAATCACGCAGCAGTTCGGGACAGACGCCTTCGATAATGTCATGGCTGATGCGAATAAATTCGGGGGCATCATCGGCAATCAAACGCTGTCCACGGCTGATCAGTTCCAGTGCCAGTTCGCTTTTGCCAATGCTGCTCTCCCCAGTAATGAGCAGACCAATGCCGATGACTTCCATAAAAACACCGTGAATGGTGACCCGTTTGGCTAAGGTTTTGGCGAGGTAATCGCGCAGCTTATCAATTAGTTCGTGGCTGGAGAGGGCGGAGCCGAACAGAGCGATTTTTTGTTGATCGGCTAAAATCAATAAATTTTCAGGGATTTCTTGATCGTCAGCGATAATGATGGCGTGGCAATCGTTTTGATAGAGCTGCTTAAGAGTGGGGTTTTCAACGTGTTCTTGTTGCTTGTTTTGCAGATAAAGCAGTTCGTTTTTACCCAAAACTTGAATGCGATTGGGTTGAATGAGGTTGAGATGTCCTACTAGAGAGGGGTGGCTAGCAGAGTCAGGTTCGTGGAACAGCAGCCGTTCCGCGCCATTGAGACCCGCATGCCAAACCAAATAAAGATGGTCTTGCATCGACTCAAACAGCTGTTGGATGGAGAGTTTGTTATTGCTCACGGCTCTTTCCTTAAAAAATGACCCACTAGGTAAGTTTAGGTGTTTTTATCGGAGTACTGTTCCAATAGCTGAAAAAGTTGTGGTGCGTCCTTGCTGTGGCGAAGTGTCTGTCGAAAGTTTGGGTCGCTGAACATTTCAGCCAGTTTGGCCAAAATGTGCAGATGGTCTTCGGTACAGCTGTCGGGAACCAGTAGGGAAAAGAGAATATCAACCGGTTGGCGATCGGGAGCATCAAAGTCTATGCCTGACTTTAACAGTATCATCGCGCCAACGGGATGTTCCAGTGAAGTCATGCGCCCATGAGGCAGAGCCATGCCGTGTCCCAAACCGGTACTGCCGAGGCGTTCTCGACTCAGTAGGGCGTTGAAAATTTCCGCTTGGCTTAAATTAGGGGTCGCAGAGGAGAGCAAGTGGCTGAGGGTTTCCAGTGCTTTTTTGCTGCTGCTGGCAGGTGCTTGATGCACAATGCGGCTGGGGGAGAGCAGTTGTTTCAGTGTGGTCATGAGTCTTGTTCCATGGCGAATTAGCCAGAGTCAAAAGCAATCGCGCGTAGTGTGCCATGCCCATGAGCGATTCGATAGGGTTAAATGTGTGCTGTTTGTATGCTGGGGTATTTGAAGTTAGATTCTTGTATTGAGTAAGATTGCGCAGATGAGTTGGCTGCTACGCTAGATCCAAGTTGGAGTAATCGTAACAGCCTTGGTGAGGTTAAATTACGTTATGCGTTAGGTTTCAATTTGAATTTTCTCGTGTTTGTGATTTTTCTTTTTCTCTTTGTGTTTGATCACTTGACGATCCAGTTTGTCGGCCAATTGGTCAATGGCGGCGTACATGTCGCTTTCAATGGCCTCGGCAAACAGAGTACCGCCACTGACGTTGACGGTGGCCTCTGCTTTTTGACGCAGTTTCTCCACGCTAAGAATAACGCGAATGTCCGTTACATTATCAAAATGGCGTTCAACACGCCCTAGCTTATCCGTTACTGAGCTTCTTAATGCGTCAGTAACTTCGACGTGATGACCGGTAACCGTTAGATTCATGGATTTCTCCTTGCTGGTGAAGTATTAGGCCAGACGTTTGCGCTCATTTGAGGGCGGAATGGTCATGGCCTCCCGATATTTTGCAATGGTTCGACGAGCAACTTGGATGCCTTCCTCTACGAGGATATTCGCAATTTTGTTGTCACTCAAGGGTTTGTTGTGTGGCTCAGCTGCGATCAATTTACGGATCATGGCACGAATTGCCGTGGCAGAACACTCTCCGCCGCTGGCGGTGGAGACGTGGCTGGAAAAAAAGTGTTTGAATTCAAAAATGCCACGGGGTGTGTGCATGTATTTATGCGTGGTGACCCGTGAGATGGTGGATTCGTGCATCTCCAATTGTTCGGCAATGTCGCGTAAAACCATAGGTTTCATCGCTTCATCGCCGTACTCCAAAAATCCGCGCTGACGAGTGACGATAGCGGTGGCCACTTTGAGTAGGGTTTCGTTGCGGCTCTGCAAACTTTTGATAAACCACCGAGCCTCTTGCAGATGATTACGCAAGAAATTGTTCTGCTCGCTTTTGTCGGCACGGCGTACCAGCCCAGAGTAGAGGTTGTTGATGCGCAAACGAGGTGCAATGTCGGGGTTAAGTTCCACCCGCCACTTGCCTTTCTGTTTGCTGACAAACACATCGGGTACGATGTAGGCGGTGTTGTTGCTGGCGATCTGTGAACCAGGGCGGGGCGAGAGAGATTGAATCAGCTCGACTGCGGTGAGCAGCTCTTTTTCGCTGACTTTCATCACTCGGCGCAGGCGAATAAAATCATGGGCTGCCAGCAGTTCGAGGTGGTGCTCCAGTAGGCGCTGTGCGTCTGCCAATCCGGGGGTGTCGCTGGCAAACTGTTGCAGTTGCAGCTGTAAACATTCTTTGGGGTTGCGCGCCCCGACGCCTGGGGGGTCGAGATGTTGAACCCAATTTAGGCTGGTTTGCAGCTCTTGCAGCTCAATGTCGGATTCTTCTTTGAGAATGCCTTCCAAAATGTTCTCTAGGCTGTCGGTCAGGTAGCCGTTTTCGTCAATGGAGTCAATAATGGCGGCGGTGATGGTTTTATCGTTACCACTCAGAGCGCTGAGGTGCATCTGCTCAAACAAGTGGTCGCGTAGATTGTCGATGTCGTTACTTTGAAATTCCAAAAAATCGGGATTCTCTTCACTGGAGGCACTGCCGCTGCTGTAAGAGGGCTCGTAGATGTCATCCCAGACACTGTCCACCGGTAACTCTTCGGGAATGTTCTCGCTGTTGAGATCTTCTATGGGGCTTTCTTCGATGGGGGTTTCGCTGTTTTCTCCGTCAGCCGTTTGATTGGCTGTTTCGCTGTTTTCGTCGGCGTTGTTGTTTTTTTCCGCCTGCTCCTCCTCCATTTCTAACATGGGGTTGGATTCGAGTGCTTCTTGAATTTCGGTTTGTAATTCTAAAGTGGAGAGTTGCAACAAGCGGATGGCCTGTTGCAACTGCGGTGTCATGGTGAGTTGTTGACCGATGCGTAGCTGCAGAGAGTGTTTCATAGGAGAGTGTCTAAATAGATCCCATAAGCGAGTCAGGTTGGAGTGGGGCTTTTCTGGCTACTGTCTTCGAGAGAGTTGTGATGAGCATCTTAGTGTATGTTCTCCTTCGATCAGAATTGTATTCTAGAGTGATTTCAGAGCCAGAGATGAAACGGCTTCGTGTTAAACATAGGCTTTGTCACGGCTAAAGTAAAGCAACATCCGTCCCTTTATAAACGAAAGTCACTGCCTAAATAAACCTGTCTGACTTCTTGATTAGCCAAAATGGTCTCGGAGCTGCCTTCGGCGATGACCTTACCGTCACTTAAGATATAGGCACGTTGGCAAATTCCAAGGGTCTCACGCACATTATGGTCGGTAATCAGCACACCAATGCCGCGTTGTACTAAATGCGTTACGATGCGTTGGATCTCAATGACGGATAGAGGGTCAACACCGGCAAAAGGTTCATCCAATAAAATAAAATGCGGTTCGGCAGCGAGGGCGCGGGCAATTTCCACCCGCCGTCGCTCTCCACCGGAGAGACTGATGCCTTCGTTGTCGCGTATGTGGGTGATTTGCAGCTCTTCCAGCAGCTCTTCCAGCCGCTGTTGACGTTGTACGGAGGTCAGTTCTTCACGTACTTCCAAGATGGCCATGATGTTATTGGCAACGCTCAGTTTGCGAAAGATTGAGGCTTCTTGGGGCAGGTAACCGATGCCCAGTCGAGCGCGGGCGTGCATCGGAAGTTGTGAAATGTCTTGATTATCCAGCCAAATTTGACCTTTGTCTGGTTTAATCAAACCCACTACGCTGTAAAAACAGGTGGTTTTCCCTGCGCCATTGGGGCCGAGTAGGCCGACTACTTCACCGCTGTTGACCTGTAGTGAAACGCCATTGAGAATTTGGCGTTTGCCAAATTTTTTGTAAATATTACGGGCTTGCAGCTGTTTCATGGTGTGCTTGGGGTGTTGGTTTTATTGGGTAATAAAATGATTTTAACGCGACGGTTTTTCTGGCCTTCTTTATTGCCTGAATTGGCCAGCACGGTTTTGTCTTTGCTGTTGTAGTCAATCTGTTCGCTTTGAATGCTCTCGCCTGGACGGGTCAGTTGTGCATTGCCGCGCAGTTTCAGTAAGCCGCTGTCGGTGTGGTAGTGCATCAAAGCGCTGCTGGCATCGACGGGGTTGCCATCGTCGTCCAACTGGCTGAATTTGGCCGGTTTACCTTCGATGCGCAGCCGATTCAATTGACCGTCTCTGTTGTAGAGCGTCATCTGTTCGGCATGGATCTTGGTGCTGCCTTGAATGAAGATGACATTGCCTTTGTAAACACTGAGTTTTTGTTGGTCATCAAATTCGACTCGATCGGCTTCAATGGTAGCCGGTTGTTGACGGTCACTCTGCATGCTCCAGCCCAGTGGTGAAACGAGCAGCAGTAAGGGTAGGAGAAATTTAAGGGGTTGGTACTGCATGATGGCCTTTGACTTGGGAGAGTAGGGTCAGTTTATTCTCATTTAACTCAGCGGTCATGCCGATGGCATTCCAGAGCCCATTTTCTGAGCTGAGTTGTACCGCTTGATCGCTTTTTGCTCGATTTTCAATGCTGTCGAGATGGAGGGTTTGAGTTTCGAGTTTCAGTGCTTCGAGTTGTTTAAAGGCAAGCCGTTGCATAACCACGTTATCGTTCAACACAATTTGTTCACCGTTGCGACTGAGGTGAGCGCGCTGTGCATCAATAATCCAAGTGGCTTGTGCGGGCGTTTGGAGTTTGATGTGTGCAATCCGAACTTGAGTTGAATCATCGTTGGGATAGTGTTCTAGGTGGCTGCCTTGCAAGAGGCGCTGTTTTGAGCCGTCTGAGTTAAATTGATGAATGCTAAAGTTGCGCAGAAAAAAATCGGCGTAATGTTCCGTGCTGGGCTGAGGTCTGCTGGAGAGCCGATCTGGGTGTTTATTGAGCCACCAAGACGCGGTGGCGGCCAGCACCATCAGTAACACGATAAAAATACGGATGCTGTTCATTGAGCTGAGTTTATTTGACCAAGTAGGTCGCTAAAGCCGGTTCCAGCGTACCTTGAGCTTCCATAATCAGCTCACAGACATCCCGCCCAGCGCCCATGCCACCGTTACTGGGGGTGAGCCAATGCGCGTGTTTTTTCACCAAACTGTGCGCGTCTTGCACCGCAATCGCCAAACCAGTGCGGATCATAATGGGCAGATCCATGACGTCGTCACCCACGTAGGCGACCTGCTCTACTGAGAAACCGGTGGCTTGCAACAGCTCTTCAAAGGCAGGCAGTTTTTCTCGGCGGCCTTGGTAGACGTGCTGGATGCCCAGATCCTTGGCACGGTGCTGTACCACTTTGGAGCTGCGACCGGTAATAATAGCCACCTGCACGCCGGAGTCTTGCAACATGCGCAGGCCGTGACCGTCACGGGAGTGAAAGGCTTTGTACTCTTGACCATCGTCACCGATAAACAGCGCGCCGCTGGTGAGGACACCGTCAATATCAAAAATGACCAAGCGGATTTGAGCGGCTTTTTGCTGGATGGAGTGCATAAATTTCTCTGTTTGGGTTAGACCACGCCTGCTCGAAGCAGGTCGTGCATATTGAGTGCGCCCACGAGCCGTTGTTGCTCATCGGTCACCAGTAGGGCATTAATTTTGTACTGATCCATGCGTTGCAGTGCTTCAGCGGCCAGCATATCGGCAGCAATGGTTTTGCATTTGCTGTTCATGACCTCGGCGATGGTGGTCTGATGCAGATTGATCTCTGCATCCAGAGTGCGGCGCAGATCGCCATCAGTGTAAATGCCGAGCATGGTGCCTTGTGCATCAACGATGGCCGTCATGCCAAGACCTTTTTGGGTCATTTCCATTAATGCCTCGCTGAGGCTGGCGTTGTGCAACACACGGGGAATGCCATCGCCCGTGTGCATGATGTCCCCCACATGCAGCAGCAGACGACGACCGAGAGTGCCACCCGGGTGAGAGCGAGCAAAATCTTCGGCAGTAAAATTACGGCTCTCCAACAGCGCTACCGCTAAGGCATCACCCATTACTAAGGTAGCGGTGGTGCTGGCGGTTGGCGCTAAACCCAATGGACAGGCTTCATGACTGACGCTGACATTCAGGTTGGCGTTGGCGGCTTTGGCCATAGTGGAGCTGGGGTTGCCGGTCAGAGTGATCAGAGGAATGCCAAGGCGTTTGATGATCGGGATAATGGTCAGAAGTTCTTGGGTCTCACCGGAATTGGAGAGCGCCAGCACCACGTCTTGAGCGGTAATCATCCCTAAATCGCCGTGGCTGGCTTCGCCTGGGTGAACAAAAAAAGCGGGGCTGCCGGTGCTGGCCAAGGTGGCGGCGATTTTGCCGCCAATGTGGCCTGACTTACCCATGCCGGTGACCACCACTCGACCTTGGCACTCTAGGATCAATTCACAGGCGTGGACAAACTGCTGGTCAATGCGTGACTCAAGTTCTTGCAGTGCGGCGCGTTCGGTTTTGATTACTGCCAAACCCAATTGTTGGAGCTTTTTTTGATTCATGCTATTCAAACGGCCTGCGGATGACGAATGTGTGTGGCAGCATTGCTGTTTGAGCCTTTTGATGAGGAGGTGTATTTAAATCGGCTTAGACCCATTTTGCAAGCCTTGCTTGTGCGTTAAGTAGGGTGTGGGTCAGCAGCGGTCTCGATTGGTGGCTCATCCAGTTCGTCCAGTGCATCTAACTCATCGAGTTATCGAGTTCATCGAGTTCATCGAGTTCATCGAGTTCATCGAGTTCATCGGCGAGATTTTCATTGCTGGGAGTTGTGCCATCATGAACCAAATTTTGCCGACGATGCAGGTAGGCTTCGCGGCTGTAGGCGTAGGGATCTAATGAAGCGGTGTCGAGGATGCTGCTGGTTTTTAGCAGCCGTGCACGAATATTAACCAGATTGAGTGAGACGGCATTCCACATGGTGGCGTTGCCGTACTCCGTGGAAATATTGGTATAAAGTGGGTTGATTAGGCCGTCGGCATAAATACCGATACTGTCACGCACACTGCTTGGGCCAAACAGCGGCAGCACAAAGTAGGGGCCGCTGGGAACACCCCAGAAACCGAGGGTTTGACCAAAATCTTCGTTGTGCTTTTCCAGCCCAAAAGAGCTGGCAAGGTCAATCAGCCCCAGCAGCCCCAGAGTGGAGTTGGTGAGGACGCGGGCGCTGTCTTGCAGTCCTTGTCGGCCTTTCAGTTGCAAAACATCATTGATGATGACAATAAAGTCATCCAAATTACCAAAAAAATTACTGACTCCTGTTTGTACGAAGCTGGGTAAAATAAATTGGTAACCTTTGGCAATGGGCTTGATCAGTGAGCGATCCAGACCGTCGTTAAAGCGGTACATGGATCGATTGTACGATTCCCATGGGTCGTTCTCTTGGGCAGGCCCTGACAGGGTGGCACAGCCAACGGTACTGCTGAGCAGCAGTGCGCAGAGCAGGCGGCGCCCATGATGGGAAAATATTATTGTTGTTTTGTTGGTCTTGGTCATAAGGTTTCATTGGTTCAACGTGCATGTCATGCTGTTTTTGTGGACACATTGTAGGCCAGTGTTGCGACTGGGTGAAGTCTGTTATCGTTCAATCTTGGCGCGATTTTAAGTCAGTGCAGCAAAAAATTTCTGAAAATAGCGATAAAAATGAATAAAACGATGTGTGTTGGCAGTCGCGGTGTGAATCACCCCGCTTGGAATGAGAGTTTTTATCCTGAAGGTTTGCCCGAAGAGTGGCGTTTACGTTATTACAGCAATGAATTTTGCACCTTGCTTTTGTTGCATGACGATATAAAGTTGCTCTCTGATGAAGCTCTTGCTGAGTGGTTGGAGGAGCTTGATGCTGATTTTGTCTTATTGTATGGCGTTGAATTTGACGCTTTTTCGGAGCTGAATGTTTTGCCCTTGGCGCTGCAACAGCGTTTGCAAGCGGTGGTTTGTGATTTACCTGTGTCGCAGCTGGTACATTTGTTAAGTGAAGATGTTCCGCTGCCAGCCAATGTGTCGCTCTACCTGCGCTGTTTGGACGGTGTTCCCAGTGAGGAGCAGTTGGAACAGTTAAGGCAGCGGGATTGGCACCTCTGTTGGCAGATGGCTCAGCCGGACAGGGTTGCCAGTGCACCGGTGCTGTTTTTCGATGATAGCCTGCCGCTGCGTGAATTGCGGGCTCAGTTGCAGTTATTTTTAGCCAGTGATGCCATTGAGTCTGATGAACTGTTGTTGGTACTTGAAGGGCAGCCGCCTTCCATAGAGTATCTGCGTCAGTGCCAGATTTTGGTGGATTTATTGGCTTGATTAATGTCATATACGCGAGGTGAATGAGTGGAACAGGGTTCAATGGAAAATAACGCTAACTTAATTAAAATTCGTGGTTTGCACTTCTCTCGTGGTGAGCGAAAAATTTTCGACGGTGTCAATATGGATATCCCACGCGGTAAAGTGACCGCCATTATGGGACCCAGTGGTACCGGTAAAACTACCTTGTTGAAGTTGATTGGTGCGCAACTGCAACCTGATCAAGGTTCACTCGTAGTGGATGGTCAAGATGTGCATTGCATCTCTAAGAAAAGCCTCTATCAACTGCGACAAAAAATGGGCATGTTGTTTCAGAGCGGTGCGCTGCTGACGGATTTGAACGTTTATGAAAACGTCGCTTTTCCGCTGCGTGAGCACACACAACTGCCTGAACGTTTGATTCGGCCTCTGGTATTGACTCGCTTGCACTCTGTGGGCTTGCGTGGCGCACGGGATCTGATGACCTCTGAGTTGTCGGGTGGCATGGCACGGCGGGTGGCGTTGGCGCGCGCTTTGATTATGGATCCGATGATGATTATGTACGATGAGCCGTTTACTGGCCAAGATCCGATCTCAATGGGGGTTCTGGTGGAGTTGATTCGTACCGTTAATGATGCGTTGAATTTGACCAGCATCATTGTTTCTCATGATGTGCCGGAGACGCTCTCCATTGCCGATTACGCTTATGTGATTTCCAATGGCAAGGTGGTGGCGCATGGCTCTCCGCAGCAGCTTTGGCAATCAGAGTCAGAGTGGGTGAAACAGTTTTTGGATGGCAGAGCCGATGGGCCGGTGCCGTTTCACTATCCGGCGGCTGATTATCAGCAGGATCTGCTGGCAACGGCAAAGGTGTGAGGACGATGAGCACGTATTTGCAAAATTTGGGGCGTTCGGTGCTGGATTTTTTTGAGCGTTTGGGGCGCGGGCATCTGTTTTTGTGGCAGTTGTTGCTCAGCTTGCCTATGCTGCTGCGGCGTTTTTCTCTGGTGATCCAGCAACTGCACTCCGTTGGGGTATTAACTCTGCTGATTACCTTGGTGGCCGGTCTCTTTGTCGGCATGGTGCTGGGGTTGCAAGGCTACAATACGCTGGTGGATTTTGGTGCTGAGGAGTCCCTTGGGGTGATGGTGGCCTTGACTTTGGTGCGGGAACTGGGGCCGGTGGTGGCCGGTCTGTTGTTTGCCGGTCGTGCCGGTTCGGCTTTGACCGCCGAGATTGGCTTGATGAAAGCCACCGAGCAACTCTCTGGGTTAGAAATGATGGCGGTTGATCCGTTTAAACGCATCTTAGCACCGCGTTTTTTGGCCGGTTTTATCGCGTTACCGTTGTTGGCCTTGATGTTCAGCGCCATTGGCGTGATGGGGGGGTATTTGGTCGGGGTGCCGTTGTTGGGCATTGATGAAGGTGCCTTTTGGTCGCAGATGCACGCTAAAGTGGATTTTGTTGAAGATGTGCTCAACGGGGTAATTAAGAGTGTGGTTTTTGGGCTGGTGATCACTTGGGTTGCGCTGTTTGAAGGCTACGATGCGCTACCGACCTCGGAAGGGGTCAGCCGAGCTACGACACGCACTGTGGTGCATGCTTCGTTGGCTATTTTAGGGTTGGATTTTGTGCTAACCGCACTGATGTTTGGGAGTTAAACGCAATGGCTAAGCGCAATATCGAAATTATGGTGGGTCTGTTTGTGGCGTTGGCTTTGGCCGCGCTGTTTATGTTGGCAATGAAAGTAAGCAATATCAGTGGTTTGCAGGGCGGTCAGGGCTATCATTTGACCGCCCATTTTGACAACATCGGTGGCTTGAAGGTGCGTGCGCCCGTGACCGCAAGCGGCGTTTTGGTCGGCAGGGTAAGTGCGATTCGTTACGATACGCAGCAATTTCAGGCAGAGGTGACGTTGTTAATTGAGCCGCAGTACGCTCAGTTTCCTGAGGACAGTTCGGCCAGTATTTTTACCGCTGGTCTGTTGGGTGAGCAGTACATTGGTTTGGAGCCGGGCGCCGAAGAGGTGGTTTTACGCGAAGGTGATGAGCTGCAAGTGACCCAGTCGGCGATGGTGTTGGAAGAGCTGATTGGCAAATTTTTGTTTGATAAAGCCAGTGGTGAGTAGTTTTGTGACTGAGAGGGTGTTTTTGGTAAGCGCTCTTGGGTACAACCTGATGGGCGAACTTAGTCCGTGTCAAAAACACTAAATGGCTCTAAACAACGTTTGGATTGGATAAAAAATAATGAAAACCGTATTGAAATTTTTGGCTTTTTCTCTGTTATCTGCATTTTCAACGCTTGCCTTGGCAGACTCTCCGCAAGAGATGGTAATCAAAACCACAGACTCTCTGTTTGAACTGCTGAAAAAAGAGCAGGATCGCCTTCAGTCTGATCCGGTTTTTTTGCGTCAACAGGTGGATGAGCTGATTTTGCCTCATATGGATTTCAATGCCATGACGAAGCTGGCGGTGGGTAAAAACTGGCGTAAGGCGACCGCCAAACAGCGTCGGGAGTTGGAAGCTCAATTCCGTGAACTGTTGGTCAGTACCTACGCCAACTCCTTGTCTGAATTTGCCAAACATGAGATCAAATTTTTACCCTTTCGCACCAGTTCGCGGAAAAATCGCGCCCAAGTTCGCTCTCAGGTGTTGCAAGCGGGTGCGGCTTCCATCTCAATGGTTTATCGTCTACGCAAGAAAAAAGAGCAGTGGAAAATTTACGACATCACCATTGATGGCATCAGTTTGGTGACCAATTATCGCAGCAGTTTTACCGGTGAAGTGAGTAAAAATGGCATTCAAGGGCTGATCAAGGTGCTGCAAGATAAAAACCAACGTTTGGCCGATAAACAGACCGCTGTGGCTGAGCCGTCTTAATGTTAGATTGTCGCTTAGAACCGCTCTCTGCAGGTCTTTTTACGTTACACGGTCAACTTGATTTTGACAGTGTGGTGACTCTATTGGCAAGTTCAGAGCGTCAGTTTGATTGGTCTGCATCCGTTGTGATTGATCTGCAGGCGGTGAGTGACTCCAACAGCGCCGGTTTAGCGCTGCTATTGGAGTGGATGCGCTTGGCGGCTGAGCAGCAACAGAAGGTGTGCTTTCGTAATCTGCCATTGCAGCTGATCCAGATAGCCCAGATCAATGGGTTGCAAGAGCTGCTGCCGCTGGAGTCGTGATTTAATTACGAGATTGGCTCTGACACTTTAGGCCTCTTTTTCATCTTGCTCGTTTCAGATCAAGCTCTCAACCTTAAACAGCCGTCTGAAATTGTCACTGGAGGCTTTAGCGACCTCTTCAAAGCTGATGCCACGCAGCTCGGCGACCTTTTCTGCTACGTGTTTCACCAGTGCCGGATGGTTGGCTTTGCCGCGATGAGGCACGGGTGCCAGATAAGGTGAATCGGTCTCAATCAGAAGTCGGTCTAGGGGGATGTTTTGCGCCGCCTCTTGAATTTCGGTGGCGCTTTTAAAGGTGACGATACCGGAAAAAGAGATGTACAAACCCAACTCCATTGCCTTGTTGGCCGTGGGTAGATCTTCGGCAAAACAGTGCATCACACCACCGACTTCAGGGCCACCTTCTTCAGCGAAGATCTTCAAGGTGTCTTCACGGGCGGAGCGAGAGTGAATAATTAAGGGTTTTCCACAGTGTCTGGCAGCACGAATGTGAACGCGAAAACGCTCGCGCTGCCACTCCATGTTTTCATTTTCCCAGTGGTAGTCGATGCCGGTTTCGCCAATGGCGATTACCTTGTCCCGTTTTGCCAGTTGAACTAAAGTCTCGACATCAGGCTCTTGCCCTTCTTTTTCGGTGGGGTGAACGCCGACAGAGCACCAGATGTTGTTGTGTGTTTGGGTGGGCTGAAAAACGTCTTCGAAATGTTCGAGATCAATGCAGACATTGAGAAAGGCATCAACCTGATTCTCTTTGGCGGCCTGTAACATGGTCTCAAAATTGTCTGCAAAGGGAGCAAGTTTGACTCGGTCTAAGTGGCAATGGCTGTCGATGAGCATGAGGGTCTGTCCTAATTGAGGTGGTTGGAGTATAAGTCAACCGTGTTGTTTTTGAGGAGAAATTAAGATGAAGCGCATTGCTTTGGGGTTGTGGGTGTTGCTGGGTGCGGTGGCCTGTTCCTCCGGTGTGCGCGATTCTTCTGTGGGTGCAGCAACGGTATCGCTGGAGCAGCAGACGGCGCTGGCTTATTTACAGCGGCATAAAATGCGTTTTCAGCTCGACGACCCTCAGCAGCAATTGACCTTGCTGCGCCAAAAAAGAGATCTATTGGGGTTTCAACATCTGTCTTTTCAGCAAATGCAGAACGGTGTGCCGGTTTGGCGGGCGGTGTTGCGGGTACACATCAACCGTGCTGGTGAGGTTTATCGGGTCACGGGTAAGGGTGTGGCGGGTTTGACAGCGGTGGCGACAGAGCCGCAACTGGGTGTGGATGAGGTTGCGCAGTACGCGGTTGCGTTGATGCCAGCTGGACTAAATGTGTGGAAAGTGACATCGGCCAAGCTTTATGTTTACGCACCGTGGCAGAATGGGAAAAAACTGGTGTATCAAGTGGAGTTGCATCGTGGTTTGATCCGCCAATTTTTGTTGTTGGATGCTGACGATGGTCGCTTGATCAAACGCATTGCAGGTACGCCATCAATTTATTAGCGCGGTTGGGAGTGGTACATGGTGGAAAAAAAAGGGATCTCTAAAGGGCTGTTGTTGTTATCAACCACGGCCACGGTGTTGCTCAGTGGGTTTGCGTATGCTGAGGTCACAGGCCATTTAAAACAGCCCTTTCAAGGTGCTGTGCCGCAAGGGTTTTCTGTTTCGCAGGGCATTGTTGAGCCTCGGCTTGCATCACGTCTGAAACCCATCAATAAACGTTTCCGCTCGGCGGGAGCAGCAGAGCGGCGTTTCCAGCAGTTATCGAGTTTGCCTTTGGGGCAAAAAACCCGTTCTGTTTCTGGTCAGTCTTTGATCAGTGAGCAGCAACAACAAGGCTTGCGAGCCTTGCAACATCGCAGTAGCACAGCTTTGCAGGTTGCTTTTGATCGGAGCAGTGGCACGCCGACCTTTATCAAAGCGCACCTGTCCGCTTTGCCTTCGCTGCGTTTGTTGAACGGTGAATTGGATTACAAAACCGCTGCTAAGCGGTTTTTGTTAAACAATCGTGCTTTGTTGCGGCTGAAAAATCCAGCCGATGAAATGCAGCTGCAAAAATCCGTGACCGATTCGGCGGGGCGGCAGCATCTCTTTTACCAGCAAATGCATCAAGGTTTGCCGCTGTGGGGTCAGCAGCTCACGCTGCATCTGGATAAACAGGCCAATCTTTATCTGGCCAACGGGCGTTATCAGCCGAGTTTGACCTTGGCGACGCAGGCGACCTTGAGCACGGCTGATGCAGAGGCGGCGGTGAAAACGGCGCTGAAATTAACACACGTGCAGCAGATCAACAGCGAATTGATGATCTACATGGATCAGGTTGCTCCTAAGCTGGTTTATAAAGTGGATGTTCAACCGAGCATGTCAGATCGTTGGCTCTATTTTATTGATGCTCACACAGGATTTGTGGTGCATAAAATTCATAATATTCATCACTCTGTGCAGTCCTCTACGGGGGTTGATTTGCTGGGTAAACAGCAGTTTTTTAACAGTTGGTTGCAAAATTCTACGGATTATTTAATGGTCGATCCGACCTTGCCGCTCTCTGATGTCACGGCGGGTTACGATCCGGTGGCCAATGGCCCTAATGCCACCGGTGATACGTTTATTTTGACCGCCAATAACGGCGATGGTACAAACCTTTCGTTTGTCAGTAACAGCAGCGCCAATGGCGGTTGGGATGCTACGGCGATCAGTGCCATGTCCAATACCAAAGTGGTTTATGACTATTATAAAAATACCTTTAATCGCCAAAGCATAGATGATAAAAATAAAAATTTAATGGTGGTGGTGCATTTTGGTCAGGGTTTAGATAATGCGTTTTGGAACGGTACGTTTATGGTTTACGGTGACGGGGGGCAAATTTTTAAGCCTTTAGCGCAATGTTTGGATGTGGCCGCCCATGAAATGACGCACGGTGTGATTGAAAGCTCTGCCAACCTGATCTATGAAAATCAGAGTGGGGCACTGAATGAGTCTTTTGCCGATGTGTTTTCGATGATGGTGGATCGTGATGATTGGTTGGCGGGAGAAGATTGTACTCGCCCAGCACCGTTTTTTTTGCGCAGTGTGCAAGACCCCTCTCAGGGACTGGATCCTCAGCCGACGAAAATGAGTGAATATAAAAACATGCCGAATACCCCACAAACCGATAACGGTGGGGTACACGTCAACAGTGGCATTCCCAATCGAGCGGCGTATCTATTGGCAGAAGGTTTGAGTGTGGAGGGTTTGGGGGTCAGTGTTGGGCGGGCAAAAGCGGAGCAGATGTATTATCGAGCGTTAACGGTTTATTTGACCGCCTCGGCGCAATTTATTGATGCCAGGCGTGCGTTAGTGCAAGCCGCTGAGGATTTGCATGGCGTGGGGGCGGCTGAGGTGGCTTCGGTTAAAGCCGCTTGGGATGCGGTGGAAGTGTTTGATGGGGCGACAGGTGCAACGGCACCTTCGCCCACGACTCCTACGACCACCGATGTGGTCAATGGTGCTGATGTCATGTTCTATCTTTACCCTAGAAGGGACACTGTGGGCACAGTGATTCAACATGAGCTGTTTGCTCAGACAATGTCCAATCCGTTTACCGGTTACGATCAAAACAGTGATCTTCAGTTGAGTTCACGGGCCGCGTTTGACACCCGTCCTGCGGCTTACACCGACAGCAGTGGCACGTATGCTTTTTTTGTTGCTGATGATAAAAACTTGTATCAAGTGGATTCTCTTCGTCAAGAAGTGCAAATCACCAATACGGCGGATATGTGGGGTTTTGCCATCTCTCCTGATGGTCGTTATTTGGCCTATGTAACCAGCTTATCCAGTGATGATCAAATTCATATTATGGATTTTTCCACCACGCCGCCTTCGCGCTTGGATTACAGCGTGCCATTGCCCAGCTATCAAAATGGCTCCCAAGCGTCGCTTGGTTTGGTGCATTACGCCGATTCATTGAATTTTGATTACAGCAGCCGTGTGCTGGTGTTTGATATGTTGGCGTGTACCTCACTGCCCAATAATTCGTGTGTGCAAGGTTTACCTACCGATTCAGCGAGTGGGTTGTCAAATGGTTTGAATTATTGGTCGGTTGGTTTTTTGGATCTCTCTTCTTCGACAATAACGGTGCCGGATTTTTCGTTTCCTTTTCCAACTCAAAATCCAGAAGTTGATTTGGGTTATCCCATGTTTGCTTCCAATAGCAATCGTGTGATCGCGTTGGATTTTATTGAAACCTTGGCAAATCAGAGCCGACAGTCTCAAGTTTTAATTCTTGATTTTGAGACTCAAAGTAGCAATTTGATTTACACCCAACAGACGACAGGCATTGCTTGGGGACAGCCCACCTTTTGGGGTAATGATGATTTTATGTCAATCAATTTGCCTGCCACGACCGGCGTGAGCAGTTCAGCAATCCGAATTCCAATTCAAGGTGCAAATTCACCCACGCCCTGGCAGGGGGATGCGACTCAGGCTGAGGTTTTAAATCAGCTTGGTGTTGCCGCGCCACTGATGCATCGGGCGGGTGTGCGCCAGCTTTCTGGCGCATTGTCTTTAGACCAATCGCTGTTGAGTTTCGGTTCGCTGGTGTTGGGTGAGCAACGTGTTTTGAACATCACGGTGAGCAATCAGGGAAATCGGGATGTGGATATCAGTAATGTTGTCCTTTCGGGGCAGGGTTTTAGTCACAACGCCACCAATACCCGTTTGGCTCGTGGGGCGAGTTTGATTGTGGCAGTGAGTTTTAGCCCGCAGTTGGCTGGAACTCAAGTGGGTACGTTGACTTTTGAAAGTAACGGTACACCAACGAGTTTGTCACTTTCATTAACCGGCACAGGCTTTTCAGTGGGAACGGGAACGGGAACGGGAACGGGAACGGGAACGGGAACGGGAACGGGAACGGGAACAAGCAGTGGTGGTTTGTTAAGCGGAACTGAAGTGCTGTTTGGTCTATTTTTACTTTGGGCAGTCAGGCGTAGAAAGGCGGCTTAATACAATGCCGTGAGGGTCTTCTTTACTCACGGCCAAACAAGTGCTGGTCAATCAGATCACATAGGCAGTGAATCAGCAGCAGGTGATTTTCCTGAATACGCGCAGTGGAATTTGAAGGCACACGCAGCTCAATGTCATCGGCTTTGAGTTGCTCGGCCACCGCACCGCCATCTTTACCGCTTAAAACCAATACCGACATCTCACGTTCATGAGCGGTTTTAATCGCGGCGACCACATTGGCCGAATTGCCACTGGTGCTGATGGCCAGCAGCAGATCACCTTTTTGACCCAAGGCCTGAATCTGGCGAGCGAAGATATTTTCGTAACGGTCGTCATTGGCAATGGAGGTCAGACACGCGCCATCGGTGGTCAAAGCAATCGCTGCTAAGGCCGGTCGGTCGCGCTCAAACCGGTTAACCAATTCAGAGGCAAAATGGCTGGCATCGCCTGCCGAACCGCCGTTACCACAGCTTAAAATTTTTCCGTTCTGCTGCAAGGTTTGCACTAATAGTTGGCTGGCTTGAACAATTTTTAGCAGCAGATTTTTTAGGGTCTGCTGTTTGCTCTGCACGCTGGCTGAAAAGTGCTGCTGAATAAGGTCGCTGGAGTTGATCATAGGTTTTAGTAGGCTTGAAAAGCGTCTTTGATCCATTCGATTTGATAAGGCATTTTTGCGCCGCTGAGGGCAACCACGTCAAAACGGCTGTAACAGCGTTCACTGAGTTTTTTCATCTGCAGATAGAGTTGGGCGGTACGGATTAATTTCTGCTGTTTCTTCCGGGTGACGCTGGCCGCCGCGCCACCGAAGAGATTATTTTTACGATAACGCACTTCCACAAAGAGCAAGCCGTCGGCGTTGTCCGTCATGATCAGATCAATCTCACCCATTTTGCAGCGAAAGTTACGTTCGAGCAGTGATAAACCCTGTTGTTGCAGATATTCCAGCGCCATGGTTTCGGTGCTCTGCCCCTGTTCAACGCTGTTTGGCATCGGTTAATTTACCAACTGATTTTCAGCACGCGGGGTGGGGATGCTGATGGGTTTGGCGGTGCCTTTGTGGAACTGTGCCCAACGCAGTTCTCGGTGCAGCCGGTTGTCATCACCGAGCGAGAGTAGGCCGGTTTTACCCGGAAACAGGGGGGCAGCTGGGTTGTGCATCTGTTTTAGGTACGGCGCGATCTGGAAAGCATCGTAACCCAGTGCATAGAGTTGGGCGTAGCGGCGCATGCTCTTTGGCCACAGTTGGTGAAACTGTTGATAGGTTTTCAATTCTTCATCGTTGTTGGGCAGCAACCAAGGCGTGCCACAAAAAATAATGCCCTCCATGTCTTTATCCGCATCACGATTGAAGGCACCACGATAGAGTTTCGAGGTCGCAAAGGTGGGCAGATCGCCAGAGTGGTGAAACTTGAGTTGTGGTTTGATCAGTCGCGCTTGCGCGGGGTTGGCAGCGATAAAGACCATGTCCACATCTTGGCGGCGGCGGGGTTCAAATTTGATGCTCTGCAGGCCAATGGTGCGTTGCAAATTGCGCTTGCGCTGTTTGCTGGCACCGAGTTTCATCAGCTGTTCGATGGGGGCGGTGAAATCGCTCTCCTTGTTGCCGTAGTTGGCGTGTTCTAACAGTTGACCTCCCAGCTGGCTAAACTCTGCTTGAAAGGCGTTCACCAAACGTGTGCCCCAAGAGGTGTTGGGTACCAAGGCGACGGCATTGCGATAACCGAAATTAAAGGCCGCGCGCGCCACTTGGCGTGCTTCATCTTCGGGCAGAAGACCAAATTGGAACAGGTTTTCTGTTTCTGTTTCTACGTTGATGTCGGCGTAGTTAAGGCTCAGAGTGGGTACGGCCAGTTTCTCCTGCTGACGAAACTGATTGATGTCCGTTTTGGAGAGCGGGCCGATAATGAACTTGGCTCCCTCTTTTATGGCGTGTTGGTAGCTGGCGCGAGTGGTGGTGCCGTTGCTGACATCGTAGATGCGGATTTCAGGTTGGGGGGTGTTGGCGGACTGCTGGTAGGCAGCGGCTAAAAAACCATCACGCACGGCGGTGGCTGCTGCTCGGTAGCGTCCAGTAAGAGGCAGCAGTAGGGCGATCTGTTTGGGGTGAGCTGCGGAGTTTGTTAGTTGTTGATGCAGGGCTTGAAAAAAGGCGCTGCTGATGGGGTGCTCAGGATAGAGTGCGCGCCAGTTTTGAATGGCTTGCCAAGTGGTGCTGAAGGAGAGGCGTGGGGTGAGGGCGGTGTAATTTAGCTCGGCCCAGCCTTGGGCGTTGGGGTTGGGTGCGTGGGCACGCAGCTCGTTGATGGCGCTGCGTGGTTGGGCGGAAAGCAGTTGCCAAATTTGTTGCTGGTTTGCCAAGACGGCTTCATTGTCGCTGAGTAGGGTTTCACGTTGTTGCAGAGCAGTGAGGGCTTCCCGCCAATCGCCTGAATATTGGTAAGCGCTCGCTTGCAGAGACAATTGCTCGGCTTGTTCTTGGTCATTGCTGGCTTGCATACGTGACAGCAACCCCAAGGCGCGTGCGCCGTTCTGTTCTGCCAAAGCGGCTTGCACGTCCAAACGTAATTTTTTGCGCAGTAAGCTGGGGTTTTTGGTCAACGCTTTTTCATTGATCTTGTTAAGATGCTCGACGCCCAATTCGGGATAGCCGTGGTTGAACAGCAGCTCGGCTGCGAGCAGTTGATAACGCTGACGCAGCGGTGTTGCGGCTTTCATAGCCAACTGTTCATAGAGACGAACGGCACCGAGGGTTTTGTCTTCGGCGACCATTTGTGCTGCTTTTGTCACTGCTTGTGGGTCAAACTGGGTTTCTAAAGGTGGGCCTTTGGGCGTGGTTTGACAGGCAGAGAGGCTGAGCAGAAGCAGGCTGTAGATCAGCAAAGCGCGGAGAGAAAAGGTGGGTTGCATGGTGGCCATAGGTTTTTAGGGTCTGTTGGCTGAGTCGGTTTTAAACGTTAGTTATTGAGTGGCGCAGTATCTGTGCTGGGGGGAAGTGTGTCAATTCAGTTTGGGATCTTGTATGTGGTGGCAACACCGATTGGTAATCTTGCAGATATTACGGAGCGCGCCAAGAAGGTGTTGGCTCAGGTGGATTTGGTGGCCGCAGAAGACACCCGTCACAGCGGTCGTTTGTTGAGCGCCTTAGGGTTGAAAAAGAAGATGTTGGCGTTGCACGACCACAACGAGCGTCAGCAGGCGGTGGTGGTGGTGGAGAGGTTGAAAGAAGGTCAATCCGTGGCGCTGATTTCTGATGCCGGTACGCCGCTGATCAGTGATCCTGGTTATCATCTGATTAAATTGGCGCACGAGGAGGGGGTAACGGTTTCGCCCATTCCAGGAGCCTCGGCGTTGATGGCGGCTCTGTCGGTCAGTGGTTTGCCAACGGATCGATTTGTTTTTGAGGGGTTTTTACCGGCGCGCTCGGCTTCGCGCAAAAAACGGTTGCAAGAGCTGGCCAGCGAGCAGAATACGCTGATTCTGTTTGAGTCCTGTCATCGAATTGTGGATTCATTGCGGGACATGCTTGAGGTCTTTGGTGCTGAGCGTTGGGTGGCCATGGGACGAGAGTTGACCAAAACCTTTGAAACCGTGCGCCGTGCGCCGCTGGCAGAATTGTTGGCTTGGGTGGAGGCCGATCCGATGCAGCAAAAGGGCGAGTTTGTCTTGATTGTGGCGGGTGTTGAAGCTGAAGTTATTGATGAGAGTGAGCAGCAGTTGCAACGCTGTTTGTTGTTGCTGTTGCCGGAATTGCCGCTCAAAAAAGCCGCTGGCGTGGCGGCAAAACTGGTCGGCGTGGGGAAAAACCAAGCCTATCAAGTGGCGTTGGTATTAAAAAACCGTTCGTGAAAAAAGCGCTTTGTGTTACGCTGCGCGCCGGAGTTGGCCAGGCAGTCGCTCCGCTTTCGGGCGGGGAGGAAAGTCCGGGCTCCATAGGGCAGAGTGCCAGGTAACGCCTGGGGGGTGTGAACCCACGGCCAGTGCAACAGAGAGCAGACCGCCTAAGCAGTTTCGACTGCCGGTAAGGGTGAAAGGGTGCGGTAAGAGCGCACCGCGCTGATGGTAACATTCAGTGGCATGGTAAACCCCACTCGGAGCAAGACCAAATAGGGGAACATTGGTGCGGCCCGCACTGTTCCCGGGTAGGTTGCTTGAGGCAGACGGCGACGTCTGTCCCAGATGAATGACTGTCCTCGACAGAACCCGGCTTATGTCCGACTCCACCTTTTTTCTTTTTTGTCCTATTTGTCAACAAAGTCATACAGCCATTGTATGAAGCGTTGTTGTTGCTCGGCTTATTTTCTCACTGCTGCTTTTTTCAACTATCTCTTTGATTCTATAGTGTTTCTTTTTGAGTCTGGAAAAGTGTTCTTACTTTACCTTCAAAATGATGCATAACTTATTGTGTTATAAGTAATAATTGTTGTTTTTTTAGGGGTTTTTCTTGACACGATTGTTGGAAGATCCCTATAGTTAGTAGTTACCATCAATGATAAATCAACTGTTTGTGGGGCACAGTGTACGAGTTAACACATGAATCGGTACTTCGGGAAGAGGTGCTGCACGGTTTGGCGATTAAGGAAAATGGAGTTTATCTTGATGCGACCTTTGGTCGTGGTGGTCATGCACGTCTGTTGTTGGACGCTTTGGGTCAGGATGGGCGTTTGATCGCGTTCGATCAAGACCCTGAGGCGATTCGTGTTGCGCAGCGTGATTTTTTAGACCCCCGTTTTAGCATCATTCACGGTAATTTTTCTGAACTCAGCTCCCTTTTGTTTGAGCGCGTTGGTGATGTGCGCTTTGATGGCATTTTTATGGATTTGGGCGTCTCTTCACCGCAGTTGGACGATGCGCAGCGAGGGTTCAGTTTTATGCGCAGTGGGCCGCTGGATATGCGTATGAACCCTTCTGTTGGTGAGTCCGCTGCGCAGTGGTTGGCGCGTGCGGAGGCCGATGAAATTGCCGATGTATTGTGGCAATACGGTGAAGAGCGCCTCAGCCGCCGCATTGCCAAAGCGATTGTGATGGACCGACAAAAGCAGCCCTTTACCACTACTGCTCAATTGGCAACCTTGCTTACGAAAATTTTGCCACGAGACAAACACAAACACCCCGCTACTCGTACCTTTCAAGCGATTCGAATTCATATCAACCGTGAGCTGGCTTCTTTAAGTGAGGCGTTGGAACAGGTGCCCACGCTGTTAAAACCGCAAGGGCGTTTGGCGGTCATCAGCTTTCACTCGTTGGAAGATCGCATTGTGAAGCGTTTTATTCGCTCCTGCGTGCGGCCTCCAACGTCCTCACCGTTGCATCGACGTTTGCCACGGGGTTTGCCGATGGCAGAGGTTGAGTTTCAAGCGACTTTAAAAAACAGAGGCAAAGCCATTTTTGCCAGTGAGGCAGAAAAATCGGCCAACGTGCGCTCGCGCAGTGCGGTATTGCGAATTGCTGAGCGAATTTGACGGTGGAAAAGTGGTTTGGCCTGTTGCTGCTGGGGGTGTTGATCGTCGGGTCGGCTCTTGGGGTGATCTACAGTAAACATCGCAGCCGGACGCTATTTGTGGAGATCCAGCAGCAGCAACGGCTGTTGGATGAGTTGGATTTCGAATGGGGTCGGTTACAACTTGAGCAAGGCACGTGGGGTGATCATGGGCGTATTGAACGTTTGGCACGCGAGCGTTTGCAGATGCGCGTGCCGACTCTTTCTCAGGTAGAGATGATTAAGCCATGAAAGGCAAAGGCAGGGATGATTCAATGCAGTACGCAAGACACCGATTTTTATTACTGTTGTTTGCTGCAATCGCCATGGGGTTGTTGGTAAGGGCGGTTGACTTGCAGGTGCTGCGGCAGGCTTTTTTGCAAAATCAAGGTGATGTGCGTCAACAGCGGGTGGTCACCACTGCGGCTCATCGAGGCATGGTGTTGGATCGCAATGGTGAGGCGCTGGCGGTCAGTACGCCCGTTGATGCGGTTTGGGCTAACCCGAAAAAACTCCTTTCAGATCAAGATCTATGGCCACAATTGGCGGCTTTGTTGGATCTGCCTCTCTCTGCCATTCAAAAAAAGGTCTTTAATAATCAGCAGAAAGGTTTTATCTACCTAAAGCGTTTGGTAACGCCCGTTCTGGGGCAGCAGGTGATGGCTCTGAAGGTTGCGGGGGTGGGATTGCAGCGTGAATATTACCGCTATTATCCTGCCGGTGAGGTGACCTCCCATGTGGTGGGTTTTACCAATATTGATGATCAGGGGCAAGAGGGTTTGGAGTTGGCCTTTGATCGCTGGTTGACCGGTGTGCCGGGGCGAAAGTTGATTGTGCAAGATCGTTTGGGGCGACCGGTGGGGGACCTGAAGCAGTTGACGGTAGCGCAACCAGGTAAAAATTTGACCTTGAGTATTGATAAACGGCTGCAATATTTGGCCTATCGTGAATTAAAAGCCACGGTGCAGAAATACCATGCACATTCCGGTTCAGTGGTGATTATGGATGTGCATACAGGGGAGATCTTGGCGATGGTCAATCAACCCTCATATAACCCCAATAAACGTTCAGAACGACGCAGTGCTGCGTTACGCAATCGTGCTGTAACCGATGTGTTGGAGCCGGGTTCGACGATTAAGCCGTTGACGGTGGTGGCGGCTCTGGAGTCGGGGCAGTATCGCCCTGATACGTTGATTCAAACCTCCCCTGGTTGGTTTATGGTGAAACGTCTCACCGTACAGGACAGCCACGATTATGGGTTGTTGGATCTGACCGGCATCATTCGTAAGTCAAGCAATGTGGGAGTGAGTAAAATTGCGCTTTCCTTGGCTCCTGAACAGCTTTGGGATGTCTTCAGTCGTTTGGGCTTGGGGCGAAGCAGTGGCAGTGGCTTTCCCGGTGAATCAGCTGGTTTGCTGAGCCGCAGTGGTAAAAAGGGCAAGGTGAAGCGTGTCACGATGTCTTACGGTTACGGGCTTTCTGTGACTCCGTTGCAACTGGTGCGTGCTTACAGTGCCATGGCCGCCGATGGGATTTTACCTGCGGTCTCCTTTCAAAAACTGACAGGTGCTCCCGAAGGTGAGCGGGTGCTTTCCAGTCGTGCGGCAGATATGATCAGTGAAATGTTGACCTCGGTGGTTGCAAAAGGCGGTACTGGTGCGCGTGCTCGGGTTGTGGGTTATCGAGTGGCAGGTAAAACCGGTACTGTGCGTAAAAGTGCTTCGGGAAGTTACGCTAAAGATCGTCATGTGGCGTTGTTCACGGGGTTTGCGCCAGTGAGTAACCCACGTTTGGCGGCGGTGGTGGTGGTAAATGAGCCTCAAGGGAAAAAATATTACGGTGGGCAGGTGGCGGCACCGCTGTTTTCAAAGGTGATGTCGGGAGCCTTGCGCTTGCTAAATGTGTTGCCCGATGACCTGCCAGAACCGCCAATGGAATACGCCTCTATTGGAGGCGGCCTATGAGTCGTGCTCAGCCTTTGTCAACTTTATTGCAAGGGATTGTTGAGTACGATAGAGCGGATTGTCTGATTGAGTCGATTGTCATTGACAGTCGTGCGGTTCAAGTGGGCGCTCTTTTTTTGGCTTTACCTGGTGAAGGAGTGCGGCAAGGCATTGATTTTTTAGCTGAGGTGGTTGCTGCGGGTGCAGTGGCTATTGTACGTCCCGAAGAGGTGCCGTTAACGTCTGAGCAGCAGTCTGTGCTGCTAAATACCGATGTTGTTGACTTGCCGGTAAAACAGATCCGATACATGTCGGGGCAGTTAATTTCACGTTTTTATCATTACCCCAGCCGCCAGCAGACTTTGATTGGCGTGACCGGCACCGACGGTAAAACGTCTGTCAGTCATTTTATTGCTCAAGCTCTCAACACAGCTCAAACACCCTGCGGTATTTTAGGCACCTTGGGAGCCACCACGGTGGATCAGCTACACCATGATTCGGTGCAGCAGGGCAGTCGCACCACCGTTGATGTGTTGCAGCTACAGCAGACCTTGGCCGCGTGGTTGCACCAGGGTGTGAAGCAAGTGGTGATGGAGGTGTCGTCGCATGGCTTGCAGCAGCAGCGCATTGCCGGTGCTGAATTTGATCTGGCGGTGCTGAGCAATCTAGGTCGAGACCATCTTGATTATCATCACACTCTGAAAGCGTATCGTGAGGCTAAGCGGCGGCTTTTTTATCGACCGGAGCTGAAAGGGTGGGTGTTGAATTTGGATGACGAATTTGGTCGTGAATTGATGCGGCAGCGCAGATCAGACGTTTCGGTCATCGCTTACGGCCTGAGTTCGAAGGTTCAGATCAAGGATTATCTTTGGGCAGATCAAGTGCAGTTTGATGGCTCGGGTGTCCGTTTTGTTTTGCATTGGCAGGGTCAGGCCATGCCGTTGAGCACGGCTTTGCTGGGGCGTTTTAATGTCAGCAATCTGCTGGCGGCGGCAGCGAGTTTGTTGGCTTTGGGGTTTGGTTTAGATGAGATCGTGCGGCGTTTGCAAGGCATGAAACCGGTGGTTGGGCGCATGGAGTCGTTTAAGGCTGAAAATCGAGCGCTGGTGGTGGTGGATTACGCCCACACGCCACAGGCGCTGAAAGCCGCTTTAAAATCCTTGCGACTGCATACCCGAGGTCGGCTATTTTGCTTGTTTGGTTGCGGTGGTGACCGTGATGTGGGCAAACGGCCTTTAATGGCGACGGTGGCCGAGCAGTTGGCCGATCAGGTGGTAATCAGTGATGATAATCCACGTTCTGAAGCGCCGGAGTTGATTATGCAGCACATTTTAGCGGGGATGAAAGCACCTGAAAAAGCCCATTGTGAGCATGATCGTGGGGCGGCGATTCAGTGGGTTTTACAGCAGAGCCAAGCCGATGATGTGGTGTTGGTGGCGGGTAAAGGCCATGAAGATTATCAATGGGTGGGCAGCCAACGTTTTTCTTTTAGTGATCGTGATGCGGTGCAACTGGGGTTACAAGGAGAGGCTCTTGTTTGAGCTGAGTTTGCAGCAAGTGGCTAAGGCTCTTGGGGCGAAGGTGTTGGGCGAAGATGTTCTGTTTCATCGTGTCAGCATCGACAGTCGGCAGGTGGAGAACGGTGATCTGTTCGTTGCTTTGCGTGGAGATCGTTTTGATGCCCATGACTTTGCTGAATCGGTGCTGAATGCGGGCGCGGTCGCTTTGATGGTGGAGCGGCCTTTAGATGTTGCAGCGCCTCAGTTGCTGGTGGACGACAGCCGTTTGGCTCTAGGTCGCTTGGCGGCTTATTGGCGTTCGTTGCAGACTCTTTCGTTGCTGGCAATTACCGGCAGCAACGGTAAAACCACGGTGAAAGAGATGTTGGCGGCGATTTTGAGTCAAGTGGGTTTGACTCATGCGACTCAGGGCAACTTTAACAATGAAATTGGTGTGCCACTGACGTTGTTGGCTCTGCAACCAGAGCATCAATTTGCCGTGGTGGAGATGGGGGCGAATCATGCAGGGGAGATTGCTTACCTCTGTTCTTTGGCTAAACCGAAGGTGGTCATGATTAATAATGCTGCTGCGGCGCATCTGGAGGGGTTTGGTTCGCTTGAGGGCGTGGCACGCGCCAAGGGGGAGATTTACGCTGATCTGCCAGAGGACGGTGTTGCGCTGATTAACGTGGACGATGATTTTGCGCCGCTGTGGTTGTCTTTGGCTAACGAACATCAAAAACTGACCTTTGGTTTGCAAGAGGCCGCTGATGTTAGTGGTCGTTGGATGGCTCCCAGTCGATTGCAGATTCGTTATCAAGCCAAATTGATTGAATTGGATTTGCCGTTATTGGGGGAGCATAACGCCCGCAATGCTGTGGCGGCCAGTTCGGCTGCTTTGGCTTTGGGGGTCGGAATGACGCAGATCAAGCGAGGGTTGCTTTCCATGCGGGCGGTCAAAGGTCGGATGCAGCAGAGGCAGGGAATTAATGGCTCGCTCCTATTTGATGACAGTTATAATGCCAATCTTGCCTCGTTGAGCGTGGCTCTGAATGTGATCTGTGAACAGCATGGTGAACCTTGGTTGGTGTTGGGGGACATGCTGGAGCTGGGTGAGGAGAGTAGTGCGATTCATTTCCAAGCGGGACAGCAGGCTAAGCGCGCTGGGGTAAAACGTCTGTTTGCCTTGGGTGAATTGAGCCGTCACAGTTGTGCTGGTTTTGGTCAAGGTGCGGAGCATTTTGCTGACCTTTCTGTTCTAAGCGCCGCGTTGCAGAGTCAATTGGGTAAAAATAACGTATTACTGATAAAGGGATCTCGGGGTATGCGGTTGGAT
This sequence comes from Gammaproteobacteria bacterium, assembly GCA_030949385.1. Classification (NCBI taxonomy): domain Bacteria; kingdom Pseudomonadati; phylum Pseudomonadota; class Gammaproteobacteria; species Gammaproteobacteria bacterium. The sequence continues at coordinate 75,266 of JAUZSP010000009.1, read as the reverse complement.
AAGTTGGTGGATCAACTGGTGTTAAAAGCAGGGAGTTACTCAGGTTCTATTGAGGATGTTTTTTAGATGTTGCTCTATCTCGCGGATTATTTGACTCAGTTTCATGATGGCTTTAATGTTTTTCGTTATTTGACTCTGCGTGCCATTTTAAGTGCGTTGACGGCTTTGAGTATTGCGTTGTTGATCGGCCCTAAGGTAATTCGGCGTTTGAGCCGGAATAACATTGGTCAAGTGGTGCGGGACGATGGCCCAGAGAGTCACTACTCAAAAGCGGGTACGCCTACGATGGGTGGGGCGTTGATTTTGATGGCGGTGACCATCACCACGCTGTTGTGGGGTGATTTGGCCAGCAAGCAGCTCTGGATTGTGCTGTTGGTGACGCTTGCTTTTGGTGCTGTGGGTTGGGTGGACGATTATAAAAAATTGGCCTTAGGCAACTCTAAAGGGTTGTCGGCTCGATCTAAATATTTTTGGCAGTCGGTGATTGCGCTGGCGGCGGCGTTGGTGATCTTTTTCACGGCGCAGAGCAGTGCGGAAACCAGTTTGATCGTGCCCTTTTTTTAAAGCCTTTAACTGGGATATGGGTTGGTGGTTTGTGCCGTTTGTTTATTTGATGATTGTCGGTGCCAGTAACGCGGTGAATTTGACCGACGGGTTGGACGGTTTGGCGATTATGCCAACGGTGATGGTGGCCGGTGCTTTGGGTTTGATCGCTTATTTAACCGGCCATCTCTATTTTGCCAGCTACTTGGTGATTCCGTATGTGCCAGGTGTGGGTGAGTTGATGGTCTTTTGTATGGCCTTGGCCGGTGCCGGTTTGGGTTTCTTGTGGTTTAACACTTATCCTGCACAGGTGTTTATGGGCGATGTGGGCGCGCTGGCTCTGGGTGCGGCGCTGGGTGTGGTGGCGGTGCTGGTGCGCCAAGAGTTGGTGTTTTTGATTATGGGTGGCGTGTTTGTGATGGAGACCGCATCGGTGATCATCCAAGTCGCTTCTTATAAATTGACCGGTCGCCGTGTGTTCCGCATGGCTCCGTTGCATCATCATTTTGAGCTAAAGGGCTGGCCTGAACCTCGGGTGATTGTGCGCTTTTGGATTATCACTGTGATTTTGGTTTTGGTGGGGTTGGCGACCTTAAAACTTCGTTAAGTGTCCTGATGATGCAAAATAGCGCGGAAGATGTGGTTATTGGGCTGGGTAAAACCGGCCTCTCTTGTGTTGAGTATCTGCTCGGTTTGGGTGGGCAATGTACGGTGGTGGACAGCCGTGAGCAGCCGCCTGGTCTGGGTGAATTGCAGCAGCGGTTTCCGCAGGTTGTTTGTCATTGCGGAGCCTTTTCCGCTGCGCTGTTGAGTTGTGCTAAACGGCTGATTGTCAGCCCTGGGGTGAGTCTGCAAGAGCCAGCGATTCAAGCGGCAGTGGTCGCAGGGGTTGAGGTGATCGGTGACATCGAACTGTTTGCTCGTGTCGCTCAAGCGCCGATTGTGGCGATCACCGGCTCCAATGGCAAAAGCACGGTGACGACGTTGCTAGGTGAGATGGGGTTGGCGGCGGGACGGCAGGTGCTGTTGGGGGGTAATTTAGGTGTTCCTGCTTTGGAATTGCTGCAACAGCCTATTCCTGATTTTTATGTGCTGGAACTCTCCAGTTTTCAATTAGAAACCACCTATTCTTTGCGTGCTGCTGCATCGGTGGTGTTGAACATTTCCGCTGATCATATGGATCGTTATCGTGGTTTGGATGATTACGCTCTGGCCAAAGGGGCGGTGTATCAAGGGGCAAGCGTCTGTGTGGTCAATTTGGATGATGACGTGGTTGTTGCTTTACCGACGGAGGGGATGCGTTGTGGGTTTAGCCTGACTGAGGGTGTGGCGGCTGATTATCACCTTATGGAAAATGAAGTGGATGAACTCTGTTTGGCTCACAGGCAGCAGCCGTTGTTGCCGGTGTCAGCACTGAAAATTCCAGAGCAACATAATCAGGCCAATGCGTTGGCGGCTTTGGCGTTGGGTGAGGCGGTTGATTTGCCTCTGGAGGCGATGTTGGTTGCTTTGAGAGCCTTTACCGGTTTGGAGCATCGTACTCAGTGGGTGGCCGAAATTAACGGTGTCAGTTGGTTTAATGATTCTAAAGGCACCAATGTGGGGGCGACTTTGGCGGCCGTTGAAGGAATGCCACAGACGTTGGTTTTGATTGCTGGTGGAGAAGGTAAGGGGGCTGATTTTACTCCGTTGCGTCAGGCACTAAAAGCATCAGCGCGAGCGGTCATTTTGATTGGTCGAGATGCGGATAAAATGGCTGCGGTTTTAGAGCCAGTTGTGCCGGTGTATTACGCCGAAAGTTTGTCGCTGGCGGTGCAGCGAGCGGCTCAATTGGCACACGCAGGCGATGCGGTTTTGCTCTCTCCGGCGTGTGCCAGTTTTGATCAGTTTGCCGATTACGAACAGCGAGGCAACTGTTTTATCGCTGAAGTGCGGAGTTTGATGCAGTGACCTCAGATTTAGCGCTGTTTCGTTTTGATTTGCGCGTTGACTGGCTGTTGGCCAGTTGTGCGTTGATCTTGATGTTGCTGGGTGTGGTGATGGTGGGTTCAGCCTCTTTTTCCATGTCTGAAAGGATTTTTGGCAGCCCTTATCACTATTTGATCAGACAATCTTTGTTTGCTTTTATGGGTCTGTTTTTGATTCTGGTGGTAGGGCGTGTTTCCCTGCTCAACTGGCAAAACATGCGCATGTGGATGTTGGTTATTTCGTTGGTTTTATTGCTGCTGGTGTTTGTGCCTGGTCTGGGTAAAACCGTCAATGGCAGCACCCGTTGGTTGGATTTTGGTCTGTTTCGTTTTCAGGTTTCGGAGTTGGTTAAGCTGTTGATGTTGGTCTATCTCTCCGGTTATATGGTGGCCCATCAAGAGGAAGTGCGTCAGAAACCTTGGGGGGTACTAAAGCCGTTGTTGGTGTTTGTTTTAGTCGCTATTTTGATGTTGATTGAGCCTGATTTTGGTGCAGCGGTGGTGTTATTGGCCACCATGATGGGGGTGGTGTTTTTGGCCGGTGCTCGTCTTTGGTTGTTTGGTATTCTCTCAGCGCTTGGAGCAGCTGTGGTTTTATGGTTATCGGTGTCGGCTGAGTATCGTTTGGCGCGCATCACCTCTTTTTTGGATCCGTGGGCAGATCCTTATGATAAGGGTTTTCAGTTAACCCAATCGTTGATTGCCATTGGCAGTGGCTCTTGGACGGGAACAGGCTTGGGTGGCAGCGTGCAGAAATTGTTTTATTTGCCGGAGGCGCATACGGATTTCCTGTTTGCGATTTTAGCTGAAGAGCTGGGTCTGATTGGGGTGTCGATGGTGATTGTCTTGTTCTCTTTTTTGGTTTGGCGGGCGTTTCAGTTGGCTCACTGGTCTCTACAGGCTGAACAACCTTTTGCGGCGTATCTTTCTTACGGTTTGGGAATTTGGATTGGCTTGCAGGCGTTTGTTAATATCGGCGTCAATATGGGGGTGCTGCCCACCAAAGGGTTGACCTTGCCGTTGATGAGTTATGGCGGCAGCAGTACTTTGGTAATGTGTTTGGTGATCGGTCTGTTGTTGAGGGTTTATCATGAGTTGCCGTCAGAGATCACGACTCCTAAGGAAAAAGCATCGTGATAACGGGGGCTGCGGTAAAAAAGGATCAACCGATTTTAATTATGGCCGGCGGTACCGGTGGCCATGTTTTTCCGGCTTTGGCGGTGGCTTTACGGCTGCGGGAGCAGGGGCAAAACATTGTCTGGATGGGAACGCATCAAGGCATAGAGGCAGACGTGGTGCCTGCTGCGGGCATTGAGATGGAGTGGATCAGCGTTACCGGTCTGCGTGGTCAGGGTAAATTGGCTTTGCTGTTCGCCCCTTTTCGTCTGCTCAAAGCGTGTTGGCAGGCGTGGCGCATTTTGCGTCGCCGTCGTCCCAGTGTGGTGTTGGGCATGGGCGGTTTTGTCTCCGGCCCAGGTGGTTTGATGAGTTGGATGCTGCGTACGCCTCTGTTGATTCATGAGCAGAATGCAGTAGTGGGTTTGACCAATGGTCTGTTGGCGCGTTTGGCCACCCAAACCATTGAGGCCTTTCCTGGCGCTTTTCCCCGCTCTCATCAGGCGCTCTGTTTGGGTAATCCGTTGCGTGCCGAAGTGATGGGTGTGCCTCTGCCTGAGGTGCGTTTTTTTGGGCGGGATCCTTCGGTTCGGCGTTTATTAATTGTCGGTGGCAGTCAGGGAGCCTTGGTTTTTAATCGCGATCTGCCAGAGCTGTTGGCAAAGGTGACGCTGGCGGCAGGCTGTCGGTTGGATGTTCGCCATCAATCGGGTGTGCGAGGGGTTGAGGTTGCCAAGCAGGCTTATAGCACAACCGATTTAGCGGTTACAGTCGTGCCTTTTATGGACAATATGGCCGAGCAGTACGCATGGGCTGATTTGGTGATCTGTCGGGCTGGCGCCATGACCGTGGCAGAGCTGGCGGCGGTGGGGGTGGCTTCGGTGCTGGTGCCGTTGCCCTCGGCGGTGGACGATCACCAAACGTTGAATGCCCATTATTTGTCGGATGCCGGTGCGGCGTTGCGGGTGGCTCAGCAGGATTTATTGGCTGGGGTTTTTGCAGAGCACTTGCAGGGGTTGCTGGAGCAACCAAAACCGTTGTTGCAGATGGCGGTGCAGGCTCGTCGTTTGGCAAAATTAGACGCTACCGATAAAGTGGCAGAGCTGTGTTTGGCGCAGCGGAGAGAGTCTTAAGGTATGAATGTACAGATGGCGTTACCCCACAGTTTGCGTCGTGTTAAACGCATCCATTTTGTCGGCATTGGCGGTGTTGGAATGGGCGGCATTGCTGAGGTGTTGCTGAATTTGGGTTACGAGGTGAGTGGTTCAGATCAAGGGGAAAATGCCCTGACTCAGCGTTTGACCAGCTTGGGAGCAACGGTGTTTGTTGGCCATGCGACGGAGCAGGTTGAGGGTGTGGATGTGGTGGTGGCTTCTACCGCGATTCCACGTCAAAATCCTGAGATTGTGGCGGCGGTGTGCCAACGCATTCCGGTGGTGCGCCGAGCGGAGATGTTGGCGGAGTTGATGCGTTTTCGCCACGGCATTGCAGTGGCGGGTACTCATGGCAAAACCACCACCACCAGTTTGGTTGCCAGTCTGTTGGCCGAGGGTGGTTTGGATCCGACCTATGTAATTGGTGGTCGCCTGAACAGTTCGGCCAGCAACGCTCGTTTGGGCAGCGGCGACTATTTGGTTGCTGAAGCCGATGAGAGTGACGCTTCTTTTTTGCACCTGCAACCGATGATCTCCATTGTGACCAACATTGATGCCGATCACTTGGCAACCTATGAGGGTGACTTCTCGCGTCTGAAACGGGCGTTTGTGGAGTTTTTGCACAATTTGCCTTTTTATGGTTTGGCGGTGCTCTGCATTGATGATCCGGTGGTGGCTGAGATTTCTCGGCAGGTCTCGCGTCCGATGCTTTCCTATGGCTTCTCCAAAGAGGCCGATGTGCGGGCGGTGAACCTGACTCAAGAAGGCGGTTTCAGTTATTTTGATGTGCTGTTGCCTGAGGGCAAAAAAATGCAGGCGGTTTCGCTTAATTTGCCAGGCAAGCACAACGTCTTGAACGCCTTGGCGGCGATTGCGGTGGCCAATGAGTTGGTGGTTTCGGTGGCGGCGATGCAAAAAGCTTTGGCGGGTTTTGAGGGTATCTCGCGCCGTTTTCAAATTTACGGTGAGTTGTCATCGGGGTCTGGTTCGGTGTTGTTATTGGATGATTACGGCCATCATCCAACGGAAATTGCCGCCACTCTTGAGGCGGTGCGTGCCGGTTGGCCACAGCGGCGTTTGGTGTTGGCCTTTCAGCCGCACCGTTTTAGCCGTACCCATGATCTGTTTGATGATTTTGCTCAGGTTTTGAGTGATGTCTCGGTGGATGTGTTGTTGCTGTGTGAGGTCTACGCGGCGGGTGAACGTGTGATTGTCGGTGCTGATGGGCGGGCGCTCTGCCAAGCGGTGCGTTCCCGTGGTGTGGTGAATCCGATTTTTGTCGATGATGTATTTTCCTTGCCAGAGGTGTTGTCGGGGGTGTTGCAAGAGGGGGATCTTTTATTGACTTTGGGAGCCGGTAATATCGGTGCGGTGGCAGCGTCTTTAAACGACGCTTGGCAGGTGCGCTAGTGTCGATTTGCATGAGTGATGTTTGGCCGCAGGCAAACAGTCATTATGTTTTACGGGGTCGTTTGTCGCTGAATGAGTCGATGGCCAAACACACTTCTTGGCGAGTGGGTGGTGCGGCTGAGCGTTATTATCAGCCCGCTGATCAAAAGGATTTACAGGCGCTGTTGGCCTCTTTACCAGCGGAAGAGCCACTGTTCTGGTTGGGTTTGGGCAGTAATCTGTTGGTGCGTGACGGTGGTATTGCTGGGACGGTGATTGCGATGTCTGGGGTGTTGAACTCATTGCAGTCTCTTTCAGATACGAATTTATTGCTGGGCGCGGGGGCAAGTTGTGCTAAAGTCGCGCGCTTTTGCGTTCAGCATGGTCTGGTAGGTGGTGAATTTTTGGCCGGTATTCCCGGTACGATCGGCGGAGCTTTGGCGATGAACGCCGGTGCCTTTGGCGCGGAAACGTGGCAGTGGGTGAAAAAGGTTTATGTGATTGACCGTGTGGGTGAGGTGCGTTGTCGTTTTCCGGAGGAGTATGGGATTACTTATCGTCAGCTAGTCGGGCCTGAAAAGGAGTGGTTTGTGGCTGTTGAAATGGAATTTTCTGTTGTTGATTCCCCATCTTCTCGCACCGAAATAAAAACCTTGTTGGCCAAACGTTCCGCCAGCCAACCCATTGGCTTGGCCAGTTGCGGTTCGGTGTTTTGCAATCCTGAGGGTGATTACGCTGCGCGTTTGATTGAGCTGTCGGGTTTGAAAGGTTTTTGTCTCGGTGGTGCCGTGGTGTCAGAGAAACACGCCAATTTTATTATTAACCAGGATCAAGCTTCGGCGGCTGATATCGAATCACTGATCGCCCATGTGCAGCGGGTAGTGAGGCAGAAGCAGGGGGTGGTGTTGCAGCCGGAGGTACGCATGGTGGGGGTGACGTTGTGAGTTCTGTTGTGCCAACGGCGGAAGAGATTAAGGCTTTAGGTCGGGTTGCTGTTTTAATGGGCGGCTGGTCGGCAGAGCGGGAGGTTTCACTGCACAGCGGTGAAGCCGTGTTGGCGGCCTTGTTGCGTTCGGGTGTGGATGCTCATGGGGTTGATTTTCAGCGTGATGGTTTGCAGGCGTTGCTTGAATTTGATCGTGTTTTTGTGGTTATGCACGGTCGTGGTGGTGAGGACGGTCAACTGCAAGGTGCTCTGGAAATTATGCAGTTGCCTTACACTGGCAGCGGTATTTTAGGTTCGGCGTTGGGGATGGATAAACAGCGTTGCAAGCAACTGTGGAACGGTTTGGGTCTGCCAACGCCTCGTTGGATGGCGTTAAACAGCAAGGATGACTGTCAATTGGCACTGGCTCTGGGCCTGCCTTTGATGGTGAAACCGGCTCTAGAAGGCTCCAGTATTGGCATTAGCAAAGTGACTTCATTGACTGAATTGCGTGAGGGTTATGCGGCTGCGGCTCAATTTGGCGCGGTGATGGCAGAACAGTTTGTTGATGGTAAAGAGTACACGGTGGCCATTTTAAACGCTGAAGCGCTGCCGGTGATTCGTTTGCAGACACCCCATTCGTTTTACGATTATGAGGCGAAGTATCATTCTCAAAGTACGTCTTATCACTGTCCTTCGGGTCTTTCACGAGAAGAAGAGCAGGATATGCAGCTTTTGGCGTTGTCTGCGTTTGAGAGCGTCGGTGCTCGTGGTTGGGGGCGGGTTGATATTATGTGTGATGGAGATGGCGGGTCATGGCTGATTGAAGTGAATACGGTACCTGGAATGACAGATCACAGTTTGGTGCCGATGGCTGCAAAAGCGGCGGGGTTGGACTTTGATACGCTGGTTTTAAGTATTTTGTGCTGTAAGTGAGAAATATATGATTCGGGCACGTTATGCTATTGATTGATGTACTGCGTTTGAATATTGTGAACAAAGATTCGTTTTTTAGTGCTTTTTTGAAAGTATTGTTGGTTTTATTGGTGGTCTCTTTAATGGTTTGGGCGGGCCGTGTGGCAGATGATGCGCGACGTTTCCCTGTCAATTCGATCAAAGTGGAAGGAGAATTGAGCCATGTGGATCGAGATGAGCTACAACGAGTGGTGAGTCGTTTTATGAACCGCAGCTTTTTTGTTTTGGATTTGAATGCGTTGCATGATGCGTTGCAACGCATGTCATGGATTAAAACCGTTTCTGTGCGTAGAATTTGGCCTGATACGGTGCACCTTTATGTTACGGAACATCGGCCGGTGGCGTATTGGAATGAAGATGAATTGCTGAGCGACGAAGGTGTTTTGTTTGCACCTCGGTCATTAGCAGAAGAAGATGTACTGTTGGCGGCTCTGCCGGTGCTTTCTGGGCCTTTGGATCAGCAACAAAATGTGATGGGTCGGTTTCACCAGTTTAATGCGATTGTGAGGCTAATGGGTCTCGAAATTCGTCGAATTGTACAAAATGAGCGTCGTTCATGGTTATTGGAATTGAATAACGGTATGAAAATTTATCTTGGTAGGAGCCAAATGATGAGTCGTTTGCGACGTTTAGTCTGGGCTTACCAAGTATTAAAACCACGGTTTTTAGGGGTTGTGAGTGTGGATTTACGTTATACAAACGGTTTTTCTGTGCAGTGGAAGCCTAAGCAGCGGGAGCCATCTTAGGAGCGTATGCATAGATGTCTAAAGTAGGTGAAAAGCGCGTTATTGTTGGTTTGGATATTGGCACTTCAAAGGTGAGTGCCATTGTGGGTGAGGCCGGTTACGACGGTATTGAAATTATTGGTATTGGTACCCACCCTTCTCGCGGGTTAAAGAAGGGTGTGGTGGTCAATATCGAAGCGACGGTACACTCCATTAAACGCGCAGTTGAAGAAGCAGAGTTGATGGCGGGCTGTCAGGTGCGGTCCGTTTTTACCGGCATTGCTGGCAGCCATATTAAAGGTTTGAATTCTCACGGTATTGTGGCCATTAAGGATCGTGAAGTAGGTACTTCTGATGTGGGTCGCGTGATCGAGGCTGCGAAAGCCGTTGCGATTCCGGCAGATCAACGAATTATTCATGTTTTACCACAAGAGTTTATAATCGATAATCAAGATGGCATTCGTGAGCCCATTGGCATGTCTGGAGTGCGTTTAGAAGCCAAAGTGCATTTGGTCACGGGGGCGGTGAGTGCGGCACAAAATATTATTAAATGTGTGCGCCGCTGTGGTTTAGAGGTTGATGACATTATTTTGGAGCAGTTGGCTTCAAGTTATGCTGTTTTGACCGACGATGAAAAAGAGTTGGGTGTCTGCTTGGTTGATATCGGTGGTGGTACTACGGACATTGCGGTGTTTAACGAAGGTGCCATTCGACATACGGCAGTGATTCCCATTGCTGGAGATCAGGTTACCAATGACATTGCCGTGGCTTTGCGTACCCCGACGCAAAATGCGGAAGACATTAAAATTAAATACGCCTGTGCTCTGAGACAGTTGGTTGGGGCAGATGAGAACATTGATGTTTCGGGAGTGGGCGATCGCCCTTCGCGGCGTTTGGCTCGTCAGACTTTATCCGATGTGGTTGAGCCTCGTTATGAAGAATTGATGAACTTGGTACAAGTGGAGTTGCGGCGCAGTGGTTTCGAGGATATTGTTGGGGCAGGCATTGTTCTAACGGGTGGAAGTTCGAAAATGGAAGGAGTGATTGAACTGGCGGAAGAGGTCTTCCACATGCCGGTAAGATTGGGAGTGCCGCAACATGTATCGGGGTTGAGCGATGTGGTCAGTAATCCAATTCATGCCACTGGGGTGGGATTATTGCAATTTGGCTATCAGAATCGAATGGATGTTGGTTTAGAATCTGGAGAAGACGGTGAGTCGGTCACGATATGGCATCGTATGCAATCCTGGTTTAAAGGCAATTTTTGAGCTAAATTTTATGAGTATAACTTCGCATTACGCGATGTGCTAAGCAGCACGAGGAGAGAGTCATGTTCGAATTAGAAGATTCCTACGTCCAGAACGCAGTGATTAAAGTGATCGGTGTTGGCGGTGGCGGCGGGAATGCTGTCGAGCATATGGTCCGTTCCAATATTGAAGGCGTGGAATTCATTTGTGTTAATACAGATGCGCAGGCGTTGAAGAATTTATCATCTAAAACCACCTTCCAGATTGGTTCGAGTATCACCAAAGGTCTGGGGGCGGGTGCCAATGCAGAGACGGGACGTCAGGCGGCGCATGAAGATCGGGAGCGCATTCAAGAGATTATTGAAGGCACAGACATGTTGTTTATTACTGCGGGCATGGGTGGCGGTACCGGTACGGGAGCGGCTCCGGTGATTGCTCAGTTGGCTAAAGAGCTGGGTATTCTGACCGTGGCGGTGGTGACCAAACCGTTTCCGTTTGAAGGTAAAAAGCGGATGAAGGCGGCTATGACGGGCATTGAAGAGCTGGCGCAGCACGTTGACTCTCTGATTACCATTCCGAATGAAAAGCTGTTGACGGTTTTGGGTGAAAACACGAGTCTTTTGGATGCGTTCAAGGCGGCCAATGATGTTTTGAAAGGGGCAGTGCAAGGCATTTCGGAATTGATTACCAACCCCGGTTTGATCAACGTGGATTTTGCTGACGTAAAAACGGTGATGTCAGAGATGGGCATGGCAATGATGGGATCTGGCTCGGCCACCGGCGATAATCGAGCACAAGAAGCGGCTGAAAAAGCGGTTTTGAGTCCCCTATTAGAAGACATCAACCTGGCCGGTGCGAAAGGGATTTTAGTTAATGTTACTGCCGGTATGGATCTCACCATGAAAGAGTTCGCTACGGTGGGTAATACGGTTAAAGAGTTTGCTTCCGAAGAGGCTGAGGTTGTTGTCGGTACTTCAATTGAACCCGAGTTGGAGGGAGAGCTGAGAGTCACGGTGGTGGCAACCGGATTGGGCAACGCTTCGGAAGCCACGACACCCGCACGTTCATTGAAACCCGCCAGCAACGGTGAGATGGACTACGGAAAATACGATAAACCAACGGTCATTCGTCATCAAGCAACGGATATGGGGCGTAAAAAAAGTTCGTCTGAAATCGATCTAGAGTATCTCGATATTCCTGCATTTTTGCGTAGACAGGCCGATTAATGCAAGGAACGAGGTTTCATTGCCTCTCCTCTTGTTATTTTTATGGAGATGTCGGTTTGAATTAGATAGAATCGGCAGCCGTCGGCGTTGTCATTGGTTCCTGAGAACCATGTGGGATAGGGAGGATAATGGAGCTAGGCGCTGCGATAACGTGAAAAATTGAGCGAATGAGGTCATCCATTGATTAGGCAACGCACATTAAAAAATAAAATTCATGCTACGGGCGTTGGGCTGCATACGGGGGACAAGGTCTACTTGACTCTCAGACCCGCAGCGATTGATACCGGTATTGTCTTTCGTCGTGTTGATTTGGAACCGCACGTTGAGATTAGGTCGCATCCCCTAAATGTGGGTAGCACGGAGCTATCGACAACCTTAAGTAATAATGGGGTGTTGGTTTCCACTGTTGAACACTTGTTGTCGGCTTTGGCGGGATTGGGAATTGATAACGCTTATATTGATTTGAGCGCGCCGGAAGTGCCTATTATGGACGGCAGTTCAGGTCCTTTTGTCTTCTTGATTCAGTCTGCTGGCATTGTTGAGCAGGATGCGGCGAAAAAATTTATTCGGATAAAAAAGACGGTCATCGTTGAAGATGGTGAGAAATGGGCGAAGTTAGAGCCATTTGACGGTTTTAAGGTCAGTTTCACCATTAACTTTAATCATCCTATCTTTAAGGATGTCGATCAAAAAGCCGAGATTGATTTTTCCACTACCTCATTTGTTAAAGAGGTGAGTCGCGCCCGCACCTTTGGTTTTGCCAAGGACATTGAAAAATTACGTCGAAATAATTTGGCTCTGGGTGGCAGTTTGGACAATGCCATCGTGGTGGATGATTGCCGTATTTTGAATGAAGACGGCCTGCGTTATGAAGATGAGTTTGTAAAACACAAAATTCTTGATGCGATTGGTGATCTTTACTTGCTGGGTTACAGTTTGATTGGGGCTTTTTCTGGCCATAAATCAGGGCATGCCCTGAATAATCGCTTGTTAAGGTCGTTGCTTAAGGATAAGTCTGCTTGGGAAGAGGTGGTATTTGAAGACGTGGCAGATCTGCCTATTTCTTACATAGAACCGCTTATTGAGACAGAGCTGACTTAAAAAGGGTTCTTTTGGTTTTTCGCAGTTTGTCCGACGTGGGTTGCCAGACGTTGCAGTGATTGACTTAGTTTTGGGTCGTTGATGCTCTCGGCCAAGTGCTGGAGTGAAACGGCGGCTTGGGTTGACTTGATTGCTGAGCGTTTTTTGCTCGTGGCAGGTTTTCGTAGAACTGTTTTTTTTGCTCCGACTTTGACCTTAATTGTCTGTAAGTGAATGGCGGCAATTTTGTTGAGGTTATGGACAATTTCTTTGTTATAAAAACGAATGCGTGTTGCCCAAGCCGGTGAATCTGCAAGAATTTCTAATTTTTTCCCGACCAGCTCAATGACTTGGCAGTGTGAATGGCACTCGATGGGCAAGCAGTGGTGTAGGCGCTGGGTTAATATGGCGAGTCGAGAGGCTTTACGCCCCACATTTTTGGGTACAAGGAGGTAGAGGTTTTGCATGGTCTATCTAATCAATTGATTTTTGTTTGAGTCTCATAATGAATAGAGTATCCCACAGAAGAGGGTGGTGGCCACCCCTGTTTGTCAGCGCGGTTCTGTTATGAACATTATTATTTTTAGTAAGTCGGGCGCTCGCTCACGGCAAATCAACTCCCCTGTGCAGTTTTTGCTATTGGGTTTTTTGTTTTTATCCCTGTTGATCACGCCGCTTTATTGGGGGTATCAGTTGGGTGTGCATCAAAACTCAAATGAAATGCCTGAATTGAATTACGCTGATATTCGTCAGCAGCGTGAGAGTCAAGAGCAGTTACAGCAGGCAAAATCAGAAGTCACGGCTCTGACACGCCATTTAGGTCAACTGCAAGCGTACATGACCCGTTTGGATGCGTTAGGAGCGCGTTTGGTGAAAGTGGCAAAATTAGACGACCAAGAGTTTGACTTTAGCCAAGTGCCTCCTTTGGGTGGGCCGGTATCCGATGCGCAAATCGCCGAATACACGCTGTCAGACTTGGGGCGAATGGCTCAAACTTTACAGGTGCAGATGCAGTTGCGTGAAGAAAAATTGAGCATTCTGGAGTCGGTGTTATTTGAACGCCGTTTGCGCAATGAAATTTTGCCCGCAGGTCGGCCGATTAAAAAAGGCTGGATGTCTTCGGCTTATGGGATCAGAACCGACCCTTTTTCGGGCAAACCACAGATGCACAAGGGAATTGATTTCGCTGGTAAAATGGGCAGCAGCATTTATGCAGTGGCCAGTGGTGTGGTGAGTTGGGCCGGCAAGCGGCACGGTTACGGTCAGTTGGTCGAGATTCAGCATGGCAACGGTTACAGTACCCGTTATGCACACGGTGCCAAAGTTCTGGTGCAGAAGGGTGATCTGGTCAGTCAGGGGCAGGAGGTTGCTAAAATGGGTTCCAGTGGTCGCTCTACCGGACCGCATCTGCATTTTGAGTTACTCAAAAAGGGACGCCAGATTAACCCGGTCAAATTCGTTCGATCTCGACGAAAAAGCGACTAACAAGACAAGCAATACTTAATCCGGTTGGATTCAAGCGCCACAGGCATTAACATACTCCCTTTTTTAGACACATAACGATTGCCATTCAGCTGTAATGTCTGAATGGTTTTTCTATGGTTGAACTTCCACAGGCCGTAACTTCATGATCAGTAATTTATTTAAAAAAGTGTTTGGCAGTCGTAATGATCGCGTGATTAAAGAGCTCTCAAAAGAGGTTGGCGCGATCTCGGCTTTAGAGTCCGATTGTGAGTCCTTGAGCGATGATGATTTAAGAGCCAAAACTGAAACGTTCCGCCAGCGTTTGCAAGCAGGGGAAACCTTAGAAGACCTATTGCCAGAGGCCTTTGCAGTGGTGCGTGAAGGGGGAAAACGCGCTTTAGGTATGCGTCATTTTGATGAGCAGCTGATTGGTGCGATGGTCTTGAATGAAGGCAAAATCGCCGAAATGCGTACCGGTGAGGGTAAAACCTTGGTGGCAACTTTGGCGGTCTACCTCAATGCGCTGTCGGGTCAGGGGGTGCATGTGGTGACGGTAAATGACTACTTGGCACATCGTGACTCCGATTGGATGGGCAAGCTCTATCATTTTTTGGGGCTGAGTTACGGCGTTATTGTTGCCAATATGGATCAAGAAAAACGTCGAGCGGCGTATGAAGCGGACATCACCTACGGCACCAATAACGAATTTGGCTTTGATTATTTGCGTGACAACATGGCTTTTTCTGAAGAGGAAAAAGTGCAGCGCGAGTTGAATTTTGCCATCATCGATGAAGTGGATTCGATCCTCATTGATGAAGCGCGCACCCCATTGATCATCTCTGGTCCCGCCAATGATAATGCTGAATTGTATCGACGCATCAATCTATTGGTGCCGCACTTAACCTTGCAAGAAGAGGAAGACGGTCCCGGTGATTACAGCATCGAGGAGAAAAGCAAACAGGTCTATCTCACCGAAGCGGGTCATGAAAACGTTGAGAGGCTATTAGCCGAAGAAGGCTTGTTGCAAGAGGGTGAGAGTCTTTATGACGCGGCTCATATTGGCTTGATGCACCACATCAATGCCGCTGTGAGAGCGCATGTGATCTATCAAAAGGATGTGGATTACATTGTTAAAGAGGGTCAGATCGTCATTGTGGATGAGTTTACCGGTCGCACCATGGAAGGACGGCGCTGGTCGGAAGGCCTGCATCAAGCGGTGGAAGCAAAAGAAGATGTGGTGGTGCAAAACGAGAACCAAACTCTGGCTGCGATCACCTTTCAAAACTACTTTCGCCTCTATGGGAAGCTGTCTGGCATGACTGGGACGGCGGATACAGAAGCGTTTGAGTTCCAACAGATTTACGGTTTGGAAGTGGTGGTGTTGCCAACTCACTTGCCAATGCAGCGTAAAGATCTGCCGGATCTGGTGTTTTTGACCACAGAAGAGAAATATCAGGCGATTATTGAAGACATTGAAGAGTGTGTGAAACGTCAGCAACCGGTGTTGGTGGGTACCACCTCGATTGAAACCTCTGAGTACCTCTCTTCGCTGTTGAAAAAGAAGGCGTTGAAACACGAAGTATTGAACGCCAAACAGCACGAACGTGAGGCGGGCATTGTTGCCAATGCTGGTTGCTCTGGTGCCGTCACCATCGCTACGAATATGGCCGGTCGGGGTACGGATATTGTGTTGGGTGGCAGCTTGGTGGTGGAGTTAAAAGAGAAGGGTGAGATCAGCAGCACGGAAAAAGAGCAGTTGGAAACGGCGTGGCAACAACGTCATGACGTGGTCTTAAAATCCGGTGGGCTGCACATCATCGGTACCGAACGGCACGAATCGCGGCGGATTGATAATCAGTTACGCGGGCGTTCCGGTCGCCAAGGCGATGAGGGTTCGACCCGTTTCTATCTCTCATTGGAAGACAATCTGATGCGCATTTTTGCCTCAGATCGGGTCGCCAATTTGATGCAAAAATTGGGCATGGAAGAGGGTGAGGCGATTGAACATCCGTGGGTCACGAAAGCGATTGAAAATGCGCAGCGTAAAGTAGAAGCACATAACTTCGACATGCGTAAAAATCTGCTGGAATACGACGATGTGGCTAACGATCAGCGTAAAGTGGTTTATGAGCAGCGCAACAGTCTGTTGGCGAGCGAGGACACCTCGGAGATCATCAAAGCCATCCGAGTGGATGTGGTCAATGGCATTATTGATCAGTACATTCCACCGGGTTCACTGGATGAACAGTGGGATGTGGAAGGCTGTCGTGATGCGCTGGAGCACGAGCTGGGTGAAAAAATGGATCTGCCTATGTGGTTGGCAGAGGACGAAGAGCTGGATGAAGAAGCGTTACGAGCGCGCATTGTGCAGACTTTAGAAGAACGTTACCAAGCCAAAGAGGATATGGCGGGAGCGGAATCGCTGCGTCGTTTTGAAAAAGCGGTCATGTTGCAGGTTTTGGACACCCAATGGAAAGATCACTTGGCGGCGATGGATTATTTGCGACAAAGTATCGGTTTGCGGGGTTACGCGCAGAAGAACCCAAAACAAGAGTACAAACGTGAATCCTTTGAGATGTTTACTCAGCTTTTGGATCAAGTGAAACAAGAGGTGGTGGTGGTGCTGTCGCGGGTGGAGGTGCAAAACGACGATGCGGAGCGGCTTGAAGAGAGTCAGCGCCAGACGGCACCGATGAACTACCAACATGCAGAAGCCAATTCAGCAATCCAGAGCGGGGTTGCAGAAGAAGACGTGCAGGCTGATGATGAAGAGATTCATACGCCTTACGTGCGTGAACAGCCTAAACTGGGACGCAATGAACCGTGCTGGTGTGGCTCGGGGAAAAAATTCAAGCAGTGCCACGGTAAATTGAAATAAGTGAACATTGGAATACGATCATGGCAGTAAATTCAGCAGTGATGCCCGAGTTGCATCCGGTGGCCGGAGTGCGTTTGGCCAGCGTGGCCTGTGGGATCAAAAAGAGCGGTGTTGACGATTTGGTGTTGATGGAGTTGGCCACAGGCTCGACCACCGCAGCGGTCTTCACTCAAAACGCCTTTTGTGCCGCGCCCGTGACGCTGGCTAAAGATTTTCTGGCGCAGCAGGCTCCGCGTTACTGGTTGATCAATTCCGGTAACGCCAATGCGGGTACGGGGCAAGGTGGTTTGGCTGACGCTCAACAGTGCTGTGCTTGGTTGGCGACTGAAGCGGGTGTGGTCGTGGAACAGGTGTTGCCTTTCTCCACAGGTGTGATTGGTGAACGGTTGCCCATGAGCCGTTTTCAGCTGGGCATTCCGCAGGCACTGACGGCGCTGCATGAAGATCGTTGGGCAGAGGCGGCGCAGGGCATCATGACCACCGACACCTGCGCTAAAGGGTTTTCTGAGCAATTCGAGATGGCCGGCCAGACGGTGACCATTACCGGTATCGCCAAAGGTTCAGGCATGATCCACCCCAATATGGCCACCATGCTGGCCTATTTGGCTACCGATGTTGAGGTGTCTCAGGAGGATCTGCAACAGGCTTTGCAAACGGCAGTAAAACCGTCTTTTAACAGCATTACTGTTGATGGCGATACCTCCACCAACGATGCGTGTCTGTTGGTGGCCACGGGGCAAAGTGGTCTGGTTTTGGATCAAGAGTCTGAACATTGGCCGCTGTTTCAAGCGGCGCTGAACGAAGCCTGCAAAAGCTTGGCCTTGGCCATTGTGCGGGACGCTGAGGGCGCAACCAAGTTCATTGCGGTGCAGATTGAGGGCGGTCTAAATGAAGCGGAGTGTCGTCAAGTGGCCTTTACCATCGCCCATTCCCCTTTAGTGAAAACCGCTTTCTTTGCCAGCGACCCTAATTGGGGGCGAATTTTAGCCGCTGTGGGGCGTTCAGGTCTGCCAGAGTTGGATGTGGAGCAGATCAGTATCTATCTGGATCACGTCTGCATTGTTCGAAACGGCAATCCTGCCGAGGAGTACCGTGAGGCCGCTGGTCAGGCGGTGATGAATCAAGCGGAAATCAGCGTGCGCGTTGAGCTGGGACGGGGTGAGGCACAGGCCATCGTCTGGAGCAGTGACCTCTCTTACGATTACGTTCGCATTAATGCCGAATACCGCAGCTAGTTTTTTGTGAGCGTTAAAGTGGTGCAGGTGGTATTGGCGGCAATTTTTGATGCGAAAGGTCGTCTGCTGATTACTCAACGTGCCAAACAGGCCCATCAAGGTGGCTTTTGGGAATTTCCCGGCGGCAAACAAGAGGCAGGCGAAAGCCTATTTTCTACCCTGCAACGCGAGTTGTTGGAAGAGGTGGGTATTCGCATCACCGCATCCACTCCATTGATCAACATTACCCACGCTTACCCTGATGTAACGGTCTGTCTAAATGTCTGGCGGGTGACGGCTTTTGAGGGCGTAGCCCATGCCCGAGAAGGGCAGCCGCTGCGCTGGATTGAGTTGTCTGAACTGCCCAAGTACTCTTTTCCCAAAGCCAATCGTGCTATTTTACAGGCGCTGCTCTTGCCGGAAACTTACCTGATTACCCCTGAGCCAAAGGACAGAGCGGTCTTTTTGAGTACGCTGGAGCAGAGTTTATCCACTGGAATTAAACTGGTGCAGTTGCGGGCAAAAACGCTTTCGGCGCGTGACTATGAAACCTTGGCGCAGGAGGTGGTGAGCCTCTGTCATCGCTGGGGGGCTAAGGTGTTACTGAACGCGCCCCCTGATCTGTTGCAGCGGGTGGCGGCGGACGGCGTGCATTTGAGCCAGAGGTTGGCGGCTTCTTTTTTACAGCGCCCCGTTGCGCGGGAGTGTCTGTTGGCGGTCTCTTGTCATAATGAGGCTTCGTTGCGGCAAGGGTCGTTAATCGAGGCAGACTTTTCTGTTTTATCCCCTGTTCAGCCGACTAAGAGTCATCTAGAGGCAGAACCGCTAGGTTGGGGGGCGTTTCAGGATTTGGTAAAACAAGCCGCTTTGCCGGTTTATGCGTTGGGTGGTTTATCAAAAACGGATGTGGTTGCCGCTCAGCAGCGAGGTGGACAAGGGGTAGCGGCGATTCGTGCGTTATGGGGAGAAAAGAGATGAAAAAAGGGGTGTTGTTGTTATTGCTGTTGTTGGTTGCCTGCCAGGCTGAGGATACACCGGTTGAAAAACCGGCTGAACATTTACTGCTGAGTTCAACGGTGTGTCTGAATCAAGAGGGTGAATGTCATCTCACGGCATCGCAAGGTGAGGTGCGTCTCTCGTTTGCAGATAAGGTGCTGCCCTTGCAGCCTTTTATTTTGAATCTTGATGTTTCAGGCTGGCCGAATGAGGTCAAATCTGCGGTGGTAGATTTTAAAATGGCGGCAATGGATATGGGTAAAAATCGTTATTCTTTATTGAAGAATAACGAGGGAAATTGGCAGAGTCGAGTGGTTTTGCCCATCTGTGCTGTCGGTGGTGAAGAGTGGTTATTGCAGTTGCAGTTGACGGATCTTAGTGGCCAGCGTTGGTTGGCTACGGTACCGTTTCGGCTGAAAAAGTAGCTACAGGATGCAGCAACCGAGTTGAAACTCCACATCGCTTTGCACCTGATCGGCCTTTTTCTCTGGAGCCGTCTGGGCAAAAAAGCGGATAGTAAAACGATGTTTACCGACACTCATCTCAGGAAACAGCCCCGGTGGGCCGGAGATGTAGATGCGAATCATCTGCAGAGGGCGGCTGGGGTTGAGATTGAGCTGAAAAAAGCCGTTGGATGCCATTTGCACACTGGTTTCTGGAGTTTCACGAATCGCATCTAGAATGGTATCAATGGCAATTTTCACCGTATCAAAGGGTTCTAGCCAATTTTTGAGCGCGGTGTGGCGTTCCTGAGTGGGGCGTTTTAGCCAATGGTGATAAGCAGGTAGGTCAAAGCTGCAGGTATTGCCTGAGGCGGTACGACGACGACGAATGGAATTGAGAAACTCATTGTTTTGAAAGTTGTGGTTTAGTTGACCTTTTTGATTGTGCAGCTGTTCAATCATGGGTGCTTGGCACTCTAAAATGGGCAGCAGTTGCAGTCGTTTGAGATCCGAGTCGGGAGCTTGTTGGATGGCTGTTTTTTGCCGTTCCAGCTCTTTGATCACCTCGCCCTTTAGGTCACCCCGAGAGGTTAAGTTGATGATTTCCAATAGGGTGCTGACGGCCGCTTGGGTATCCCAAGCTGATTTTTGCTCCAAATGAAAGTCGATGCGTTGAAACAGCTGCTGTAAACGCAGAAAAGTCCTAATGCGTTCCGTAACCGGTTGTTCAAAAATTAACTCATCTGACACAATTTGTTTACCTGTTGGTAAAGTAGCGTAAAAGTGAGACATTATGGCCTATACTGTTTGGTTGATTTTGCTTCCATGCGGTTTACAGATATCTGACTTTATTCAATTTTTTGTAAACAGCCCATTTTTGAGGGACTATTTTATAATAGTTTCCATTTTAGCTTCATTTTCCACAGTTTCATTGGTGGTGACAAATCGCTAAATTCTCATGGCGGCGATTGTACACCGCTTTTGGATCTATGGGCAGGTGTTGGCAGGTGGGATTGTTGCACATAACATTGGTGTAGCTGTTTGACCTGTTTTTGCAATGCAGTCAGATGGCCGCTGTTATCAATCACCTCATCGGCTGCTTGCAGGCGCTGTTGACGGTTAACTTGTTGTTCAATAATGCGTTGCACCTCTGCTTGGCTCTGTTGGTCTCGTTGACTGACTCGTTGAATTTGCAGCTGTTCGGGTAGGTCAACGATTAAGATGCGATCAACGTTGGCTGTTTGCTGGCTTTCGATCAGCAGGGGGATCATATGAATGCAATAGGAGGGAGGGGGCTGTTGTTGCAAGAGTTTCTTGCTCTGAATGTGCATCTGTTGGCGTATCAGTGGATGCAGTAGGTTTTCCAATTGCTGTTTGGCTCTGCTGTCGTTGAAGATTTTCTGTCGTAAGGCTGAGCGATTTAGGCTGCCATCGGTGTGTAAAATGTGTTGGCCAAACCGTTGGGCAATCTTTGCCAGTGCCGGTTGACCTACTTCCACCAGTTGGCGAGCAATTTGGTCGGCATCCAGCACGGGAGTGCCGTATTGAGAAAAGAGCTGAGCCACGGTGGACTTGCCACTGCCAATGCCACCCGTTAGGCCGATAATCAACATGGTTTAGCCAAAATTGAGGTAATAACGGTTGATCTGCTCACCCCAGATTAAGCTGATCCAACCGGCAAAAGCAAGGTAAGGACCAAAGGGAATGGGGATGTTTCGATCCTGTTTTTTACACAGAATCAGTAAAATACCCACAGTGGCTCCCAGCAGTGAAGAGATCATGATGATGCTCGGCAACGCCTGCCAACCGAGCCAAGCACCGAGCATGGCCAGCAATTTAAAGTCGCCGTGCCCCATGCCCTCTTTGCCCGTCAGCAGCTTAAACAGCCAGTAGACCGACCAGAGTGCCAAGTACCCCGCAATCGCGCCCAGTAGGGCGGTTTCGGTGCTGATGGCGGAGCTGTTGCTCAGGCTGAGCAGCAGCCCGAGCCAGAGCATCGGTTGGGTGATGCTGTCAGGTAACAACGTCTGTTGCAGATCAATAACACTCAGAGCAATGAGACTCCAAGTGAACAGTAAACCCGTTAGGGTCAGCCAACTGGCACCAAAGTGAGCGGCAATGGCCATCGAAAGCAGGGCGGTGAGCAGCTCGACGGCGGGATATTGCCATGAAATGTGTGTACCGCAGTGGCGACAGCAACCTTTGAGAAACAGGTAGCTGAGCAGAGGGACGTTTTCGATGGCCCGAATGGGTTGTTTGCAGCTGGGGCAGTGCGAACGTGGACGACTGAGGTTGAAGGTTTTTTCTACGGGCGGCTCTTTGTCAGGGTCGAGATACTGTTCACATTCGCTGCGCCATTGGCGCTGCATCATGATCGGTAGGCGTGAGATGACGACGTTTAAAAAGCTGCCAACCAGCAGGCTAAAGAGGCCGATGGCGATGATAAAACCCGTTGGGTTGTGCAGCAGAGGGTCAAATAAGCCCATGATGAGCAGGCATCCGTTGTGAGTTAAAAAGCATCGCCCATTTTGAATATGGGTAGGTACATGGCGATGACCAAGCCGCCAACCACCACGCCAAGAAAGGACATGATCAGCGGTTCGAGTAAGCTGGTGAGGGCATCAACGGCGTTGTCTACTTCCTCTTCGTAAAGATCGGCGACCTTGGCCAACATGCTGTCCAGTGCGCCGGACTCCTCACCGATGGCCACCATTTGCACCACCATGTTGGGAAACAGGCCGGTCTGCTGCATGGAGACTTGCAATTGCTGGCCACTGGCCGCGTCGTCTTTCATCTGCATAATGGCGTTGTAGTAGACGCTGTTGCCGGAGGTGGTGGCGACGGACTCCATCGCTTCCACCAATGGCACACCGGCGGTGGACATGGTGGCGAGCGTGCGAGCAAAACGGGCAATGGCGGCTTTTTCGAGCATGTCACCCACCACCGGCAGGCGCAGCAGCAGGCGGTCGATCATATCGGAGAAGGCTTTGTTGTTGAGGCGCAGGTAGCCAAACAGTTTGAGCGAGCCAACAATGACCAAGACAATCAGCCACCACCATTTTTGAAAGCCCTCGGAGAGCTGCATCACAAACTGGGTGAAAGCGGGCAGTTCACCGCCCATGCCTTCAAACAGTTTTTGAAATTCAGGTACCACAAAAACCAGCAAAATGGCCGTTACCACAAAGGCTACGACGAGTACGGCGACGGGATAAAAGAGGGCTTTTTTGATTTTGGCTTTAAGGGCTTCGGTTTTCTCTTTGTAGGTGGCGATTTTGGTCAGCAAGGACTCCAAGGTACCGGACTGTTCACCGGCACTGACCAAGCTGCAAAACAGATTATCAAATTGTTTTGGGTGTTTGCTCAGTGCTGTGCCCATGGTGGAGCCGGATTCAATATCGTTTTTGATGTTAAAAATCAGCTCCTGCATGGCGGGATTGTCGTGGCCTTGGCCGACGATCTCGAAGGATTGTACCAAGGGTACCCCAGCGGTCATCATGGTGGACATTTGGCGGGCAAAAATGGAGATGTCTTTGCTGGTGATTTTTTTCTTACCGCTGCCGAACAGAGGCGCTGCCTTTTTACGCACCCGCAGCGGAGTGATGCCTTGGCGGCGCAATTGTGCTTTGGCTAAATCGGCGTTAACGGCGTTGATCTGGCCTTTGACTTTGTGGCCTCGACCGTCTTTTCCTTCCCAGTCAAAACTGGTTTTTGCGCTGTTTTTACTCGCCATGTTGCTTATTCCTTGGTCACTCGGTTGGCTTCTTCAAGGCTGATGTGACCTGCTTTGACTTTATTGAGTGCTGCGCGACGCAGATCCATAACGCCCTCTTTTTTGGCTTGATCGGCAATTTCAATCGAGTTGCCTCCGGCCATAATAATACGCCCCATCTCTTCGGTAACCGGCATCACTTGATAGATGCCGACCCGTCCTTTGCAGCCGTTGTTGCAGTGGTCGCAGCCCGTGGCGTTATAGACTTTGATGGTGCGTGCTTCTTTTTCATCAAAACCTTCATCAATTAGGGTTTTGCGTGGAATATCTTCGGGGGTTTTGCATTTTGTACAAAGTTTTCTTGCCAACCGTTGTGAAATAATCAGCGACACCGAGGTGGCGATGTTAAAGGGGGCAACGCCCATATTGGCCAAGCGCGACAGGGTTTGCGGCGCGTCGTTGGTGTGCAGCGTAGAGAGCACCAAGTGACCCGTTTGCGCCGCTTTGATGGCGATGTTGGCGGTCTCAATGTCACGAATTTCACCCACCATGATGATATCAGGGTCCTGACGTAAAAAGGCTCGTAAAGCTTCAGCAAACGTCAGGCCAACGCGGGTATTGACGTTGACCTGGTTGATTCCCGGCAGGTTGATCTCTGCTGGATCTTCGGCGGTGGAGATGTTGCGGTCGATGGTGTTGAGCATATTGAGGCCGGTGTAGAGCGAGACGGTTTTACCGCTGCCGGTGGGGCCGGTGACCAGAATCATACCGTAAGGTTGTAACAGGGCTTTTTGATAGGTTTCTTGTTGATCTTTTTCAAAACCGAGGCTTTCGATGCCCAGTTTGGTGCTACTGGGGTCGAGAATACGCATGACGATTTTTTCGCCAAACAGCGTCGGGCAGGTGTTGACCCGAAAGTCGATGGCGCGATTTTTCGACAATTTCATTTTGATGCGACCGTCTTGCGGGACGCGCCGCTCCGAGATGTCCATGCGCGACATGACTTTGATCCGGGAGATGATGCGGGTGGACATGGCTTGTGGTGGTTTTGACATCTCTTGCAAAATGCCATCGATGCGATAGCGGATGCGAAAGGTGTTTTCGTAGGGTTCAACGTGTATGTCGGAGGCGCTTTTATTGATGGCGTCGAGCATCACTTTGTTGACAAAACGCACCACGGGGGTGTCGTCTATTTCTGAGCCGGGGTCTTGATCGTTGTTGTCGTCTTCTTCGGAGGCGATCTCTAAGTTATCCAGATCGGCATCCAGAATGGTGTCCATGCTGGCGGTGTGTTGGCTGCTGAGGAACTGTTGAATTTTTTTCTGCAGTTTGTCTTCTTCGACCAAGATGGGGTCGGTGGAGATGCCGGTGTGAAATTTAATCTCATCCAGCGCCATTAAGTTGGTCGGGTCTGAGATGGCAACAAAGAGGCGCGGGCCACGTTTGAGCAGCGGCAGGGCGTGGTGGGTTTCAATCAGGTCACCGTCCACCAGCGTGGGGGGGAGTGAGTCGATCTCCAGTGCATCAAGGTCGAACAGGGAGAGGCCAAACTCTTGTGAGGCGGCGATGGCAACGGCGAGGCTGGAGGCAAGGCCTTCTTCAACTAAGACGGTGACAATGGATTTTTTGCTTTTTTGGGCGCTGGCAACGGCTTGTAGAATCACTTCTTCGTCAACAATACCGTCTTGTACCAAGCGCCGGGGGAGGCCGCCCAGACTTAAGTTGGTCTGTGTTTTCGCCATCTACAGTACGTCCTTCGAATGGAGTGGGGGTTGAGGCTGTTTTAATGATCACGCAATTAAGGCATAAATTGCCCAATCTGTCCATATGGGCTGTGCTGAAAAGGTGATGGATGGTTTGTTCTGCATGGGGCAGTTGGAGTAGAAATAGATTTAGAGTGGTATAGAAACAACAAAGCCCCTGAAAAGGGGCTTTGTTGGTAGAGCGAGTTTTGAAGCGGATTTAGCAGAGATTGACAGCGGCAGTTGCGCAACTACCACCTTTTGTCCAAGTAATGGATGAGCTACCTGGAGCAGTAACGGGAGTCAAACTGTAAGTGGTTGCTGCTGTTTGCCCAAAGTCACCAGCCGCAGTGGTGGCAGTAATTACGCCAGCAACGATGGTTAATGCCGTTAATGTATTGGTGGTATCAAGTGCCATAGGGAGGTTGGTTGGTGCGACTGGAATAGAGCCGAGGTTGCCAAGATAGCCAGGTACACATGCGGTTAGTACACCTCCGTTTTCTTGAGAACAAAGTTCTACGCCCAATTTGTAGGGTGAAATGATAGAAGTGACAGATTTAAAGGCGGCACGATTGGTGAAGTTTTGATACTGAGGAATCGCGATGGCGGCCAGAATGCCGATAATCGCGACCACAATCATCAGTTCGATTAGAGTAAAACCTTGCTGTTTTTTGTTCTGCATTTTCATGGTGTAGCTCCTAGGTTTAAGGTTTGGTAAATCTGTGGTGTTAACAGAGACCACGATCTCTGCAATTGCCTGTTATGTTCCAAGTGATCGCGTTGCCAGTGAACACGGGGGTTAAGATGTAATAGGTGTGATCTGATTGGCCAAAAGAGTCATCAATGGTTTTGAGTTCGATGACACCGGCAGCGGTGGTTAACTCATTGATGTCCTCTTGATCATTGATTTGTGCTGGGATGGTTCCCAAGGTGCCGGAATAATCGTTATCACAACGACTGACATCCCCTGCATTATCTTGAGCACACATCTCAACGGCCATTTTAAACGGCGCAACCAATGACACCATCTCCTGAAACGCGGCACGATTGGTAAAGTTTTGGTACTGAGGAATCGCAATAGCCGCCAGAATGCCAATAATGGCAACGACAATCATCAGTTCAATGAGCGTAAATCCATTGGATCTCTTCATCGTCTTTCTCCCTGATAGGGCCATGCAACTCCTTCGGTACAGGAGTAATAGCAGATTGCAGGCCAGAAAATATATAAACTATAAGTTATTGAAAATAAGACTTATTTTTATTATTATCCTTGCTCTCAGTTTTTAACATAACAGCCTTTGTTGCTTATGGACAGGTTTTGTCACTTCCTGACAATTGGCGCATTCATTCAATCCCCATTTTTTTCAGGCGATAACGCAATTGACGGTAACTGATGCCCAAAACCTGAGCTGCGGCGCTTTTTTTCCAGCGACTTTTCTCCAAAGCCTCCATCAGAGCGTGTCGTTCCTGCTGATTGATGATGTGTTCCAAAGTCTGTTCGCCTTCACCCTCACTGAAGATGGCAGAGGGTTTGCTGGCCTTGTTTTCAAGCTGTAGATCATCGGCCTCAATTTGCTCACCCTCTTGCAGAGCCAGTGCGCGCTCCAACATGTTCTCCAACTCACGTACATTGCCGGGATACTCGTATTGACTCAGTTCAAACAGCGCCGCTTTGCTTAGGTTGGGGTTGGCATCGGGGTAGTGCGGCGCGAGGCGCTGCAAAATGGCGTGAGCGAGTTCTTCGATGTCTTCAGGGCGTTCGCGCAGAGGCGGCGTGGTTAGCTCAATGACATTGAGACGGTAATAAAGATCTTGGCGGAAATGGCCTTGCTGAACTTCATCGGCCAGATCTTTGTGGCTGGCGCTGAGCAGGCGCACATTGATTGGCTTTTCTTGGTTGGAACCAATGGGGCGGATGCGTTTTTCTTGGATGGCGCGCAGCAGTTTGACCTGCATGGCCAGAGGCAGATCCGCCACTTCATCTAAAAATAGCGTACCGCCTTCAGCGGCTTGAAACAGACCGTCTTTAGTGTTTACCGCTCCGCTAAAGCTGCCCTTGAGATGACCAAAAAATTCACTCTCCATCAATTCGCTGGGAATGGCACCGCAGTTGATGGCAATAAACGGCCGCTGGGCGCGAGGACCTTGCTGATGAATTTGCCGCGCAGCCAGTTCTTTGCCGGTGCCGGATTCACCACAAATGTAAACTGGCGCTTGATTGCGCGCCAGCTTGGCGATGGTGCGCCGCAACTGCATCATCGGTTTTGAATGGCCGAGCAAGGGACGCGAGCCGTTCTGCTTTTCGTTCTGAGGTGTTGGGGTTGCGGTGCGTTCCAGCTTGAGGGCGGTGTTGATCAGGTTGCGCAGCACCTTGAGATCCACGGGTTTGGAGACAAAATCAAACGCGCCTTTTTTCAGGGCTTCCACGGCAGACTCCACATTGCCGTGGGCGGTGATGACCGCCACGGGCAGCTCTGGATGCTGTTGTTGCAGATGTTCTACCAGTTGCAGACCGTTGCCATCGGGCAGGCGCATGTCGGTCAGGCAGAGGTCAAAGTGCTGCTGTTTTAGAGCGTCGTGTGCTTGCTTGAGATTGATGGCGCAGCGGGTTTGAATGCCCATGCGCTTGAGGGTGATCTCCAACAGCTCAAGAATATCGGCTTCATCGTCAACGATCAGAACGGTGGCGGGTTTCATGGTGTGAGGGTGTCCAAATCTTGATTAAAAACAATGCGGAAGCGGCTGCCTTGTGGCTCGACAAGGTAGCGTAAAGAGGCACCGTTAAAACGGCACAGTTCCCGTGCCATAAACAGGCCCAAACCAGTGCCGCTGTGGCTGGTGGTGTAGAAGGGTTCAAACAGTTTGTCGATCTGTGCTTGAGAAACGCCGTGGCCATTGTCACACAGATCTAAAAACGGCTGACCGGTGTCGGGGTCGTTGCCAGACTCTATTTTGATCTTAATGTTCTTTTGGCCGCCGTGTTTGAGGCTGTTGCAGCATAAATTCCACAACACCTGATGCAGATGCAGAGATTCCATGTAAATCGAAGGATTTTCGTTGAAGAAATGCAGTTGCAAACGCGCGCTGGGTAGTTTTTCTTGTTGGCAAAAATCGTGGGCAAACTGCTCTAGGCTGGGGTGCAATTTTATCGCCTGACCGCTGAATTTTTTCAGTCGAGAAATTTGCATCACGTCTTCAATCAGGCGGTTGATGCGTTGGCCGTGATCGAGAATGATCTCCAGCAAGCGGCCCTCTTCGACGTTGATGTTTGGCGACTCGGCCAGCAGTTGTGAAGCGTGGCTGATGGCGCTGAGTGGGTTGCGGATTTCATGGGCAATGTTGGCGCTCAAATGGCCGAGAGAGGCGAGTTTAAGCTGTTGCAGTTGGGCGCGAATGGCGGAGGTGTCTTGCAGTGAGATCAGCCAGCCTTGATCTTCCAGTGGGGTGAAATGGGGCTGGATTTCGCTCTGGCTGTTGGGTTCTTTGATCGAACAGGGCAGCTCTTTGTTGGCGTGATGCCATTGGTTGAGCGAGTAGTGCAGTCGAGGTGCGTGCTGTTTGAGTGCGGCTTGTGAGCCAAGGTGACCGAGTTTGAGCAGTGTGCGGGCGCTCTGGTTGGCAAGGCGAATCTGTTGGCGGCTGTCCACCACTAAAATGGCCGACTCCATTTTTTCGATGATCAGGGCGTTCAGTTGCGCCATGTTTTTCAGGTCGATTTGGCTCTGAGTGGCGTGAGCTTCGCTTTCACGGCTGCGACGCGCCAGCATCATCGCCAGCAGTGCGGTGGCAAACAGGGTCGCGCCGAGAATGCCCGCTTGTGGGTAGTGGGTGCTGCTCTGACCGAGATTGAGGTGGGTGTAGAACTGCTCGGCCAAAATGGCCAAACTGGCCAAACTGGCAAACAGCAGCGCCAAACGTTCCGACATCAAAACGCCGAAACCGGCGATGCTGATGATCAACAACATGCCCAAACCGCTGTTGATGCCGCCGCTGCTGTGCATCAGCGCGACAATAAAAACGATGTCCGCACTCGCACGCCGCCACAGTTGCTGTTCGAAAGTCGAGGGTTTGAAGTGGGTTGAGAGTAAAAAACCGACGCTGGTTATGGCGTAAAGCGCCGTGGTGACTAAAAACAGCAGAGGTTTGCTGGAGCCTAAAAAAGCATCCCCCACTTCCAGTAGAACAACACTCATTAGGATGAAGGTCAGCAGAAGACGATAACCGTCCAGCAGTGACAGCAGGCGTTTATTGGCTCGGTCGGGATGATGAAGGTTCGCTGTCATTGCAGTTTGTTTGGCATTTTGCGAATTGAGCTGGGATAAGGGAGAATACGGCCTGCCAAAATCACGGGCGTTGCCCCTTTACGAGTACTGTTAAACGTTATGCGTATTGTCATTGCACAGATAAACCCGACGGTGGGTGATGTTGTTGGAAACACCGAATTGATTGTAACCACTGCAACCGAAGCGCGCCAACGCTGCTTTGCGGATCTGGTGATCTTCCCTGAATTGACTCTGTTGGGCTACCCCCCCGAAGACCTGCTGCTGCGCCCAGGTCTGCAAGCGCGCATTGAAGCGGCGGTGCAGACATTGAAGCGGTCGGTCAAGGGTGTGGCGATTCTGTTTGGGCTGCCCAGCTTTGGCCAAAGGGGGCTTTACAACTCCGCCATGCTGCTCAGCGAGGGCGAGGTGTTGGCGCTTTATCATAAGCAGCAGCTGCCCAATTACGGTGTGTTTGATGAGAAACGCTATTTTATCGCCGGAGATCAGCCGTGTGTGGTGGCGTTTCGCGGGCTGAAACTGGGCATCAGTCTCTGTGAAGACATCTGGACGGCCAAGGTGGCAGCGCAAGCGAAAGAGGCGGGGGCGCAGTTGTTGTTGAATCTGAACGCGTCGCCGTTTCATTGGGGCAAAGGCGAGCAGCGCCGAGCGGTGCTGCAGGCGCGCAGTGCTGAGACGGGCTTGCCGTTGGTGTACGTCAATCAGGTGGGCGGCCAAGATGAGTTGGTGTTTGATGGCGATTCGATGCTGTTGGACGCGAAGGGCAAGGTGGTGTTGCAAGGTCACTCGTTTCAAGAGGCGCTGTTGCCCTTTGAGATTAACGCTGAAGGTGAGCTAACGCCGTTGTGCGTTAATCCAGTAGAAGAGTTGAGCGAAGAGGCGGCCACCTATCAAGCCTTGGTGTTGGGGGTGCGTGATTATGTGACCAAAAACGGTTTCAAGGGTGCGGTGATTGGGCTTTCCGGTGGCATTGATTCGGCGTTGACCTTGACGATTGCCGTGGACGCGCTGGGTGCCGATCAAGTGGAGGCGGTGATGATGCCTTCTCGCTACACCGCTGATATGAGTCGGCAGGACGCAGAAGCGGAGGCGAAGAGTTTGGGGGTGTTGTACCGCTCCATCTCCATTGAGCCGCTGTTTGAGGGGTTTTTGACTGCCTTGCAGGATGAGTTTGCTGGTTTGAAAGCCGACACCACAGAAGAGAACATTCAGGCGCGCTGCCGTGGGGTGATTTTGATGGCGATTTCGAATAAAAAGGGCAAAATTTTGCTCACCACGGGCAATAAAAGCGAGATGGCGGTGGGCTACGCTACCCTTTATGGTGATATGGCAGGCGGTTTTGCCCCATTGAAAGACGTGCCAAAAACCTTGGTTTATCGTTTGGCGCGTTACCGCAATCGTGAGCAGGAGGTGATTCCTGAGCGAGTCATTGTGCGTCCGCCGTCGGCGGAGTTGGCACCGGATCAGAAAGACGAAGACAGCTTGCCGCCCTACGCTATTTTAGATGCCATTTTGGAGCGTTTTGTGGAGCGCGATGAGTCTTTAGAGCAGATGGTGGCGGCGGGGTTTGAGCGCCAAACGGTGCAGCGGGTGATGCGCATGGTGGTGATCAATGAGTACAAACGCCGTCAAGCGCCACCGGGAGTGCGGGTGACGCAGCGGGCGTTTGGACGTGATCGACGTTACCCGATTACCTCGGCTTATCATCGTTGAGGTTGGCTATAACTTATCTTCGTCACTTGGTTCGACATCAGGAACTTTTGTCATTGCGTGAAGAAAGGATGTTTTATCGCCCTTCAAAGATCGATTTTCTAAGTAACTTTCTGTCAATAAGGCCGACATCTTTTCGGCAACGGCAGATGAGATAAATTGATTGATTGAAACGCCTTCCTTCTGAACTAAGGACTTCACTTCTTTGTGCAGTGAATCGGGTAACCTTAAACTTAATGTGCTCATTTCAATACTCCTTTTTCAATTAAGAACTGATGTTGCGTAGTTGGTTAAAAAATAAGTGCATCGTAACTCTCGTCATTCCCGCGAAGGCGGGAATCCACATGAGAGTTTGATTGTCTTGTATAGATTCCCGCCTTCGCGGGAATGACGAGCAAGACCACTGTATGTCATGATTGAGTGCTTGGTTTTATCGGCGCACTGCCCTTTGGTTAGTGCGTAAGCGCTCAATAAACCCCACCTAAACATCCCAGAACGTCTGAGTTACGGTACCTCCACATTCACAGGAGGTCCTCATGAGCAAAACCAGCACCACAAAAGTAGCCCAATGGCACCGTCACCTAAACCAATGGAGCGAGAGCGGTCTGACCCAAAAAGCCTACTGCCAACAGGCTCGCATCACCTTGGCCAATTTCAGTCTCTGGCGTCGGCGGCTGCAACCTCGTGTCATTCACGTTTCCACTCAACCAACGAAGACCGCAGTCAAAGCCCGTTTTCAAGCCCTTCAGATCAGCCCTGATTCCTCCACTGTCCCCTCAAGATCCCATCAGCCTGTGCACCTCTGTATTAATGGCGTTTCACTGTCGGTTCCCTTGGATCAACTGAGCCAAGTCTTACCGATTCTCTACGCCAGCCTAGGGTCAAAAGGATGTTAAGACCGAGCGACAACGTGAGCGTCTACCTCTACACCGTCCCCGTAGACATGCGTAAATCGATTAACGGTCTCTCCCTGTTGGTCGAGCAAGAGATGGATCTGCCTCCCATGAGTGAAGCCCTGTTTGTCTTTTGCAACCGAGCGCGAGACAAAATCAAACTGCTCTGTTGGGAGCGTAACGGCTTTATCGTCTGGTACAAACGGCTGGAGAAACAGCGCTTCAAATGGCCTGAGTGGCAGGAAGGCGAACCTCTGACCCTCACAGTGAGTGAGTTAAACCGACTGCTGGACGGATTTGATCTTTGGAATAATAAACCACACGAACGCCTCTTTTTTCACTCCGTAGGTTAATCTCATTCGGTTTGCGTTAAAATGCTCTGATGACAACGCGCCAAAACAGTGACCCTCTCAGCAGCAGTGTAAAAACACTACACGCTCTCCTTGAGGAGCAGCAACAGCTCATTGTGACGCAACAACAGCGCATTTTGGTTCTAGAAGAGTACCTGCGTCTTTATCAGCAAAAACAATTTTCCAGCAGCAGTGAACAACAAAAAAGTGAGGTTCAAGACGACCTCTTTAACGAAGCGGAAGCGTTTGAAGAGAGTGAAGCGTCTGAGGTCGAGGTCGAGGAAGCCGCGCAGGACGCGCAGGACTCTAACGTCATAAGTGAGTCAGCCCCACAGACGCGCGCCAAACCTCGGGGACGCAAACCCTTACCCGAGCATCTGCCTCGGATTCGGATTGAACACGACCTGTCCGATGAAGAGAAGCGCTGCGCCTGTGGTTGCCAACGCCACCTCATTGGTGAGGTCAGCAGCGAACAGCTGGAGATCATACCGGCTCAACTGAGGGTCTTGCTTCACGTTCGAAAAAAATACGCCTGTCGTCGCTGTGAAAGCGCCCCGATCACCGCCCCCTTGCCTGCGCAACCGATTCCCAAAAGCAACGCCGCCCCCGGGTTGCTGGCACACGTTGCCGTTGCCAAATACCAAGATGCTCTGCCGCTCTATCGACAACACCACATTCTAAAACGTCACGGCATTGAGCTGAGTCGTCAAACCTTAGCCTATTGGATGATCCGCTCGGGTCAATTACTTCAACCACTGCTCAACTTACTGCAAGATCAGCTGCTTGCAGGCGCGATGATTCAAATGGATGAGACGCCGATACAGGTACTCAATGAAACCGAACGCCGCGCTCAACAACGCTCTTACATGTGGATTCGCCGTGGTGGAGAAGCAGAAAAACGCATCATCTTGTTCCATTACGCAGCGAGCCGTGCGAGTGCCGTAGCCCAGCAGCTGTTGGACGGGTATCAGGGTTATTTGCAAAGCGACGACTACGCCGCTTACCACGCTCTGGGTCAGTGGGCAGGGATCGAACTTCTGGGTTGTTGGGCGCACGCTCGACGTAAATTCATCGAGGCGCAAATGGCCAACAAACCGAAGGGAAAAAACAGAGGCAAAAGCAAAAGCGGCAAAGCCGACATGGCGTTGAGTTTTATCGGCAAGCTCTACGGCATTGAACGCCAGATCAAAGATCAGCCACCCGACGAGCGCAAACGGGTGCGGCAACAGCAGGCCAAACCGATCTTGCAACAGTTCCGAGCCTGGCTCGACAAAAATCAGAATCACGTCTTGCCCAAAGGACTGTTGGGTAAAGCGTTGAGCTATCTGGATAAGAATTGGCAGAAGTTGCAGGTGTACCTTGAAGACGGTCGTCTGGAGATTGACAACAACGGAGCCGAAAACGCCCTTCGTCCCTTTGTGATTGGTCGAAAAAATTGGCTCTTCAGTGATACAGCAAAAGGGGCGCAGGCCAGTGCGGCACTGTACAGTGTGATTGAAACGGCCAAAGCCAATGGGGTAGAACCGTATCATTACCTCAAAAGGGTTTTTACGGAACTGCCCAAGGCCAACTGCGTTGAAGAGATTGAGGCGCTGTTGCCTTGGAATGTGAGTAATTCAGTTTAAGGTCTACGCGATGTGACTGCTCACTTCAAGGTGGGGTTTATTGAGCGCTTACAAATAAAGCGTAGTGAGGAACGAACGCAGCTTTATTTTGTCCGTGTGTAGCGCCTTGTTATATTGCGTTTTCATGCTGCTACAGCTCAATTTTTACTGGATCCGCATATAATTCTCCAGAATTCCAAAGTTCAATAGGGTTTACTATTTCTCTAACTTTCGGCTCTTTTTTGCCCGCATTAGAAATCAACAAAATTTTATACATTTCCCCTTTCTTTGAGTTATGTAATTTCCTCGCCCAGCCCCACTGTGTACCAGATATTAGAAATAGTTGCGGTACCTCGTCTGTTTTGCTTTTGACTTCGTAGTAGGCAATATCTTCGCCATTATCTCTTATTACAAAATCGTATCCCTTGCCGACATTCCCACTTTTATTTAGCCAAACTACTTCGTTGTTCGGAAACTTTCTTACCAAGTATTCATTGGCAATAGATTCTCCCCAATCACCTATCGCTTTACTATCTTTGGGTTTGTTTGAATTGTCACCATTATTATCCGCATCATCAGTTTCAGAGCTTTCTTTTGTGCCCTGACCAGATAAATCTTCTTGTGAATGATCTTGAAAGTCAGACTCATCAATACTTATGTTTGCTTCTTCTGGGCTTACGTCAGGACTCCAAACAGATTCTTCATTATTTTCACTGGAATCATCACTTTGTGCATTCATCCATTTCTCATATTTTTCTCTATTAACAACTTTTAACCCAGTTTCTTCTTCAAACTCTGAAACCTTATTGAGTTTCAACTCAAGCACTTTAACCAGTTTTTCGGTATTATTATGGTCTTTGTTATAGTCGTCGTTTAAGTCATTGAGCAATATTTCTGATAATGGCTTTTCAATTAGGATTGATTCTTTGTTGTATAGCCAGTATTTTCCTTTCAAAGATTCCAAAATTTCAGCATTTTCGATGTCTCCTGTCCTAAATTCCTCGTATAAGTAGTTTTTCCTTTTTGTTCGTCCAGACAACCTGCTGGGGTTGTTAGTTAATAAAAATTGCCACAAAAAGTAGAGCGAAATTTATTGATATTTTCAAGTGAATATTCTAGACCGTTGATTTTGATGTTTGGATTAAAGCCATCTATACGTTGAACATACCGACTATCTATATTTGAAACAGAATCTTCCTCTTCAATTATTTTTAAAGTGTCATCTACATCAAGGCACTTGAAAAAGTCTTTAATTTCATTAGTAATCTCTAAACCAATATGAATAAAATAAATTGTTTTATCTGTTCCTTCAGAAAACCAACTTAATAATATTTTTGAATCGAAATATACATATGTATCCTCCAGCTTTTGGAAAGAAATATCACCCACCTGATTTTTACTACGGACAAACCAACATGATTTTAGCAGATCACATATTTCATTTTTTTGATACTGGTTAGAGTCCACCCAAGTTCCTATGACTAATTTAACATCCTCTATGTACTCCTCTTTCTCTATAATAGCGCCTTGATATTTTGGAATAATGAATTCCTTAATTTCTGCAATCTGACTTGGGGCTACAAGACCAAGGCTTTTTAGGAACTCACTGGATTCGTCAATATCAACTAAAGCCCTTTTTACTGTTTTAAACTTCGAATCATCTTTTGTTGGTAGATAAACCTGTATGTCTCCTGAACTATTCTCAGGGCAAATATGCGAGCCATCTTCTAGTCTAATAATTGGGCGCTCACGTAAAACCCCCTTTTTTGGTAGCCTGCACTAACTCTATAAAGGGCTTTGTTTTTGTAATACTTGAATAAAATTCTACAATCCAGCTATCTGGCTTTACCTTGATAAATTCTTCAGTAATTTCGGAACAAAACTTTTGCATCGTAATTTCAGGTATACCTAACTCTCCAGTCAAATAATCCCTTAATATCCTTGTTTTATCGTATGTTATATCGGTATTCAGCCAAGTTTTTCTGTTGAAAAGTTTTGAGCAATCTGTATTTTCCAACAGGTTAGTTAACTCTCTTTCTCTTGCTAGTATGGTCTTATCTGCGCTTTCATAACCCCCAGTTACCGTTGGCAATAGTGCCTCATTTGTAAAAAATAGACTTAACTTTGTGGAATGTCGCACAATATATTGGATGTTCATTTTCAGAATCAATTGGTAGTATTGATAGAACATCAACATTCAGTAAGCCACTATTTTTTAAACCGATTATACTTTCGGAGACTAAAGCGGATAATTCCGCTGTAATAAGCAGATTTTGACTATCATCAAAAGGAATCGACTCTCTACTGGGGGTCGTTTTATACGGGGCGTGAACCAAAATTTGAATCCGATTCTTTCATTCGTTGGAAAGAATACAAATAATTTAGAATCATGTACTGGAACGATTTCCCCATTGCTATTTAATGGATAAGCAACAATGATATTTAGCATTGTATCATCAACTTCAATATTTTTTGTGAACAAAAATATTCTGTCAGGTTGCCCTCTTCATTAACCATGGAGATCAAACTTGCCTTATTACCGTCAATTTCTGATAGATAATGCCCGCTATCAGTTTCAGTCCTCCATTGAATTTCTTTAATATTATGCAAAAATAACAACGATTCTGATTCCAATGCTTGCAAACGATCAGATATTTGCTTGTAAGCAATATCAGAGGAAATGCCAGGATGATTAAATGGCAAAGTGAACTGTGTAGTTTTTTCACCAATATTTGCTGGGGCTATTTCCTCTGGAACTATGAAGTTGGTAATTTTAAAATGAAAGTTTCCTGAATGGATATGTGGTGTTTTTGTGATTGCAAAAACAGACTTGAAACCTGCTCCGAATGTGCCTATTGAATTTACATCATCCTTTTTTGTTGATGAACCAACGGTTGTTATAGAGTCAACATCGTCAAAATTAAATAGTTTATTGCCATTATGTGTTATTGATAATGACTTCAGTGTTAATCCAAATATTACTTCTGATGCACCCGCATCATCTGCGTTTTGCAAAATCTCATAGATAAAATGAGAAGGGTCGGAATATAGACCAGCTATTATTCCATGTGAATTATCATTATTATCACGACACGACTTAATATGCTCTCGTCTCTTTTTTGTTAGAACTGATAATTCCATAAATATTTATCCCCTTTGGCACGACGCTTGGTTTTGAGCAATATAACAAGTGATTATACAGTTTTGTATACCACCCAAAAAGTGAGATATACGGAAGCGAAAACAGTTTGCCTGAAACTCTCAACGGCTCGCCAAAGCCGGATGATCCGCTTGATTCTCCTGCAAAATCTGCCAACTCTCTTTGGCTAACTCTGGCATATCCAATTTTTCATAGGCCTGTGCCATCAGTGCGAGGGTGTTGGGGATGCTGGGCGCACCGTCAAAGTGGCTCAGTATGTAGTGGCCGCGATTGACGACGGCGATGTAGGCGCTGCGTTTGAAGTAGTACTGCGCCGTTTGCAGCTCGTGTTGCGCCATTTTGTTGCGCAGAAAAATCATTCGCTGACGGGCATCGGCGTTGTAACGGCTGTCGGGAAACTTACGGATTAAGGTATCAAAACTCTGGTAAGCGTCTTTGAGTTGACGCTGATTGATTTTGCTGTAATCGCGCTTAAAGAACTTTTCTGTTAAACCTTGGCCACGATGAAAATTGGCCAAGCCCTTCAGATAGTAGGCGTAATCGACGTTTTGATGTCGTGGATGCAGCTTAATAAAGTGATCCGCCGATGAAATGGCCGAGAGGTGCTCATCAAATTTGTAATACGCGTAAGCCAGATCGAGCTGCGCTTGTTGAGTGTAGGAGCCAAAAGGATAACGGGCTTCCAGCAGCTGAAAGTTGGCGATGGCTTGTTCAAAACTGCCTTTGTCCAGATCACGTTTGGCCTGTTTATAAAACTGTTCTGCCTTCCAATCAGCCGACTCCTCCTTCTC
The DNA here is from genome assembly GCA_030949385.1 of Gammaproteobacteria bacterium. Classification (NCBI taxonomy): domain Bacteria; kingdom Pseudomonadati; phylum Pseudomonadota; class Gammaproteobacteria; species Gammaproteobacteria bacterium. Next base: position 37,685 of record JAUZSP010000009.1, on the reverse strand, counting down.
CAAGGAAGCGCAAGCGTTCAGTAACAAAGTGATTGAGATCAGTAACAGGCGAAATTTCATCGAGTTTTCCATCTAAAGAGCAGCAAAGTTGCGTATTATACCCAATCATTGCTTGCAGGGTGGTTGAACCGCCAGGATTTGTCTTAATTATGTTTGAAACCGTAGAAGAAAGCTTAGAAATTCCCCCCGAATGGGCGGGTAAACGCCTCGATCAGGCCGTGGCCAAGCTGCTGCCAGACTACTCTCGCAGCCGTTTGAGTGGCTGGATCAAACAAGGGCATCTGCTGTTGGATGGCAAACCGTCGGTGCCACGGCATAAATTGCTTGGTGGCGAGCAGATTGTATTGAAGGTGCAGCTGGAGGTGGTTAGCCAAGCGCAAGCGGAGCCGATGTCGCTGGATATTTTGTTTGAAGATGAGGCCGTTATGGTGATCAACAAACCGGCTGGGTTGGTGATGCACCCAGGGGCGGGTAACCACGATGGCACCTTGCTCAACGGTTTATTGGCACACAATCCTTCCTTGGCTCAGCTGCCACGAGCGGGCATTGTGCATCGGTTGGATAAAGAGACCACCGGTCTGTTGGTGGTGGCGAAAACCCTGCAAGCGCACAAACACTTGGTGGATCAGCTGCAAGCCCGTTCCGTCAGCCGCGAGTACGAAGCCGTGGCTTACGGCACGGCGGTGGCCGGTGGCACGGTAGATGAACCGTTAGGGCGGCATCCGTCGGATCGGCGGCGGGTAGCGGTGCGCATGGGAGGCAAGGAGGCCATCACCCATTACCGCGTGTTGCAGCGTTTTACCGCGCACACGCACCTGCGTTTGAAATTGGAAACGGGGCGTACTCATCAAATTCGAGTGCATATGGCGCACATTCATCTGCCTTTGGTGGGCGATCAAGTCTACAGCGGTCGGTTGAGAAACCCCGCTGGCGGTGACACGCCTCTGCGTCACTGTTTGCAAAACTTTAAACGCCAAGCTTTGCACGCCGCACGTTTGGCACTGATTCATCCTGTCAGTGGCGAAGAGATGGCGTGGACAATGGAGCTGCCGGAAGATTTTCAACGCCTGTTGGCGGCGTTGCAAGAGGACATGAAGATCAATGGCTTTGATTGATCTGCTGCGCCCTGATTGGCCTGCGCCAAAAGGGGTGCAGGCACTGAGCACATTGCGAATTGGTGGGGTTAGCCAAGCGCCGTTTGATGGGTTTAATTTGGCTTCTCATGTGGGTGATAATCCAGAGGCGGTGGCGCAGAATCGGCGTTTGTTACGGCACCACGCTAAATTACCCGCTGAACCGCAGTGGCTTAATCAGGTTCATGGCCGAGAGATTATCAAAGCGCCCTTGGCTCTAATGGGGTCTCCGTCTAATGCCGATGCCATTTGGAGCGATGCGGCGGGTCGGGTCTGTGCGGTGTTGACCGCCGACTGCCTGCCGCTGCTCTATTGCAGCTTGGATGGGCGTTACATTGCTGCCGCGCACGCCGGTTGGCGTGGTTTGGCTGCTGGTATTGTGGAGCAGACTTTGGCAACGCTGCCGGTGCGAGGCAATCAGGTGATGGTTTGGCTCGGGCCGGCTATTTCTGCTCAAGCGTTTCAGGTGGGAGCGGAGGTGGTGGAGGCCTTTGTGCAGCAACACGCCGAGGATGAAGCGGCCTTTGTGGCCGAGGGTGATCGTTGGTTGGCGGATCTTTATTGTTTGGCGAAAAACCGTCTGCGCCGTGCGGGAGTGGAGCAGGTTTACGGCGGCGACCATTGCACCTTTAGCGATGCGCGGTTTTTCTCCTATCGACGAGAGAATCAGACGGGACGCATGGCCACACTGATTTGGCGCTGATAAGACCCGACTTGGCGCTGATAAGACCCGACTTGGCGCTGATAAGATCCGTCATTCCCGCGAAGGCGGGAATCTATGCGAGCTGGTCAAGACTTTATCTGGATTTCCGCGTGCGCGGGAATGACGAGCAAGATCAGATCAAACTATAAAATTTAAAGAGGCAGTGAGAGTCTGTTATGGGCAATGAGTTGAGTCACGACGGCGTTGAACGCCAAGCGTTAAGCGAATTTACCGAAAAGGCGTACTTGGATTATTCCATGTACGTGATTTTAGATCGAGCCTTGCCGCACATCGGTGACGGCCTGAAACCGGTGCAGCGGCGCATCATTTATGCCATGTCGGAATTGGGATTGTCGGCCAGCTCCAAACATAAAAAATCAGCGCGCACCGTGGGGGATGTGTTGGGTAAGTTCCATCCTCATGGCGATTCGGCTTGTTATGAGGCGATGGTGTTGATGGCTCAGCCGTTTTCCTATCGCTGCCCGTTGGTGGACGGTCAGGGCAACTGGGGTTCGGCGGATGATCCTAAATCTTTTGCAGCGATGCGTTACACCGAGTCGCGCCTGTCACCTTTTGCCAAATCGTTGTTACAAGAGTTGGGGCAGGGGACGGTGGAGTGGGCACCGAATTTTGATGGCACCTTGAAAGAGCCGACTCTGCTGCCCTCGCGCTTGCCGCATATTTTATTGAACGGCACCACCGGCATCGCGGTGGGAATGGCAACGGACATTCCACCGCACAATTTAGGTGAGATTGTTGCCGCGTGTGTGGCGATGCTGGAGAAGCCGAACCTCTCTGATGATGCGCTGTACGAGCTGATCAAAGGGCCGGATTATCCCACGGGTGGTGAGGTTGTCAGCAGCTCTGCGGAGCTGCGGCAGATGTATCAAACGGGCAAAGGCATGGTGCGGATGCGCGCCCGTTACGAGCAGGAAGAGGGTGAGATTATCATCACCGAATTGCCGCATCAGGTCTCGGGGGCGAAAATTTTGGAGCAAATCGCGCAGCAGATGCAGGCGAAAAAACTGCCGATGGTGGAGGATCTGCGCGATGAATCGGATCATGAGACCCCGACGCGCTTGGTGATTGTCCCTAAAGGTCGAAAATGGGATCGTGATGCTTTGATGTTGCATCTGTTTGCCAGCACGGATCTGGAGCGCAGTTATCGCGTCAATCTGAATATGATCGGCACCAACGGTCGTCCTCAGGTGAAAAATTTGCGTACTATCTTGACCGAATGGTTGCAGTTTCGCAGCGATACTGTGCGCCGTCGTTTGCAGTGGCGCTTGGATAAAGTGCTTTCGCGGCTGCACATTTTAGATGCGTTACTGATCGCCTTTTTGAACATTGATGAGGTGATCGCCATCATTCGTGAAGAGGATGATCCGCGTGCGGAGCTGGTGGTGCGTTTCGGTTTGAGTGAGCTGCAGGCCGATGCGGTGCTGGATCTGAAGCTACGCCATCTGGCCAAGCTGGAAGAGGTGCAAATTCGTGGGGAACAGGGCGAATTGGCCAAAGAGCGCACGCAGTTGGAAACCGTGTTGGCTTCGGAACGGCGACAAAAGACACTGATCAAAAAAGAGCTATTGGCGGATGTCAAATTGTACGGCGATGCGCGTCGGACGGGCTTGGAGCAGCGCCCAGCGGCGAGAGCGATGGATGAGAGTGATCTGCTGCCCAGCGAAGCGGTGACGGTGGTGCTGTCACAGCGGGGTTGGGTGCGCGCAGCCAAAGGTCATGAGGTCAATGCGGCGGGTTTGAATTACAAATCTGGGGATGGGTTCCAAGCTTCGGCCTGCGGCAAGAGCAATCAATTGGCGCTGTTTTTGGAGTCCACAGGAAGGGTCTATGTTTTGCCCGCGCACACCCTGCCTTCGGCGCGCAGCTTGGGTGAGCCTTTGGCGGGGCGTTTGAAGCCCGCCGATGGTGCGCATTTTGTGGCGGTGATGATGGGTGATCCAGAAGAACGTTACCTGTTGGCCAGCGATGCCGGTTACGGTTTTGTGGCTAAATTGGCGGATCTGATCAGTCGCAATAAAGCCGGTAAGGTGGTGTTGAGTGTGCCTGCCGGGGCGAAAGTGATGATGCCGGTGCCGATCTTTAATCATCAACGGGATCGGGTGGTGGCGGTGAGCAGTGGCGGGTACTTGCTCAGTTACGCGATCACCGAGTTGCCGGAAATGGCGCGTGGTAAGGGCAATAAAATCATCGGTATTCCGGCGGCGAAATTGAAAAGCGGTGAGGAGAAGCTGGTGGGGTTGTTGTCGCTGCCAGTGGGTGAGTCGCTGACGCTTTACAGTGGCAAACGCCTGACACGCTTGAAGTACGATGAGTTGGACAGTTACCAAGGCGAAAGAGGACGGCGGGGCAGCAAGTTGCCACGAGGTTTCCAGAGTGTGCAGAAGGTGGTGCTGGGTAAAGGTTAACCTAGCTTCAGTATTTTAAGCGTTAAAATGCAGGCAAAAAAAAGCCCCAGACTGAAAACAGTCTGGGGCTTTTTTGTGGGCTTAGTTTTTAACCTCGACGGCGTGCTAAGCCGATGAGGCCGAGCAACATCAGCCAGAGGGGAGTGAGTGCGCCACCGCTACTGGTGGAGCTGCTTGTTGTTGTGGGCGTGGGCAAGCGCACGGCTGCTGCGGTGTCTGCTGCTGCTTTGCGCTCTTGAATGAAGGGTACGATTTTGGCCGCATCGTCTTGTTTCACAAAGTAGTGGTCAATTCGAGCGGCGTCGGTTGCGGCCACGAGAATACCAAAATTGTCATAGGCGGGATCATCGCCGTGACAGCTGGAGCAGAGGTCAGCGTAGAGCTGCGAGGGGCTGGCGGTGCTGCTGCCGGTGCCGGTGTTGTTGCTGCCAATTGGCGCGGCGGCATTATTGAGCGAGGTTTGGATAAAGGCGGCGATTTCTGTTGCGTCGGCATCAATCACAAAGCTGTGTTTGCCCAGAATGATCGCTTTATTGGTACCCAGATCAATTTTGTTGTCGCCATTGGCGGGGTTGGCTCCATGACAGACCGCACATTGGTCGGCGTAGAGTTGTGCGCCGTTGCTGGAGGTGACGGGCGCAGGTGGAGGAGGAATGACTACGGGTGCGGTTGGTGCCGGTTGGCCGGTCAGTGCAGCACTGATGTAAGCGGCTACTTTATCGGCATCGCCTGAGGTGACAAAGCTGTGTTTGGCGGTGATTTTTGTGGCAACGGTGCCTTGGTCGATTTTGTTTCTGCCGTTGGCAGGATCGCTGCCGTGGCAACCTGCGCACGCATTGGCGTAGATGGCTTGACCGGATTGGGTGTTGTTGTCCGCAGGTGGTGTGGTGTTTCCAGTTCCAGTTCCAGTTCCAGTTCCAGTTCAGTTCAGTTCCAGTTCCAGTTCCAGTTCCAGTTCCAGTTCCAGTTTCGCCTGCGGTGCCGTTAGGAACGGTGTAACTGACAGAAAGTTTGGGACGATTATTAAGCACGGGATCTTCGCTGGATGAAATGTCCAGACCGTTGGTGACGTTGGTGTCGGCGATGATGATGCCGTAGTTGGGTTGATTGCCATTAACCCAGCCTTGCACCATATCAACGCCCAAACTGTTGAGTGTCAGTACGATGGCTGTTGGGTTGAAGGTAGACGCGGAGGTGACGGTGTCGATGACGTTGACCGTGTCCACTAACACGCCTCGATCTGGGTTGCTGTTGGTGGTGACCACACCGCTGTTGCTTAAGGTTTCAGAGAGCAGATTGGCACCGGCTTGAGTCCAGGCTTGTCCAGCCGCGTAGTTGACCCAGGTGGCTTGGTTTTCTACCCAAGGTTTTAAGGCTTGATAGATGCCGTAGGCTTGATCCGTTGGATTGGTGACATTGAAGGTGAGTTTCACTGTGTCGATGGTGGCGTTGCTGGGGATGCTGGTGATGTCCCAAGAGATTAAGGTGCTTTCATCATTGGGGCTGGGGTTGGCTCCATCAATGAGTAAGGTTGTTTCATTGCCATGATTCACATCGGGGGTGATTTGTGAGATGTAGGTGTCTTGGGTGCCTTGATAATTGGGTGTAGGGTAGACACCGTTTCTAAAATCCACAACCGGAAGTAAATTGCTGCTGGGAGGAATAACCGGAGCAGGTGGTGGAGTGGTGGGTTGTGGTGTTGGTACGGGAGCCACGCGGCCACTGATGTAGGTGGCAATTAAAGCGGATTCGGTACTGGATGAATATTGGGTTCCATGTTTGCCCACAATGGTGCTGGCACTGGTGCCTCTGGCTATTTTATTGCGGCCATTGGCAGGATCCGCGCCGTGACAGCCAGAACACGCGGCGGCGTAAAGGTCGGCTCCTGAGAGTGTCGGGGCGGGCGGCGGTGGCGTGGTTGGAGCCGTCACAGGACTGCCGTTAATGACTTCGTCGATGTAGGTGGCGATTTTAGTTGATTCAGCAGTGCTGGATTTTCCGGTGCCGTGATAGCCGATAATGGCGGCGGCGGTAACGCCACGGGTGATGCGACGTTTGTCATTGGCCGGATTGCTGCCGTGACAACCGGCGCAGAGGTTGCCGTACAGTGTTTCACCTTCTAAGGCGATGGGGCTAAGAGCGAATGCGGAGTGACTGAAGCTGGCTAATGTGCAGGTTAAAATGCCCGCTGAAAGTGTGGATAATTTTATGTCCATGCGTCTGACTCTTTTTAAGGTGATGGAGAAAGTTTTGATGGCTCTATCGTAAGCGAATCCAGTGAGTAAAAACGTGATCCATTGCTTAAGTTTTTTTTAAGCTGAGTGAGCGGTGTGGTTTTTGTGATGAACAGCGCACACAAGCTCCGTGCCGTTTGTTGGGGTCATGAAGTGTGTGAGTGTATGTCAGTAGAGGCCTTCCCGACAATAGGAAAAGATCTCATTTTTTTGCTTGAGAAAGGGGGTTAAGCGCTCATGGCACTGAAATCGTAATCGAGGTTTTCGCTGGCGTGGCGTAAAAATCCGCCTTGGATGTAATCGGCAGACATGCTCCAGAGCACGGAAAGGCTGTTGGCATTTTCAATTCCGGGAGCGATGGTGGCGATTTTTTTCAATTTTGCTTCGGCCATAATGGCCTGCACCACAGCTTGGCTTTCGCTGTTGCTGCTTAGCTCTTCCATCAGGTCGTCATCAATTTTGAGGTATTGAGCCGGTACGTGTTTAAACAGTTGGAACGGTTTGGCACTGCGTCCAAAGTTGGATATGGCCACTCGACAGTTGATCTGTAACAGTGCTTTGGCAAAGGCGCGGGCTTGCTTCAGCTGACTGTGGGCAGTCTCTTCTTCAATCTCAAAAACCAAGCTGTCCGGTGCGATGCGAACGGTTTTGATCTGTTGATGAATGTGACGAAACAGGTCGGGATCTTGTAGAGCATTTTTGGTCAATTTGATAAAAAAGACCGTGTTGTTGCCTGATTTGTGTTTTTTGTGCAGTTGCTCAATGGCTTTGTTGATTGTCCAGCGGTTGATGCCACGGGAGAGGCCGGTGCGTTGAGCTGCATTGAGAAATTCGGTTTGTGCCAACTCTTTATTGTTTTCATCCAGCAGGCGAATGTCCACTTCGTAGCGTTCGGTGTGATCGCCTTCCAGTGCCACGATAGGTTGATATAAAAGACGAAAGCCATTATTCCTCAATGCTTTGGTGATGTTTTGTGCCCAAGTGTGATCCACTTGCTTTTGACTTTGTTCAGCCGTGTTGGGTTGATAGAGAGACAAACTGCTGTCGTCGTCTTTATTGTCGATGGCGGTATTTAGGGCTCGATCTGAGCGTGACAAAATATCGGTAGCGGTTTTGGTGCTGTCGTCGATTTGGCAAATACCGATGCAGCAGCTGCTGGAGGTGGTGTGACCGCTTAGGGTGCAGATGTATTTTTCAACCCGAGAGATGATCCGTTGCGCGTAGTGCTTGGCTTTTTCAGTATCACTTTCATGGCTGAGCAGCATAAAGGTTGGGCCGGTAAAGCGAAACAGCAGGTCTTTGGGATCAGCTACCTCACGCAAGACTTTGCTGATGGCGACTAAAAATTGATCGGCACCGATAATTCCGCAGGTTTTTTGAATGGTACCCAGATCGTCAAGACGAATTTGCAGCAAGGTGGCTTTGTGGTTGCCATTTTTTGCTTTTTTTGCCTCTTGTGCTAGCAGAGTGGTGAGGTGTTGGCGGTTGTAAAGGCTGGTGAGTGAGTCGGTACGGCTTTGATGTAGAAGTTTGCGTTCCAGTTCTTTGGCATCGCTGCGATCACGAATGATAATTTGAGTACACTGCTCGCCGTCGATGCTGGCGGGAGAGAACTCCATTTCGCCGCTAAAGGGGGTTTTTTGGTCTGAGTGCAGCAGTTGAATCGCTAATTTGCCACTGACTTTTTTTGTTTTTGTGCTGATGACGTAAAAATTCTTTGAGTTTATTCTGATGATCGGTGGTCACCATATCCATGATGGGTGTGCTGGTTATATCTTCTTCTTCTAAACCAAACAGCTCCAAATAGGTCGCGTTGACTTGGATGTGCATGCCGTCGTGAATGTAGGCGATGGCATCACGGGAGCTGTTCATCAACGCTTGCGAGCGTTTTTCGCTGTGACTGTAGAGGGTATTTATTTTTTCCAGATGTTGTTGATTTTGAAAGTGGCGGCGTTCGCGTTTGATGACCTGTTTTAGATGTTGAAAGTTTTCACTTTGAATCAGATCGGTAGCGCCTTGTTGCATAATTTCAGCAGGATTAATTTTTTCATTTTGTTTGTTGCTTAAGGCGATAACGGGGATGTTTTTTTGATTGTTATTGAGACATTGTTGCGTCTCTTGCAGACTGAGAACCTCTGCACCAATGCAGTAGAGGATCAATTCATAAGGGTCATTTTTAAGCGCATCATCTAGATCATCTTGAGTTGCTACTCGGGTTGGTTTGATGGCATAACCCATAGCACGCAGTGCGCTGTTGCAGGTTTCGGCGTTGTGAAAATCGCTGTCGATAATGATAAGACGTAAACTGTTGGGGTTTGTCAAAGTGATTGCTCTCTAACGCTGTCTCTGTCAGCGAATTTGTCCCTGTTATAAAAAATCCAGATCTCATTATGGGTCAATCTTAACCCTGATAGATAGTTGACAATGTGAAGCATGGCGACTTTTGAACGCCGGAGTCATAAATTTATTGGATATTCAGGCACAGTTAAATGCTCGTATGTAACGATAATCCGTTTTGACGCTTAAGTTATGCCAATTTATCTGGAATGGGGGTTTTGAATTGTTTGCCTGCCTCCTCTCGTACCAGTTTTGGTACCAGATAGCCGGGTAATTGTTCTCGTAAGGTTTGCATAAGGCTCAAGGCGGTTGGCATTGAACACTCGTAATGGGCGCTGCCCTGAACTCGATCCAATAAATGCAGGTAGTAGGGCAGTACTCCAGCGCCCCACAGCGCGTGGCTCAGTTGTATCAGGCTTTCTGCGCTGTCGTTGATTCTTTTAAGCAGTACGGTCTGATTTAATAAGGTCACGCCAATATGCCGCAGGTGTTGGCAGACCTGTTTTACGTCGTGGTCGATCTCATTGGCGTGATTGGCGTGCAGGACAAAAACCACTTTTAAGCGGCTTTTTCTCAGCCAGTGTAGAAGTGCGTCGTTGATCCGATTCGGCAACACCAAAGGCAGGCGAGTGTGGATACGTAAGGTGCGCAGGTGGGGGATGTCGTCAAGTTTTTGACTCAGATCTGCCAATTTTTTGTCAGAAAGCGTCAACGGGTCGCCACCACTGAGAATCACTTCATGGATTTCATTGTTGGCGTGCAAATAGTCCAGAGCCGGTTGCCAATGGTGGCTGCTGGCATTGCTTGCGTTGTAGGGAAAATGACGACGAAAGCAGTAACGGCAGTGGATTGCACAGGCTCCGGTGGTGATGAGCAGGGCGCGACCGTGGTATTTGTGCAGCAGGCCGGGGGTCTGCGTGGCGGCCAGATCGCCAACGGGGTCGATGCCAAAACCACTGACGGTCTGATTTTCAATCTCGCGCGGCAGCACTTGCAGCAGCAGGGGGTCGTTTTTATCGCCCTTTTTCATCTTGGCCAGATAGGCGTGCGGCACCAGCAAGCGGAAGGATTTGTGGGCGGCGAGGCTGCCATTTAGGGTGTCTGGGTTTAACTCCAGTGCGTGATAGAGTTTTTTTGGCTCGCGGATGGCGCAGGCCAGCTCTTTTTGCCATTGCGATGGCTGCTGTAAGGGGTCGCTTCGGGGTATCATAGGCCGGTCAATTTTTTTCGTAATTCTAACAGAGGTCAGCATGGCAACCTACAGTACCAATGAGTTTAAAAGCGGTCTTAAAATTATGTTGGGCAACGATCCGCATACGATTGTGGAAAATGAGTTTGTAAAACCCGGAAAAGGTCAGGCGTTCAGTCGGGTCAAAGTACGTAATCTTAAAACCGGTCGTGTGGTGGAGAAAACCTTTAAGTCGGGTGAAAGCGTGGAAGCGGCAGACGTGATGGATGTGGATCTGCAATACCTCTACAACGACGGTGAATTTTGGCACTTTATGGATGCGGCCACGTTTGAACAAATTGCGGCTGATGCGATGGCGGTGGGTGATACCTCTAAATGGCTCAAGGAACAAGAGATTTGCAATGTGACTCTTTGGAACGGTGCGCCTTTGAGTGTGGCGGTGCCAAATTTTGTTGAGTTGGCGGTGGCACAAACGGATCCCGGTGTGAAGGGTGATACGGCGCAGGGTGGAACCAAACCGGCCACATTGGAAACCGGTGCGACGGTGCGGGTGCCGCTGTTTATCGAAGAGGGTGAAATGTTGAAAATTGATAGCCGTACTGGTGAGTATGTCTCTCGCGTGAAGTCGTAGATTTTGGCGCTTGAGTGGCGGCCAACGGCGTCGTTAAGCCGGTTGCAGCAGCGGGCACAGATGTTGGTGCAGATTCGTGCCTTTTTTGCTCAGCGGCAGGTGTTGGAAGTGGAGACCCCCATTCTCTCCAACGCCGCAGGCAGCGATCCTCATATTGAATGTTTGCAGACCGTACTGGCCGATGGGCGGCGCTGTTTTCTCAACAGTTCGCCCGAATTTGCCATGAAACGCCTGTTGGCTGCCGATCTGGGTGATATTTACCAAGTCAGCCGAGTGTTTCGTCAAGGCGAGCAGGGGCGTTATCACAACCCTGAATTTACTTTGTTGGAGTGGTATCGGCTTGGTTTTGATCATTTTTCTTTGATGGCTGAGGTAGAGGCGTTGTTGCTGGTTTTGCTGCCGGAATCTCCTCCTGCGTTGAAATTGAGTTATCAGCAGGCCTTTGAGCGCTTTTTGAATCTGAACCCGCTGACGGCTGCCGTGGCTGAACTGCATCAGGTGATTGAAGGTTTGCCGGTGTCTGCACCTCATTTTCCAGAGGATGAGAGTCGAGATAGCTTGCTTGATTGGCTGATGAGCCAAGGCGTTGCACCTTGTTTTCCTCTTGATCGGCCTACTTTTATTTACCACTACCCTGCATCACAAGCGTCTCTTGCGCGGCTTTCGATTGATGATCCGTCGATTGCCGAGCGTTTTGAGTGTTATTGGGGCGAGTTAGAACTGGCGAACGGTTTTCATGAGCTGCTGGATGCCGCTGAGCAGCAGGCGCGTTTTGAAGCGGAGTTGCAACAGCGTCAAGTGCGGAGATTGGCTCAACCACCGCTGGATTACAATTTAATTGCTGCCTTGCAGGCGGGGATGCCCGCTTGTGCGGGGGTGGCTTTGGGGTTGGATCGGCTGTTGATGGTATTGAGTGGGGCGGAGCACATTCGTGATGTGTTGGCCTTTTCCATTGAGAGGGCGTGATGAATTCTGTTTTGCGTTGTGCTGAATTGGAGCCGAAGGCTTTAGAGGCGGTGTTGGCCGAATACGGTCTGCAACTGATTTGGCTGGCTGAGGGTGAGACGATTACCGGCAGTTTTTGGGGGGATGAAGAGGCGGGGTTGGTGGCCAATCGGCTCTATGTTCGCCCTGATACGCCGGTGCATTCGGCACTGCATGAAGCGTGTCATTACCTCTGCATGGACGGTCAGCGTCGGGCGGCGCTGGACACCGATGCGGCGGGTGATTACGACGAAGAAAACGGGGTTTGTTATCTGCAAATTCTGTTGGCAGAACGTTTGCCAATGGGGCGAAAGCGCATGTGGTTGGATATGGATGCGTGGGGTTACAGCTTTCGCCTTGGTTCGGCGCAGGTCTGGTTTGAAAGAGATGCAGAGGATGCGGTGCAGTGGTTACAGCGTTACGGTTTGCTGGATGAAATGGGGGTGTTGACGGGTAAGTTGCGGGTTTAAATTTAAAAAATAGGCTGAGAGAGAAGGCGTGCCTTCTCTCTACTGGTTTTTTATTTGGATGATATGGCCCGTTGGCCAATCAATTCCCCCATGCGTACCGGTTCACCGGCTTGCAGATGCTCACTCCACTGCGCGCCTGCACTGGCGACCAGAATCACCGTAGAACCCATATTAAAGCGCCCCATCTCTTCGCCCTGTTTGAGGGTGATGGCCTGCTCATCAGAGTAGTCCCAGCGGCGAACGCCTTTGCCTTTGCTGGGGGTGATCTTCTGCTGCCAAACGGTGTCGATGGCGGAGACGTTCATCGCTCCCACCAGCACCATTGCTAAGGGGCCGTGTTCGGTTTCAAACAGCGCGACCACCCGTTCGTTGCGGGCAAACAGGCGCGGCACTACGCGCACGGTGTGAGCGGCAACGCTGAACAGACGGCCTGGAATGTAGATCATCTGTTTGAGTGTGCCTTCTTGAGGCATGTGAATGCGGTGGTAGTCTCGCGGTGAAAGATAGAGGGTGCTGAAGATGCCACCGTCGAAACGTGCGGTCAGGTCGGCATCACCACCAAGCAGTTCTAGTAGAGTGTAGTCACGCCCCTTGGCTTGAAAAACCGAACCATTTTCAATCGGCATGGCTTGTGAAACGGTGCCGTCCACGGGGCTGGTGAGGCCATGTTCAGTCGGGTCGATGGGGCGCAAGCCGGTTTTTAGCTCACGGGTGAAAAATTCGTTGAAGCTGGCGTACGCTTCGATATTGGCTTCTTGAGCTTCGCTCATATCAACTTTGAAGGTTTTAATGAACCAGCGTCCAACGGGGTTTTTTAGCGGTGTTTTGAGGCGGGTAAAAAAGTAGATCACTCGTGATAAGGCGTGATGGGGCAGGAGGTATTGTGGCAGGGCTTTTAGATAGTCGCCCAGTGAAGCGCCTTGGTGTTGTGAACTCATAAGTGAAACTCGTTGGGTAAGTGGGGAGAATTGCAGCCGTCTGGCTTGTGGTTCGTTGCAAGGGCGACAATAATGCCGTTTGTCTTTTACTCTGTAAACTAAATGAATATGATTTCTGATAATAACGCGATGACGTTGCAAGAGTTGCTGCGTTGGGGTGGGGAATATTTGGCCGCAGCGGATCTTTGTTATGGTCACGGTACCGATAACGCCAACGATGAGGCGGCGTGGCTGCTGCTGTTTGCCTTGGATCTGCCGGTGGATGAGCCGATTGCGGAGCCGGATCGCCTGCTGAGCGATGCAGAGGTGGCTAAAGTGAAGGCGCTGCTGAAACGTAGAGCAGAGGAGCGTCTGCCAGCGGCTTATTTGACTCGGCAGGCGTGGTTTGCTGGTTTTGCGTTTTATGTTGATGAGCGGGTGTTGGTGCCCCGTTCGCCTTTGGCTGAGCCAATTTTATCGGGGTTTGCTGATTGGCTTGATCCTGCTGGTGTGGAGCGGGTTCTGGATCTTTGCTCCGGCTCGGGTTGCATCGGCATTGCTTGCGCCTATGCGTTTGCCGATGCGCAGGTGGATTTGGCTGACATCTCCAGTGATGCTCTGGATGTGGCGCAGATCAATATTGAACAGCACGGAGTGGCGGAGCGGGTCAAGGTGCAGCAGGCCGACCTTTTTGCAGGGCTTGAAGATCGGCGTTATGATCTGATTGTCAGTAACCCGCCCTACGTGGATACGGCAGAGATGGCGCAGCTCAGTCAAGAGTTTGAACACGAACCTAAATTGGGTTTGGCGGCAGGTGAATTGGGCTTGGACATTGTGCAACGGATGTTGCGAGATGCGGGTCGATTTTTAACGGATCACGGGGTGTTGGTGGTTGAGGTGGGCAACAGTGCGCAAGCGCTGGAAGAGTTCTACCCAGAGGTGCCTTTTTTGTGGTTGCAGTTTGAATACGGCGGTGAGGGTGTGTTTATGCTCACCGCCGATGAGTTGAAGCAGTACCAAGGTTATTTTTAGCTGCTTCTTTTTGCGTGGTTTGTTTGGAGGGAAAACGTGTGCAAGATCGAACCTATACGATTGGGCGCTTGGGAGAAATTTGTCTGGATGGTGTGACGGTGAGCAATCGTCACGCAGAATTGCAGGTATTGAACAATGAGATCTATTTAACGGATCTCAACTCGACCAACGGTACCTACTTGCTGAATGGCGAGCAAAAAATCCCGTTTCAAGAAGGTTATGTGCAAGCGGATCAGCAGGTGTTGTTCGGCCACTCCCTGTGGAAGGTGAGTGACCTGTTGGCAGCCGTGGGAGAGGCTGCGCCTAAAGGCGGATGATCTCGCCGCTGATGTGTTGGCTGTCATTGCCGATCAGATAGAGATAGCGTGTCATTTTTTCTTCTGGGCTGGGCAGTTCGCTGGGCAGTTCACCTGGATAGGCTTTTGTGCGCAGGTTGGTGCGAGTGGGTCCAGGATTGATGCCATTGACGCGGATGCGGCGACGCTTGCCTGAGGGCGTGTCGTTTTCCAGCTCATCTGCCCAGACCTTTACCAAGCCACTTAGGGCGTGCTTGGAAACCCCGTAAGCGCCCCAGTAGGCGCGATTTTTATCGTCCAAGGTGAACAATATGCTGGGGGTCTCACTCTGGTGCATCAGCGGTAGGCAGGCTTGGGTCAGTTGTACAGGGCCGTTGAGATTAACCTGCATTACTTTAAACCACGTTTCTGCGTCGTAGCTTTCCATTGGCGTTAATGCGCCCAGCCATGCGGCACTGTGTAGAATGCCGTTGAGCTGACCGAACTCGTTTTCCAGAGTGTTGGCCAGATCTTGGTAGTCTTGTTGGGTTGCCCCCTCCAGATTTAAGGGGTAAATGGCCGCTTGTGGTGCGTCAAGGGCTTCGATTTCATCGTAGACCTGTTCCAGTTTGTGCGCTGTGCGGCCTAATAAAATCACCGTTGCGCCGTGTTGGGCGCAGGCTTTGGCGGCGGCGCGGCCAAGGCCATCTCCGGCTCCGGTGATGAGAATGACACGATCGTTTAGCAGATCGGCTTCGGGGCTGTAGTTTTCAATCTTCATAAACATACTTTTGTTAAAAAATGAATCGGTCTGTTATGGCGCTGCGGGTTTTTCTTTGCGTGCGGTGTTCCAAGCCAGCCACAGTTTGCGCAGTGGCGTGAGGCTGATGCGTTGTTGCAGCAGGGGGTAGTTGGCTTGCTGCATTTCATCCAGCAGGGTTTGATGCAGTTTGATCAGCACCAGCCCTGAGCGTTGGGCGTAACGGGCTTCACTGGGCAGCTGTTCTACGGTGGTTTGAAACTGCTGGCGGATGCGCTGGGCTTGCAGCGCCAGCAGTTCGGCCAAAGCGTCTGGTGGTGTGACGCTGGGTTGCAGTAACTGCTCGGCTTGGATGTTAAACTGTTCAAGCTCTTCGCTTGGAATGTAAATCCTTCCCCGTTGTCCGTGCCGATGCAGATCGCGCAGCATTTGGCTTAGTTGCAATGCGACACCTAAGGTTTTTGCGTAGGCTTGGACGCTGTTTTTCTGCCCTCCCAGCACCTGTGAAACCAGTTGTTGCAGTGCGCCGAAATCTGTTTCGCAGTAGAGCACGAGATCGGCAAACGTGCGGTAGCGGCTGTAGGTGAGGTCGGTTTCAGCGGCTTGAATGATGTTTTGAAACAGACTCTCTGGTAGAGCGTGCTGTTGTAAAACGTGCTGAAGCTGCTGGCTGAGGGGGTGTCGTGCTGCGCCTTGAAATAGACGTGCTACCTCTGCTTGCCACCACGCTAATTTGTGCTGGGCGGTGTTGGTATCGCTGCACTGGTCAATAACGCGGCTGATTTTCTGCTGAAATTGATACAGACTGTGAATGGCACTCCGTTGGGAGGGGGTGACAAACAGCAGACTGTAATGCCTGCTGGAGCCGGATGGAACCGGAGTTTGGCTCATCGTGACGCGCTGAGGTTAGCGACGCGGCAATTCAATTTTAGGCTTTTTGGGGTGGCGTCGATAGAATGTCGCGGTATTGCCGATTTTTTGGATCAGATTGGCTTTGCTCAGCTGTTGAATCTGTTCAATGCACTCGGCTTTGGCATCACGGTCACCGACGTTGATTTTGATTTTAACCAGTTCGTGGTATTCCAGCGCGTTTTTGATCTCGTCTTTGACGTTCTCAGTAAGGCCGTTTTGGCCGACCCGTATGACCGGTTTGAGCGCGTGGGCGAGAGAGCGGAGAAATTTTTCTTGAAGTTTATTGAGTGTCATTTGAGTGAGTCTTAGATAATGGAAAAAAAGCGTGAATCCCCGCAAGCGAGCGGCGCGAGTGTAGCACAGCGCGGAGCGGGAATGACAGTGGAAGCCAGCCCCTTCAACGGCGTTAAGTTGGAGTTAGGTATTATTTTGGCGTTGTTGTTGATGCTCTGGCTGGTGCATGATTTTTGGTTGCATGAGTCGGTGTCGCAATTGTTGTTGTTGTTTGTGGGGGGGCTGTTGGGCATGGGTTGGCTGATTTGGCGGACGCAGAAAGTGATTAAACGTATGGAGTTGAGTGGACGTGGCAAAGAAAAGTAACAGCAGTGGTCGCTGGTTGGATGAGCACTTTCAAGATGAATATGTGCAGCGTGCTAAAAAAGAGGGTTACCGTTCACGGGCGGTGTATAAATTGATTGAGATTGATAAAAAAGATCAGCTGCTCAAAGCGGGGCAGTTGGTGCTGGATCTGGGGGCGGCACCGGGGGGCTGGACGCAGTACGCCGCTGAAAAGGTGACCCATAGCGGACACGTGGTGGCAACGGATATTTTGCCGATGGACAGCTTTAGCGACGTTACCTTTGTGCAGGGTGATTTTCGTGAGCAGGCGGTTTTGGATCAGATCTTGTCGGTCTTGAATGGTGAGCAGGCGGACCTTGTAATTTCCGATATGGCCCCCAATATGAGTGGTGTGGGCGCTGTTGATCAGCCGAAGGGGATCTATTTAGTCGAGTTGGCGCTGGAGATGTGCAAAGAAGTGTTGAAGCCTTCTGGGGTGTTTTTGTGCAAATTGTTTCAGGGGGCTGGCTCTGATGAGTTTTTAAAAGAAGTGCGTCAAACCTTTGCCACGGTGGTGATTCGTAAACCAAAAGCGTCGCGGCCTCGCAGTCGTGAGGTCTATGTACTGGCACGGCAGCTGAAACTGTAGTAGGGTCTAATGATCTTGAGTTGTATTTATTTTAACCATTTTTGACAAAATTATTGAGGTGTGACATTGAACGACCTGCTTAAGAATGTGCTGTTATGGGTTGTGATTGCGGTGATTTTAATGACCGTTTTTAACAATTTGGGCACCCAAAGGTCACCCAGCCAAGCTTTAACCTACACGCAGTTTTTGACTGAGGTGAAGTCGGGTCAGGTGAGTATGGTGGTCATTGATGGCCGCGAAATCGAGGGACGATTGACCAGTAGCGAGACCTTTACTACGTACAGCCCCGAAACGGACAATCGTTCAATGATCGGTGATCTGATCGAGGCCAATGTGGATATTCGAGGTGTACCGCCGGAGCGGCCTTCGATGTTGACGCAGATCTTTATCAGCTGGTTTCCCTTCTTGCTCTTGATTGGGGTCTGGATCTTTTTTATGCGCCAGATGCAGGGCGGCGGTGGTGGCCGAGGAGCGATGTCCTTTGGTAAAAGTAAAGCCCGCTTGCTGGGTGAAGATCAGATTAAAATCACTTTTGCCGATGTGGCAGGGGTTGAAGAGGCCAAGGACGAAGTCAGCGAGCTGGTGGAGTTTTTGCGCGAGCCGAGTAAGTTTCAAAAACTCGGTGGCAATATTCCGCGCGGTGTGTTGATGGTCGGCTCACCTGGTACGGGTAAAACCTTGCTGGCCAAAGCCATTGCCGGTGAAGCAAAAGTGCCGTTCTTTACCATTTCCGGTTCTGATTTTGTTGAGATGTTCGTTGGTGTCGGTGCCTCGCGGGTGCGAGACATGTTTGAGCAGGCGAAAAAACACGCGCCGTGCATTATCTTTATTGATGAGATTGATGCCGTGGGTCGTCATCGTGGGGCCGGTGTGGGTGGCGGTCACGATGAACGTGAGCAGACTCTAAATCAACTACTGGTAGAGATGGATGGCTTTGAAGGCAATGAAGGCGTGATCGTGATCGCGGCCACCAACCGTCCTGATGTGCTTGATCCTGCGCTGCTGCGTCCGGGGCGTTTTGATCGTCAGGTGGTGGTGCCACTGCCCGATGTGCGTGGTCGTGAGCAAATTTTGAATGTGCACATGGGCAAGGTGCCTTTGGGTGACGACGTTAAACCGGCGCTGATTGCCCGTGGTACGCCTGGTTTTTCCGGTGCTGATCTGGCCAATTTGGTTAATGAAGCGGCGTTGTTTGCCGCTCGTTCGGATAAACGTACCGTCAATATGTCGGAGTTTGAAAGCGCCAAAGACAAAATCATGATGGGTGCGGAACGCAAATCCATGGTGATGAGCGACGCTGAGAAAAACCTCACCGCCTATCATGAGGCGGGTCACGCGATTGTTGGGCGTTTGGTGCCAGAACACGACCCAGTTTATAAGGTCAGTATTATTCCCCGTGGTCGTGCCTTGGGTGTGACCATGTTCTTGCCCGAAGAGGATCGTTACAGTCACAGCAAAAAACGCCTCGAAAGCCAACTTTCCAGCCTTTACGGCGGTCGTATTGCCGAGGAGATGATTTTTGGTGCCGATGCGGTTACCACTGGTGCATCAAACGACATCGAACGTGCTACTGACATCGCGCGCAGCATGGTGACCAAATGGGGTTTGTCCACCAAGCTGGGCCCCATGACCTACAGCGAGGAAGAGGGAGAGGTTTTCTTGGGTCGCTCAGTGACGCAACACAAACAGATGTCCGATGAGACCGTACACGTTATTGATGAAGAGATTCGTTCGTTGATTGATCGCAACTACCAGCGCGCTCACGATCTGTTGGAAGAGCACAACGATAAGTTACATGCAATGGCAAAAGCCTTGTTGAAATACGAGACCATTGATGCGACGCAGATTGATGACATCATGGAAGGGCGTGAACCCGGTGAGCCGAGTGATTGGGGGGATGATGATAAAACACCCAAAGCAGGCAGTGGTGAAGGCAAGTCCAGTGATGAAGAGGTCAAAAAAGAAGGTAAAGACGGTTCGATTGGTGGCCCTGCCAGTCTGCACTGATCGTTTGTCATGATAACGTCATCTTGAAGCGGCTTTTGTCCGCTTTGGGTGGCGTTTTTTTATGTCTGGAAATTGTCTGTAGTGACAGGATATAACCTCCTTTCTAAAAAATAGAAGTAAATTAATGCCCGTGCTTCAGTGTGGAAATAAAGCCTTGGATCTCTCGGAATCGGTGGTGATGGGGATTTTAAACGT
Source organism: Gammaproteobacteria bacterium (assembly GCA_030949385.1). Classification (NCBI taxonomy): domain Bacteria; kingdom Pseudomonadati; phylum Pseudomonadota; class Gammaproteobacteria; species Gammaproteobacteria bacterium. The sequence goes on along the minus strand of JAUZSP010000009.1, from coordinate 18,273 downwards.
CACGCCTGACTCTTTTTCTGATGGCGGTTGTTTTATCGAGCTTGAAGCGGCTTTGGCTCAAGCACGACAGATGGTGGTTGAGGGAGCGAGCATCATCGACATTGGTGGTGAATCTACTCGGCCTGGGGCGCAGGCGGTTTCAGTGGCGACAGAATTGGAACGGGTGATTCCTCTGATTGGGCGACTGGCGCAAGAATTGTCGGTGCCGATTTCTATTGATAGTTCTAAACCAGAAGTGATGCGAGCCGCAGTAGAAGCGGGAGCAGGGATGGTGAACGATGTTTTTGCTCTGCAAGCGCCAAAGGCTTTGGAGACGGTGGCGGAGTTAAAGGTGCCAGTTTGCTTGATGCACATGCAGGGCGAGCCGCGCACCATGCAAAAAGCACCTCACTATGAGGACGTTGTGCGAGAAGTGGCCGACTTTTTGAATCAGAGGGTGGCGGCCTGTTTGGCTGCGGGTATCGAGGCAAAAAATATTCTACTGGATCCCGGTTTTGGTTTTGGTAAAAGTCTGCAACATAATTTAGTGCTGCTGAAAAACGTAGGCCAACTGCGTGAGCTGGGTTTCCCACTGTTGGTGGGGCTTTCGCGTAAGCGCATGATTGCTGCGGTGCTGAAGGATGCGCCGCTTGAGGCACGTCTACAGGGCAGTGTGGCGGCTGCGCTGATGGCGGTGGTGCAAGGGGCAAAAATAGTACGTGTACACGATGTAAAAGCGACGGCTGAGGCGTTGGCCATTTGCCGAGCAGTGAATAACGCATAAATAAAAAATTAGGAGAAACACCATGAGCAGGAAATATTTCGGTACCGATGGCATTCGTGGCAAGGTCGGTGATGCGCCAATGAATGCGGAGTTTGTTTTGCGTTTGGGTTGGGCTGCCGGTCGTGTGTTGGCCTCTCAGGGTAAAAAAGAGGTTTTGATTGGCAAAGATACTCGGATCTCGGGTTATCTGTTTGAAGCGGCCTTGGAGGCCGGTTTGTCCTCGGCGGGGGTCGATGTGCGTCTATTAGGGCCGATGCCCACCCCAGCCATTGCTTATTTGACTCGCACCTTTCGTGCTTCCGCAGGCATTGTAATCAGTGCCTCGCATAATCCTTATTATGATAACGGGGTGAAGTTTTTCTCCCACGAAGGCACCAAATTGCCCGACGAGGTAGAGCTGCAAATCGAAGCGCTGTTGGATCGTCCCATTGAGACGGTGGATTCCGCTGAGCTGGGTAAAGCCGATCGCGTTTTGGATGCCGCTGGGCGTTACATTGAATTTTGTAAAAGCACCATCCCTTTTGGTGCGTCCCTGACGGGGTTGAAGATGGTAGTGGACGGCGCTAATGGTGCGTCTTATGACATTGCGGTGCGTGTGTTCCGTGAGCTGGGTGCAGAGGTGATTCCCATTGGAGTGGAGCCGGACGGTCTGAACATCAACCAAGATTGCGGCGCGACGGCACCGGAGAACATGCGTGCTCATGTGTTGTTGGAACGGGCGGATCTGGGTGTGGCGCTGGACGGTGACGGTGATCGTTTGATCATGGTGGACAGTCGTGGTGATATTGTTGATGGCGATGAGATCCTCTACATCTTGGCGCGGGCGCGTAAGTCTGAAGGGGCTTTAAACGGCGGTGTGGTTGGTACGGTGATGAGTAATTTGGGTCTGGAACACGCTTTGGCCAAAATGGACGTGCCTTTTGTACGTGCCGATGTGGGTGATCGTTATGTGATGGAGCAGTTGAACGAAAAGGGCTGGATTTTGGGCGGTGAGTCCTCTGGCCATATTATCTGTCTGGATCGCACCACCACCGGTGATGGCATTATTGCGGCCTTGCAGGTGCTGGCCTATCTAGTGGCCTCAGAAAAAGGTCTGCATGAGCTGAAAGAGGGCATGCACAAATGCCCACAGATTTTGATTAATGTGCCCATTCCTTATCGGGTGGATCTGAGCACTTTGCCGGCGGTGATGAAATCCGTAGAGGAAGCCGAAGCGGAGATGGGTGAAACAGGGCGTGTTTTACTGCGCTCTTCGGGAACTGAGCCAGTGGTGCGTGTCATGGTTGAGGGCGAAAATGAGCGTCAAGTACGCGATATTGCCGAGCGCATTGCCTCAGTGGTACGTGACTCCGTTGAGTAAACGCAACGTTTAATGTTTTATAAGGGTTGCATTTTTATTCCCAGTGAGGCATCTTCTGCCTCGCGGGCTTTTGCAGCTGGTTGAGTGTGAATAAACGTTGAAAGTTTTCTTTAGGTCAAAGGGTGTGCCAATAAATGTCACTTTTGTCCGATTTCAAATTGATTTATCGCTGTTGTAAAGGTAAGCTTGCCTGCCTTTAGGAATGGCTTGTAGAGAGACTGATATGCGTCAACCGATGGTTGCTGGAAACTGGAAGCTGAATGGTTCACGAGAGAGTGTTACGGCACTGATCTCGGGCATTAGCGCAGGCATGAGTGCGGTCAGTAAGAGCGCAGTGGTAGTTTGCCCGACGTTTGTTCATTTAGCAGACGTGCAGCAGGCCATCGGTGAAAGCGGCATCAAGCTCGGTGCGCAGAACGCAGCAGATCAAGAGAACGGTGCGTTCACCGGTGAAATTGCTACTTCGATGCTGAAAGAGTTCGGCTGCGAGTATGTGATTTTAGGTCACTCTGAACGGCGTAATATTTATGGCGAAGACGATGCTCTGGTGGCAAAGAAATTTGCTGCTGTGCAAGCCGCAGGCTTAAAACCGATTTTGTGCGTGGGTGAATTGCTTGAAGAGCGTGAGGCCGGTGACACAGAAACGGTGGTGGCCACACAATTGGATGCCATCATCAACAGCGCAGGCATTGCGGCGCTGGCGAATGCGGTCATTGCTTATGAACCCGTTTGGGCAATTGGTACCGGTAAAACCGCCAGCCCTGAGCAAGCGCAAGAGGTACATGCGTTTATTCGTCAGAAGTTGGCGGCACTGGACAGCAACGTGGCTGAGAAAGTACAGATTTTATACGGCGGCAGTATGAACGCAGGCAATGCGGCAGATCTTCTGTCGATGGCCGATATTGATGGTGGTCTAATTGGTGGCGCATCACTGCAAGCGGAGAGCTTTTTGGCAATCTGCCAAGCGGCAGGGTAGGGGCGAATTAAATGGAATCTTTCTTTTTGGTTGTGCATGTTTTTTTGGCCGTTGGTGTGATTGCCTTGGTGTTGATGCAACACGGCAAGGGCGCTGATGCTGGAGCGGCGTTTGGCAGCGGTGCATCGGCAACGGTGTTTGGTTCTCGCGGTGCAACCTCCTTTATGGCTAAGTTGACCACCACCTTTGCTATCCTCTTTTTTGCCAGCAGCTTGCTTTTGGCTTACATCGCGGCCTCTCGCACTCAGGCGGGCAGTATTTTGGATGCGGTGCAAGAGTCAACTGTCTCGGCACCGCTGGTTGAAAAACCCTCGATTAAAAATGATCTGCCGCCGTTGATTCCCGTCGAGGGCAGCGAAAGCGGTGTAGGTGAGCAAGATTTGCCTAAAATGAAGTAACTGTTTTTTTGGGTTGAGCCTTTGGTTTGACCTTTAGCCGACGTGGTGGAATTGGTAGACACGCTATCTTGAGGGGGTAGTGGCGTAAGCCATCCCGGTTCGAGTCCGGGCGTCGGCACCATTTTATGAAGGCTGTCAGTGCAACTAAGAGGTGATTGTAATTGCCCAGCTGACAGGTTTTAAGCTCTGATGTGTTAGTTGGGTTTTTTGCCCTATTCGTAAACCGTTTTTTCTACACTGCTAAAGGTTAGCCAGAAGAGTTTCTGGTTTGGGAGCACCTTAATGTTAGAAAGCTATTTGCCTATCTTGATTTTCCTGATCATCGGTCTGGTGGTTGCCGCTGTTGTGCTCTCTATGGGGCTGATGATCGGGCCGAACAGACCGGATAAGGAAAAAAATTCAACTTATGAGTGTGGTTTTGAGCCTTTTGAAGACTCGCGCTTGAAGTTTGATGTTCGTTATTATTTGGTTGCCATTCTTTTTATTATTTTCGATCTGGAGATCGCCTTCCTCTTTCCTTGGGCGGTGGTATTGGATGAGCTCAGCTTGGCCGGTTTTGTGGCCATGGGGATCTTCCTCGGATTGTTGCTGATCGGTTTCATGTACGAGTGGATGAAGGGAGCATTGGAATGGGAATAGAAGGAATTCTAGAGAAGGGCTTTGTCACCACCAATGCCGATAAGCTGATCAACTGGGCGCGTACCGGTTCACTCTGGCCGATGACCTTTGGTCTGGCCTGTTGTGCGGTGGAGATGATGCAGGCGGGTGCGTCGCGTTACGATCTGGATCGCTTTGGCATTGTGTTTCGCCCCAGCCCACGGCAGTCCGATGTGATGATTGTAGCGGGTACCTTGGTGAACAAGATGGCTCCGGCGCTGCGTAAAGTGTATGACCAGATGCCGGAACCGCGCTGGGTGATTTCGATGGGCTCGTGTGCCAACGGCGGAGGCTATTATCACTACTCCTACGCGGTGGTGCGGGGCTGCGATCGCATTGTTCCTGTTGATATTTATGTGCCAGGTTGTCCACCGACGGCAGAGGCGTTGTTGTACGGTATTTTGCAATTGCAGAATAAGATTCGTCGAACCAGCACCATTGCGCGTGTCAGCTAAGCGAGGCGGGTAGATGTCCGAACGAGTAGAAAATCTAGCCAGTGCGCTGCGCAGCCAGTTTGCAGATCAGTTGCTGAGTTGTGAGGTGGTGTTGGATGAGGTGACCATTGAGGTTGCCAGTGAGCAGTTGTTGGCGGTGTGTGAAACCCTAAAAGACGCCAGTGAGTTTCAGTTTGAACAGCTGATTGATCTCTGTGGGGTGGATTACAGCAGTTACGGTGAGGTGGAGTGGGACACCAGTGACGCTTCCAGCAGCGGTTTCAGCCGTGGGGTTGAGAGTGGTTCTGCCAATGGTCGTTTGGTTTTTGGTGACGAGTTAGAGACTGCTGCGCTGGATCGCCCCCGTTTTGCGGTTGTTATTCACTTGCTCTCTTACACCTTTAACCGGCGGCTGCGACTGCGTTGCTCGGCTCCGAATGACGATATGCCGCTGTTGCCTTCCGTGACCTCAATTTGGAACGGCGTTGATTGGTTTGAGCGTGAAGCTTTTGATCTGTTTGGTATTTTGTTTGAAGGTCACGACGATCTTCGACGTATTTTGACCGATTATGGTTTTGTTGGTCATCCGTTCCGTAAGGATTTCCCACTGGTGGGGCATGTTGAAATGCGTTACGACGAGGAAAAAAAGCGGGTGATCTACGAGCCAGTGAGCATTGAGCCGCGTGTCTTGGTTCCCCGCGTGATTCGTAAAGAGGGACAAACCGATGCCTGAGATTCGTAATTACACCCTCAACTTTGGTCCACAACATCCGGCGGCGCACGGCGTTTTGCGTTTGGTGCTGGAGATGGACGGCGAGGTGATTGTGCGTGCCGATCCGCACATCGGTCTGTTGCATCGTGGCACAGAAAAATTGGCGGAGAGCAAACCCTATAACCAGAGCATCGGTTATATGGATCGTCTCGATTACGTCTCCACCATGAGCAACGAACACGCCTATGTGATGGTGATCGAAAAACTGCTTGAGTTGGAGGTGCCGGAACGGGCGCAGTACATCCGCGTCATGTTTGATGAGATCACCCGTATTTTGAACCATCTGTTGTGGATTGGTGCTCATGCGCTGGACATCGGGGCGATGACGGTCTTTCTTTATGCTTTTCGTGAGCGTGAAGACCTAATGGATTGTTATGAGGCGGTCTCCGGTGCGCGACTGCACGCCACCTATTATCGTGTTGGTGGTGTGGCGCGGGATCTGCCCGATCACATGCCGCAGTACGAGCCTTCTCGCTGGCGCAATAAAAAAAGAGCTGCAACGTTTGAACGAAAACCGCCAAGGTTCGTTACTCGATTTTATCGAAGATTTTTGCAGACGTTTCCCCACCTATTTGGATGAGTACGAAATCCTGCTGACCGACAACCGCATCTGGAAACAGCGCACCGTCGGCATCGGGGTGGTGACCCCAGAGCGGGCGATGCAGATGGGTTTTACCGGCCCGATGATTCGTGGCTCAGGTGTGGAGTGGGATTTGCGCAAAAAGCAGCCCTACGAAGTCTACGACAAACTCGATTTTGATATTCCCGTTGGCACCAATGGCGACTCTTATGACCGTTATTTAGTGCGGGTTGAAGAGATGCGTCAATCGAATCGCATCATTGAACAGTGCATCGACTGGTTGCGGAAAAACCCAGGTGAAGTTTTGGCTGCCGATCACAAAGTCACCCCGCCTCGACGCGAAGCAATGAAAGGCGATATGGAGTCTTTGATTCATCACTTTAAACATTTTACCGAAGGCTACTGTGTGCCTGAGGGCGAGGCCTATGCTGCCATTGAGCACCCTAAGGGCGAATTCGGTGTTTATATGATCTCCGATGGGGCGAATAAACCGTTCCGGGTCAAGATTCGTGCGCCTGGTTTTGCTCATATGTCGGGTTTGGATGAGATGTCTCGTGGCCACATGTTGGCCGATGTGGTGGCGATTATCGGCACACAAGATATTGTTTTCGGGGAGGTTGACCGATGAGTGAAGCATTGTTGTTGTCTGCTCACGCCCGTGAAGAGATTGACGGTTGGGTGGCGCGTTACCCCAAAGAGCAAAAACGTTCAGCTCTGTTGTCTGCACTGCAAATTGTTCAGCATGAAAATCAGGGTTATTTGACCACCGAATTGATGGATGCGGTGGCGGCTTATCTGGAGCAAGACAAGATTGCCGTCTACGAGGTGGCCAGTTTTTACTCCATGTACGAGCTGGAGCCAGTGGCGCGCAACAGCGTCTCTATCTGCGACAACATTAGCTGCATGTTGATGGGCTCGGAAACGATTATTAATCACGTTGAACGCAAGTTGGGGATCAAAATTGGTGAAAGCACCGAAGATGGTCGCATCTTCCTGAAGAAGGAAGAGGAGTGTCTGGCCGCCTGTTCCGGTGGGACGATGATGCAAGTCAATCACGTTTATTACACCGAACTCACCACCGATAAAGTGGATGAGATTCTGGACAATCTGGAGTAGCTCATGACGAATCAAGTTTGCTTCCAGACGTTGCAGTTTGACCAGCCGTGGTCTTACGACAACTACCTGAAAATTGGCGGTTATCAGAGCTGGAAAAAAATAATTGCCGGTGAGATGACCCCCACTGAAGTGATTGAGGTGGTGAAATCCTCCGGTCTGCGCGGACGCGGCGGTGCGGGTTTCCCCACCGGTTTGAAATGGAGTTTTATGCCCAAAGGCGATATGCAAAAATACATCGTCTGCAACTCCGATGAGTCGGAGCCGGGCACTTGCAAAGACCGCGATATTTTGCGCTTTAACCCCCATGCTTTGGTTGAAGGTATGGCCATTGCCGGTTTTGCCATCGGTGCCACGGTGGGTTACAACTACCTGCGCGGCGAATTTGGCGATGAACCCTTTGCTCGTTTTGAGCAGGCGCTGAAAGAGGCCTACGATCAAGGCTTTCTAGGCAAAAACATTCAAGGCTCGGGGATCGACTTTGATCTTTACGGCTCTTTGGGAGCCGGTGCGTACATCTGCGGTGAAGAGACGGCGCTGCTGGAATCGCTGGAAGGCAAAAAAGGCCAGCCGCGTTTCAAACCCCCGTTTCCAGCCAATTTTGGCCTTTATGGCAAACCGACCACGATCAACAACACCGAGAGCTTGGCCTCGGTGCCGGTGATTTTGCAAAAAGGCGGTGAATGGTTCCAGAGTTTGGGTGTGCCAACGGCTGGTGGTGAGAAACTGTTCTCCATGTCCGGTCATTTGAACAACCCGGGTAACTTTGAAATTCCGATGGGAACTCCTTTTACTGATCTGCTGGCCTTGGCCGGTGGGGTGAAGGATGGTCGCGCCCTGAAAGCGGTCATTCCGGGTGGTTCATCAGTGCCGGTGCTGCCTGCGGAAGTGATGATGCAGTGCAATATGGATTACGACTCCATTGCCAAAGCCGGTTCCATGCTCGGTTCGGGCGCGGTGATCGTGATGGACGAAACCACCGACATGGTGTTGGCGCTGCGCCGTATTTCACGTTTTTATTATTCTGAATCATGCGGTCAATGTACCCCGTGCCGTGAAGGCACCGGTTGGCTGTACCGCATGTTGTGTCGCATCGTTGATGGCAAAGGTCGGTCAGAAGATTTGGATCGGCTGGACAGTGTGGCAAGTAAAATTGAAGGCCGTACCATCTGTGCTTTGGGTGATGCGGCAGCGATGCCGGTACGCAGTTTTATTAAACATTATCGGCATGAGTTTGAGTATTACATCGAACACAATCGCAGTCTGGTGGCAGAGAAACTGGGCAGCGCAGCGTAAGTTATCCTGAGCCAAAATATCGACCCAATGGGGTCAGAGCACGCTTCCGAAATGCAGCCTGTTAGGTTACTGCGGCAGCTTTTTAGCAAGAATGAGTGGTTTTGAGGCGAGTATGAGCGAAGATCTGGTCGAAATCCAAGTGGATGGGCAGGCACTTAAAGCCCCTCGTGGGGCGTTGTTGATTGACGTGACCGATGCAAACGGCATTGAAATCCCACGTTTTTGTTACCACAAAAAACTCTCTGTGGCGGCCAACTGCCGCATGTGTTTGGTGGAGGTGGAAAAAGCGCCGAAACCGTTGCCCGCCTGTGCCACACAAGTGATGGAGGGCATGGTGGTTCACACCCGCTCTGCCAAAGCGATTGCGGCGCAAAAAGGCACGATGGAATTTTTGCTCATCAATCATCCGCTGGATTGCCCGATTTGCGATCAAGGCGGCGAGTGTGAGTTGCAGGATGTGGCCATCGGTTACGGCAGCGATGTCTCGCAGTTCAGTGAAGAGAAACGGGTGGTGGTGGATGAGGACATTGGCTCCTTGATTGCTACCGAGATGACCCGCTGCATTCACTGCACCCGCTGCGTGCGGTTTGGTGAAGAGATTGCTGGGATGCGGGAGATGGGAGCTACGGGGCGTTCAGAACATGTGCGCATCGGCACCTTTATCGAAAAAAGCATCAGCTCTGAAATGTCCGGCAACATCATTGATCTCTGCCCTGTGGGCGCGTTGACCGCCAAACCCTCGCGCTACAGCGCCCGCGCTTGGGAGCTGATGCAGCACGCCAGCGTTGCGCCGCACGACAGCGTCGGTTCCAATCTGTTTTTACACACCTGGCAAGGCGGGGTCACTCGCGTTGTGCCGCGTGACAACGAGTCGATCAATGAGGTTTGGATCTCGGATCGTGATCGTTTCAGCTACCAAGCTTTGCAGGCCGATGACCGTTTGAGCACCCCGATGATCAAGCAAAACGGTCAGTGGCAGGAAGCGAGCTGGGAAGCGGCCTTGGCCGTGGCCAGCGACCTGTTGAAAACCCCCAGCGCGGATCAGGTCGGCGCACTGTTATCACCCAACGCCTCTCTGGAAGAGTTGTATTTGGGTCAGAAGTTGATGCGTGGTTTGGGTTCAAACCACATTGATCATCGTCTGCGTCAACTGGATTTCAGCGATCAAGAGCAGGCACCCGTGATGCCGTGGTTGGGGCAGAGCATTGAGGCGCTGGAATCTTTGAATGCTGTTTTACTGGTTGGCTCCAATGTGCGTAAAGAGCAGCCTCTGATTGCTCACCGGCTGCGTAAAGCCAGTTTGAACGGCGCACAGATCAGTTTTGTTAACCCAAAAGTGTACGAATTCCATTTTAATTTGGCGGAAAATATCGGCGTAGATCCTTTTGATATGGTCGCTGAGCTGGCCGCCATCGCGGCGGCAGTGGGTGTGAAGAGCGGTGCTTCTGATCTGGGCAGCTGGATCGCCGATGCCAAACCGAACGACGCACATCAGGCCATTGCCAACAGCTTAAAAGCCGACAACAGTTGTGTGATGTTGGGTAACTTGGCGGTGCTTAATCCTCATTACGCGGCTTTGAGAGCGTTGGCCTCTGCCATTGCTGTTGCGACCGATTCGCTTTTCTCTTATTTACCCGAAGCGGCCAACAGTGCGGGTGCTTGGTTGGCCGGTGTGTTGCCACACCGTGGTCCGGCTGGCATGAGCAAAGAGCACGGCCTGAACGCTCAGCAGATGTTGCAAGAGCCGCGTCAGGCTTATCTGCTGCTTGGAGTGGAGGCGGAACGCGATTGCGCCGATCCCGCTCTGGCGACCGCCGCGTTGCAAAATGCCAAGGTGGTGGCGATGACTGCCTTTGCCAGTGAGTCGATGAAAACGCTGGCCGATGTGCTGCTGCCGGTGGCCACGTTTGCTGAAACCTCAGGTACGTACGTTAACGCCACCGGTTTGTGGCAGTCCTGTAAAGGCGCGTCCAAAGCGGTGGGTGAAGCACGTCCTGCTTGGAAGGTGCTGCGTGTCTTGGGTAACTTATTGGATCTGGACGGTTTTGAGTTCATCTCTTCGGAAGAGGTACGCGATGAGTTGAAAGTGGCGTGTCGTGATTTGAGTTTGGATAATGGTCTGAGCGTCAGCGCCAGTCTGAACTTGGCTGAACGACCTGCGGGTTTGCTGCGCAGCGGTGATGTGCCGATTTACCACGGCGATGCGTTGGTGCGCCGTGCTACGGCACTGCAAGCCACGGTTGATGCGGATGTGGAGGCGGTGGTGATCAATGCCGCTGAGGCAAAACGTCTGGCGCTGGACTCTGCTGAGACGGTGAAAGTGACTCAGGCGACGGGCTCTGTTGAGTTGCCCCTGCGGCTGGATGAGTCGATTCCCGCTGGCGCGGTTTGGTTGCCTGCGGGCATTGCGGCGGCCACCACACTCGGTTCTCTTTATGCAACTGTTGAACTGGAGAAGGTGTAGACCATGCCTGATTTGATGCTGTTGTTACCTGAAATTTTGCAGACACCGCTCTGGATCGTAATCAAGATTATGGTTATTGTTGGGCCTCTGCTGTTGGCGGTGGCCTATTTGACCTACGCGGAACGCAAAATTATTGGTTATATGCAGGTGCGTTTGGGGCCAAACCGTGTCGGACCAAAGGGTTGGTTGCAGCCGATTGCCGATGCGCTCAAGTTGATGACCAAAGAGATCATCATCCCCACCAACGCCAACCGTTTCCTCTTTTTATTGGCACCCGTAATCTCACTGGCACCGGCCTTGGCGGCTTGGGCGGTGATTCCCTTTGGTGACGGTCTGATTTTGGCCGACATTGATGCCGGTTTGCTCTACATTTTGGCGCTTACTTCCTTGGGTGTGTATGGGGTGATCGTCGCCGGTTGGGCCTCCAACTCAAAATACGCCATGCTCAGTACCTTGCGCGCCGCAGCGCAGATCGTCTCCTATGAAATTGCGATGGGGTTTGCTCTGGTGGGGGTGTTGATGGCCAGTGGCAGCTTGAACCTGAATAAAATTGTTTTGGCGCAGCAGGGCGGTTTCTTGGATTGGTTCCTGTTGCCGCTGTTTCCGCTCTTTATAGTTTATTATTTGGCCGGTGTGGCAGAGACCAACCGTGCGCCGTTTGATGTGGCGGAAGGTGAGTCTGAGATTGTGGCCGGTTTCCATGTGGAATATTCGGGCATGGCCTTTTCGATCTTCTTCTTGGCCGAATACGCCAATATGATTTTGATCGCCGCCTTGGCCAGTTTGATGTTCTTGGGGGGGTGGTTGTCGCCGGTTGGGGCTTGGGCTGATTTGCCTATTTTGGGTGATGGCATGCATTGGTTTGTGTTTAAAACCGCCTTTATGTCCTTCTTCTTTTTGTGGTTCCGCGCCACGTTCCCACGTTATCGCTACGATCAGATCATGCGGCTGGGTTGGAAAATCTTTATTCCCGTGACCATTATCTGGCTGGCGGTGGAAGGGGTGGCTATTTTATTAGGTTGGCAGCCTTGGCTGTAACAGGAATTTCTGAGGAGAGAATTTAAATGCTCAATTTTTTAAAGACATTTATGCTTTGGGAGCTGCTCCTGGGGATGCGCTTGACCGGTCGTTACTTGTTTGCAAAAAAGATCACGATTCAGTATCCCGAAGAGAAGACCCCAATGTCGCCGCGTTTTCGGGGACTGCACGCGCAGCGTCGTTACGCCAACGGGGAAGAGCGTTGCATCGCCTGCAAACTCTGTGAAGCGGTTTGCCCAGCACTGGCGATCACGATTGAATCAGAGCAGCGCGCCGATGGCAGTCGTCGGACTAAGAGTTACGACATTGATCTGTTTAAGTGCATTTTTTGTGGTTTCTGTGAAGAGGCGTGTCCGGTGGATGCCATCGTGGAAACGCGGATTTTTGAGTACCATTTTGAAAATCGTGGCGAACAGATCATGAACAAAGAGAAGCTGCTGGCGGTGGGCGATCAGTATGAAAAACAGTTGGCCGCAGATCGTGCCATCGACGCACCTTACCGGTAGGGTTGAGATATGAATATAGAAGTATGGGTCTTTTTAACCTTTAGCTTGGTGGCGGTGGCTTCGGCGGTGCGGGTCATTACCGTTAATCACTCGGTGCATGCGGCGCTGTTTTTGGTCTTGACCTTTTTCAGTTGTGCGGGCATTTGGTTGCTGGCGGAAGCGGAATTTTTGGGTTTGACCTTGGTGCTGGTTTACGTCGGTGCGGTGATGGTGCTGTTTCTTTTTGTGGTGATGATGTTGGATGTGGACACCGCACCGATGAAAGAAGGCTTTACCCGTTATTTGCCCTTGGGCTTGGTGGTTGGCTTGGTGATGGTGGCCGAGATGGTGTTGGTGGTGGCTTCGCCCAAGTTCAGCTCAGAGAAATTGAGCAATGCGGTGGCGCACGGTGCTGATTACAGTAATACCGAGGAGTTGGGTAAAGCGATTTACACCGATTACCTCTATCAGTTTGAAATTGCGGCGGTCATCTTGTTGGTGGCGATCATTGCCGCCATCGCTTTGACCCTGCGCAAACGTCCCGAAACCAAATACCAAAAACCGTCAGAGCAGGTTAAGGTAAAAAAATCGGATCGCTTGCGCATTGTAAAAATGAAATCGGAACAACACTAAATTTTCAGCGTGTGCTGAAGGGTTTGCCTGCCTAGAGTGGGTCAGAGGGGCGTTATGGTACCGTTATCGTATTACCTGATTCTTGGAGCTGTGCTGTTTGGCTTGAGCGTCGCGGGTATTTTTCTGAACCGAAAAAACATCATTATTTTGTTGATGTCCATTGAGCTTATGCTGTTGGCAGTCAATATGAACTTTGTCGCGTTTTCACACTATTTGGGTGATACCGCAGGTCAAGTGTTTGTCTTCTTTATCTTGACTGTGGCGGCGGCGGAAGCGGCGATTGGCTTGGCGATTCTGGTGGTGTTGTTCCGTAATTGGCGCACCATTAACGTTAATGACTTGGATAGCATGAAGGGCTAGCTTTATGGAAAATCTCTATCTTGCCATTCCCTTGGCGCCGCTTGTGGGCGCTATTTTAGCGGGGCTGTTTGGTCATCAAATTGGCCGCACGGCCTCGCACTGGGTGACTATTTTGGGCGTCGGCACTGCCTTTGCCTTATCTCTGATTGCGTTTAATCACATTGTTTTTGATGGCGGTGAGGTCTTTAACCAGTCCGTTTACACTTGGATGGTCAGCGACGGCATCCGCTTTGAAGTGGGCTTTTTGGTTGATACCTTGACCGTGATGATGATGTGTGTGGTCACGGGTGTCTCCTTGATGGTGCATATTTATACCATCGGTTACATGCACGACGATCCTGGTTATCAGCGTTTCTTCAGCTACATTGCTCTGTTTACCTTCTCCATGTTGATGTTGGTGATGTCGAACAACTTCATGCAGCTCTTCTTTGGTTGGGAGGCGGTGGGTCTGGTTTCTTATCTGTTGATCGGATTCTGGTATAAAAAAGAGACCGCCATCTACGCCAATATGAAGGCCTTTTTGGTCAATCGCGTCGGTGATTTTGGTTTCTTGCTCGGCATCGCGGCGGTCTTGATGTACACCGGTAGCCTTGATTACGACACCGTCTTTGCAGCCATGCCGTCGCTGGTGGGGCAGACCATTGAGATTATTCCTGGTTCGCCTTGGGATGTGATCACCGTAATTTGCATCTTGCTCTTTATCGGTGCGATGGGTAAATCAGCGCAGGTGCCGTTGCACGTTTGGCTGCCCGATTCTATGGAAGGCCCTACGCCGATTTCGGCTCTGATTCACGCCGCAACGATGGTGACCGCCGGTATCTTTATGGTGGCGCGTATGTCACCGATGTTCGAATTGAGCGAGACGGCGCTGAGCTTTATTTTGATCATTGGTGCGACCACGGCTCTGTTTATGGGCTTGATCGGTATGGTGCAAAACGACATCAAAAAGGTGGTGGCGTACTCGACGCTTTCACAGCTCGGTTACATGACCGTGGCGCTGGGCGCTTCGGCGTATTCGGCGGCGATCTTTCATCTGATGACCCATGCCTTCTTTAAAGCCTTGTTGTTCTTGGCTGCCGGTGCGGTGATCATTGCGATGCACCATGAACAAGACATTCGCAAAATGGGTGGGCTGAAAAAGTACATGCCGATCACCTATTGGGTCTCGCTGATCGGTTCTTTGGCTCTGATCGGCTTTCCAGGTTTTGCCGGTTTCTTCTCTAAAGACGCGATCATTGAAGCGGTGCATCACTCTGAAATCGTCGGTGCGAGTTACGCTTATTTTGCCGTGATGGCAGGGGTGTTTATCACCGCATTTTACAGTTTCCGCATGTTTTTCTTGGTCTTCCACGGTGAAACGCGCATGGACGAAGAGACTAAATCTCATTGCCATGAGTGCAAACCGGTGGTGACGGTGCCGCTGATTTTATTGGCGATTCCTTCGGTGATCATTGGTGCTTTGGCCATCGGGCCGATGTTGTTTGGTGACTTCTTCAATGGGGTGATTTTTGTTGATCCGAGCCGTGATGTGGTGGCGCAGATTGGTGAAAGTTACCATGGGGTCTGGTCTTTTGTGCTGCACGGTTTGTCAGCGCCAGCGGTCTATTTGGCCTTCGCGGGGATCTTCTCTGCTTGGTTTATCTATTTGAAACAGCCCGCTTTGGCGACCTTGTTTTACAATCGTTTGCGTCCGTTGCACCGAATTTTGGAGAAAAAATACGGCTTTGATGAGTTCAACGCCGCTGTTTTTGGTGGTGGCAGCTTGAAGCTCGGCAATCTGTTGTGGAAGTTCGGTGACATCAAGTTGATCGACGGTCTGTTGGTGAACGGTTCGGCTAAAGCGGTAGGCTGGTTCTCTGGTAAGTTGCGCCACATTCAGACCGGTTTCCTCTATCACTACGCGTTTGCCATGATCATCGGCTTGTTGCTGCTGCTCACTTGGTTTGTGGTTCGATAATTTCTGTCCAAAGTTTATAAGGTCTTTTGCGAATGTTTGCAGATTTGCCGTTACTCAGTTTGGTGATTTGGGCCCCGATTTTCGGTGGTTTCCTGATCTTGTACGCGGGCGATAAACTCGCGCGTCCGCTCGCCCTAATGGTGTCACTGCTGACCTTTGTCTTGTCGATTCCCTTGTACACGGGTTTTGATTTGACCACCGCCGCGATGCAGTTCAGTGAAAGCGCGCAGTGGGTGCCGACCTTTAACATCATGTACTCCTTGGGTGTTGATGGCATATCCATGCCGTTGATTCTGCTCACCACCTTTATCAGTGTGATTGTGGTGCTGGCCGGTTGGGAAGTGATTCAAAAACGGGTCGCGCAGTACATGGCGGCCTTCCTGATTATGGAAGGTCTAATGGTGGGGGTCTTCTCTGCCCTTGACTCCATGTTGTTCTACGTCTTTTGGGAGGCGATGCTGGTACCGATGTTTTTGGTTATTGGTATCTGGGGTGGCCCAAATCGGGTCTATGCGACGATCAAGTTTTTCCTCTACACCTTCCTTGGCTCGGTCTTTATGTTGATCGCCTTGATCTACATGGCCAGCAAAGCGGGCAGCTTTAGTATTCTTGATTTCCACAATTTGCCGCTGACAATGGAAGCGCAGGTTTTGATCTTCTTGGCCTTCTTGCTCGCCTTTGCGGTCAAGATCCCCATGTGGCCGGTTCACACTTGGTTACCTGACGCTCATGTGGAAGCGCCAACGGGCGGTTCGGTGGTGTTGGCGGCGATCATGTTGAAGATGGGCGGTTACGGTTTCTTGCGTTTCTCCTTGCCGATTACGCCTGATGCCAGCCGTGAGCTGGATCTGTTGCTGATTGTGCTCTCCTTGATTGCGGTGGTTTACATCGGTTTTGTGGCTTTGGTGCAAGAAGATATGAAGAAGCTCATTGCCTATTCCTCTATCTCTCACATGGGGTTTGTCACCTTGGGGATGTTCATCGTTTTTGGCATTGCTGCCAACGGTGGCAGCGAGGCGGGCAGCGGCGCGGCGATGGGCATTGAGGGGGCGATGGTGCAGATGATCTCCCACGGCTTTATCTCGGCGGCGATGTTTCTCTGCGTCGGGGTGATGTACGACCGTGTGCATTCTCGTCAGATCAAGGATTACGGTGGGGTGGCCAACACCATGCCGATTTTCGCTGCTTTTATGGTGCTGTTTGCCATGAGCAACGCCGGTCTGCCGGGTACGTCGGGTTTTGTTGGTGAATTCATGGTGATTCTGGCCAGCTTCAAAGCCAACTTCTGGTACGCCTTCTTGGCCTCGATCACCTTGATTGTCGGTGCGGCCTACACCTTGTGGATGGTGAAACGGGTGATTTTTGGCGAGGTGGGCAATGAGAAAGTGGCGGAGTTAAAAGACATCAACGGGCGTGAGTTTTTGATCTTGGGGCTGCTGGCGGCGATGGTGCTGCTCTTCGGTCTCTGGCCTGATCCTATGGTGGAGGTGATGCACCCCACGGTGGAAAACTTACTGCAACACATTTCAGCTTCTAAGCTTTAAGCGGACTTACAGGACAGATTGATGAGCGATTTTATTACCGCCCTCCCCGAGATTTTCCTCCTTAGTATGGTGTGTGTGGTGTTGACGGTGGATCTGTTTTTAAAAGACAGCCAGCGCAACATCACCTATCTGCTGGCGCAAGTCTCTTTGGGTTTAACCTTGTTGTTAACGTTAGCCTATCAACCCGATGGCACTCAATTGGCCTTTAATGGCACTTTTATCAGTGATCTGATGAGTGTGGTGTTGAAGTGTTTTGTCTATGTGGTGACGATGGGGGTGTTGCTCTATTCACGTCGTTATCTGCAAGATCGTGGCATGTTTAAAGGCGAATATTACGTCTTGGGGCTGTTTGGGGTTTTGGGGATGATGATTATGATCTCCTCCTACAGCATGTTGAGCCTCTATTTGGGGCTGGAGCTGATGTCGCTCTCCATGTACGCGATGGTGGCGTTTTGTCGCAATTCCAAACGCGCTTCTGAGGCGGCGATGAAGTATTTTGTCTTGGGTGCGCTGGCTTCGGGTATCTTGCTCTACGGCATGTCGATTATTTACGGCATGACCGGCAGTTTAAATATTATCGAGATCAGCAGCAGTTTGGCGGAGCAGGGCAGCAGCGTTGGGGTGTTGTTGGGCTTGGCCTTTATCGTTGTCGGTTTGGCCTTTAAGTTGGGTGCGGTGCCGTTTCATATGTGGATTCCCGATGTCTATCACGGTGCGCCGACGGCGGTGACGTTGTACATTGCCACTGCGCCGAAGATCGCCGCCTTTGCTATGACGATGCGTCTGTTGGTGGAGGGTTTGGGGTCATTGCAGGCCGATTGGCAGACGATGTTGATGGTGTTGGCGGTGTTGTCGCTGGGTTTGGGTAACATTGTCGCCATCGCACAGAGCAGCATCAAGCGCATGTTGGCTTACTCCACCATCTCTCATGTGGGCTTTTTGCTGCTGGGTATTTTGGCGGGTACGGGTGAGGGTTATGCCGCTTCGATGTTTTACGCGCTGACTTACGCGCTGATGGCGCTGGGTGGGTTTGGCATGATCCTGTTCCTCAGTCGTAAGGGCTTTGAGGCGGAAGAGCTGGATGACTTTAAGGGGCTGAATGAACGCAGCCCGTGGTTTGCCTTTATGATGTTGATCATTCTCTTTTCGATGGCGGGCATTCCGCCGACCGTTGGTTTCTACGCGAAGTTGTCGGTGCTGACGGCGGTGGTTAATGTGGATCTGATCTGGTTGGCTACGGTGGCGGTGATCTTCTCGGTGATCGGTGCGTTCTACTATTTGCGTGCGGTGAAGATGATGTATTTTGATGCCGCTGAAGATCAGAGTGAACTGCAACCGTGCCTCAGCTTCCGCTTTGCCCTGAGTGCCAATGGCCTGACTGTTCTTGCGTTGGGTCTTTTTCCTGCGGGTCTGATGGCGCTTTGTGCTGCTGCTTTGAATGGT